>JAEYPL010000148.1 GCA_023410905.1 Pseudomonadota bacterium
GCCACACGTCGCGTTGCTCATGGGCGGCTGGTCGGCGGAGCGTGAGGTCAGCCTCTCCTCGGGCCGTGAGTGCATGAAGGCGCTCGAAGGCGAGGGCTTTCGCGTGACGCCCGTCGATGTCGGGCACGATCTTGCGGCGCGTCTCGTCGAGATCAAACCGGATGTCTGCTTCAATGCGCTGCACGGGCGCTGGGGCGAAGACGGTTGCGTGCAGGGCCTGCTCGAAGTTCTGGAAATACCCTATACGCACTCCGGCGTGCTTGCGTCCGCCATCGCCATGGACAAGGAGCGCACGAAGAAGATCGTGAGCGCGCTGGGTGTGCCGATCGCGCACGGTGTGCTCGTAACGCCGAACGACGCGCTCGCCGATCACGCACTTCCACCACCGTATGTCGCGAAGCCCGTCGCCGAAGGTTCGAGCGTCGGCGTCGTGATCGTGAAAGTTGGCGCCAATCGGCCGCCGGAAGCCATTCGAACTGTTCCCGTCAGCCGTGACGGGCAGATCATGGTCGAGAAGTTCATCGCGGGGCGCGAGCTGACCTGCGCCGTCATCGGCGACCGCGCGACCGAGATTATCGATATCGTGTCAGCTGACCACCTCGAATTCTACGACTACGAGGCGAAGTACGCGCCCGGCGGTTCGAAACACATTCTTCCCGCGCGCATTCCCGATCATCTTCGCCGCGCCGTGCAGACGCACACGCTAGCGGCGCATCGCGCGCTCGGTTGCCGCGGTGTTTCGCGCTCGGATTTCCGCTGGGACGAGGTGACGGGCGATCTGGCCTTCCTCGAGATCAACACGCAGCCTGGCATGACGCCGACGTCGCTCGTGCCGGAGCTTGGCCAGCACATGGGGCTCTCCTTCGGCCAGCTCGTTGCGTGGCTTGTCGAGGATGCTTCCATCGCGCGCTGAAATCGCGCTGCCGTGCCGAGTGGCGGGCGCAACCTTTACTGAAAATTAACCAAATCGTCGAAATGGTTAACGGTGGTGCACCAGCTCTTTCGAGCCGGCAACCCAGCGGATGGATGGCGTGCGCGAGCGGCCCGACAAGCAGAGGTTCTGGTGGCGCACAGTCGAGCGCGAACGCCCGCGCGCGCCTGCGCGTCGGATGGCGCGCCCGCGTGTTGCGGCGCCGGATCTCGCCGCTCTGCCCGAAGAAATCGTTCCGATCACGCCAGCGCCGCGCCATCGCCGCTCGTGGATGCCGGCGACATTCTGTGCGGCGCTTCTGCTCGGTGGCGCGGCGTTCGTTGTCGTGAGCCGTGTTGGCGCACTACCGGCGTCCGCTCCGCTGAGCGCCCATGTCGACGAGTTGATGATCATGGCCGGTCTCGGCGTCGATGAGATCCACGTCACAGGCTACGCCTACACCGAGGTGCGCGACATCTTCGCGGCCCTCCAGCTCGACCAGCCGACATCACTGCTCCGCTACAATTCGGAAGCCGCGCGCCGCCGTGTCGAGGCGCTCGCCTGGGTTCGCCGCGCGACGGTTACGCGGGTGTTGCCGGGCAGCGTCGAAGTGCGCGTCACAGAGCGCACACCCATCGCCGTCTGGCTCAACAATGGCAGCGCGAGCCTCGTCGATGCCGAAGGACGGGAGCTGGCGCGCGTCGCGCCCTCGACGCAGGAAGCCTTGCCGCGCATCTCGGGCGACGGAGCGCCCGGTGCTCTCAACGCGCTTCTCTCCGCGTTCGAGAAACATCCTGCGATCGCCGCGCGCGTGCGGGTTTCGGAGCGCATTGGCCAACGCCGATGGTCGCTCGACCTCGACAATGACAGCCGCATTCATCTTCCCGCCGAAGGCGAGGCGGCGGCGCTTGGCAGCTTCATGGAGCGCGCCGAAAGCGCCGCTCTTCTGGGCGAACCTCGGCGCGTCATCGATCTGAGAGTTGACGATCGCATCGCGGTGTCGCCGCGACCTGTCGCACCGGCGGCATCGGCTGGCGTGGCTCCGGCCAGCCTGCCGGCACCACGTAAATCCGCTTCAGCATTGTAAGGGGGCGTACACTTGAACATCATGGACCGCAACCGCAACACCCCCCCGCCCCTCCCGCGCGGCACGCCGATCATCGCGGCGCTCGACATCGGCACGAGCAAAGTCGTCTGTCTGATCGCGACGGGTGACAAGGGCGGTCGCACACGCTTGCTCGGTATCGGTCATCAGCGCAGCGGTGGCATCAAGGCCGGCATGGTAATCGATCCCGATGCCGCCGAGCAGGCGACCCGCGCGGCTGTCGGTCAGGCCGAGCGCATGGCCGGCGTCACCATGGAGCAGGTCAGCGTTGCCGTGGCCTGCGGCCGCCTCAAGTCGCAGCGCTTCGCGGCACGTGTGAGCACCGAGAGCGGCTTTGTCGGCGATGGCGATGTCGCGCGCGCCCTCTCCGGCGGCGAGGCTTTTGCCGCACGTGGTGGCCGCACGCTCGTCCAGTTCCACAACGAAGCCTGGCACGTCGATGGTGCCGAAGGTGTCGCCGATCCGCGTGGCATGGCCGGCAACGAACTCAGTGCCGACCTCGTTGCGGTCACTGCCGACGATGGCCCATTGCAGAACCTGCTCGCCGTGGTCGAGCGCTGCTACCTGGAGCCGCATCAGCTCGCGGCCACACCGTATGCGAGCGCCATGGCGGTCACCACGGAGGAGGAGCGTCAGCTCGGCGTGCTGGTCATCGATATCGGCGCCGGTGTGACATCAATGGCAGCATTTGCTGGCGGACGGCTGGCTATGGCCGAGGTTTTGCCGGTCGGCGCCCAGCTCGTGACTTTCGACATCGCGCGCCGCCTCGGCACCCCGGTGACGGAAGCCGAGCGAATCAAAACGCTTTATGGCACACTGCTGCCGGCGCGCTCGAACGATCATGAGTCGTTCTCGTTCTCCGTCAGCGATGGCGAGGATGAGGCGACGGCTCGGATCTCTCGGGCAGAGTTGCGTTCGCTGATCGAGCCGCGAATCCACGGTATCGCGGCGCTGGTTCAAGAGCGGGTTGTCGCTGCCAAGCTCGACAGGAGCATCCTGGAGCGGGTCGTGCTGACCGGGGGCGGGGCCGGCCTCGAGGGGCTCGACAGCGTTTGGGGTAGCATGGGGGAGGCTTCGGGGAGCTTGGGGGCGGCGCGCGCAGCGACAGTGCGCGTTGGTCGACCGAGCCCGATCGAGGGGATGTCCGCCGACATGCTGGGGCCTTCATTCGCGACGGTGAGCGGGCTCATCGGCGATTCGCTGCAGCAGCACTTCGCTGCGAGGACTGGGGGACTGCGCGGTTGGCGTGGAAGCGGCTACGTGAGCTGGATCGGTAACTGGCTGAGCCGCGCGAAGGGATGAGCCGCGTGCGGTGCGCACGGGCTCACTGAGCAGGACGGACACGAGGCATCGATGGGCACAGGTCCGCAACATCCGGTTTTCAGCGAGCTGCGCCCCGTCATCAAGGTGATCGGGGTCGGCGGCGCGGGCGGCAACGCCATCAACAACATGATCGCGTCCGGCCTTCAGGACGTGACCTACATCGTCGCGAACACCGACGCGCAGGCGCTCGCATCCTCGGGCGCTGAACATCGCATCCAGCTCGGCGTGAACCTCACGCAAGGGCTCGGCGCGGGATCGCGGCCCGAGATCGGCCTTGCTGCGGCCGAGGAAGCAAAAGAAGAGATCACCAAGGCGCTCAAGGGCGCTCATATGGCGTTCATCGCTGCCGGTATGGGTGGCGGGACGGGTACTGGTGCAGCGGCCGTCATCGCGCGCACGGCCCGCGATATGGGGCTCCTCACGGTTGCGATCGTGACCAAGCCCTTCCACTTCGAGGGCGCGCGACGGATGCGCGTGGCGGAGGCGGGAATTGCGGAACTCAAGACATCCGTCGACACGCTGATCGTCATCCCGAATCAGAATCTCTTCCGCATCGCCAACGAGAAGACGACGTTCGCGGAGGCCTTCGTTCTTGCGGACAAGGTGCTGCACGCCGGCGTCGCGTGCATCGTCGACCTGATCATGAAGGACGGCCTGATCAATCTCGACTTCGCCGACGTCCAGGTGATTATGCGCGGCATGGGCGCGGCGATGATGGGAACGGGCGAGGCCTCCGGCGAAGGGCGCGCGCGCAAAGCCGCGGAGATGGCGCTGGCCAATCCGCTGATCGATGACCTCACGCTCAGCGGCGCCAAGGGCGTGCTGCTGTCGATCATCGGCGGCAAGGATATGACGCTCTTCGAGGTCGACGAGGCCGCGAGCCGCGTGCGGCAGGAAGTCGACGAGGACGCGAACATCATCGTCGGTGCGTCGTTCGACGACAGCATGGCGAACAACAGCATGCGAATCGCCATCGTCGCGTCCGGCATGTCGATCGCGACGCCCCAGCAGGCGGCGCCCGTGACGCAACCGGCGGCGACCAAACACGCGCCGGCCGCATCTGCTGTGCCGGCGTCAGGTGATGCGTCGCGCCGCCGCTTCAATCCCGAGGATCTGAACCCGCACGTCGGCTATGACGAGCATTACGAATCACACGAGCGGACTGCACCGCCCACCGCGCCGCGGGAGCTGTGGCGTGCGCCTGGCGGGGTCGTGATCGAGGAGAATGGGGGGCACGGATACGGTCGCGATCCGTCGTCAGCGGAGGACCGCAGCGAGGCGCCGACTAGGCCGCAGCGCCATGCGCCCGAAGGGGATTATCGGCGGATGCCGTCCGTCGACGAATTCCCGCCAGTGGGGCAGCGCGAATACGCTGCGAAAGCCCCGAAGTATTCCGAGCAGAAGTCTCGGGCACAGCCTTTGGAGCCGCCGGCACCGCCACCGGAGCCGCCGCGCGGTGGCCTCCTGCATCGTCTTGTGGGCGGAGGCAAAGGCCGGAGAAGCTGAAGTCGATTCGGTCGCCCCGATGGCAAGGCCCGGTTTCTTGGCATATACACAACGCTGCGTTCAAACCGGGCATCGCGGAATGGCCTTCCGAAGCCCGAATCACAAAAGCGACACACACAAGCCATCATGCGGTTCTCTGCGCAGTGTCTGTGGAAAATGCAATTCTGTTAGCCCGGTCGCGTCGATAAAGTGCCTATAATTCAGTGCTTTATGCGGTGAGGCGTCTTGGCAACAT
>JAEYPL010000193.1 GCA_023410905.1 Pseudomonadota bacterium
CTCTTCTCGAGGCCCTTCGTGCGCTGGCGGGTCTGGTCGAGGTCGCGGCGTGATTTCTCGAGGTTCTCGCGGGCCTGTCCCGGCGTCTGCTGAGCCTCAGCCGGGAAAGTCCCGATCGTCGATGATCCGAGTGCCAACGCCACGAGGACCGCCGCCGATGCGCCGGCGCGCTGCAGTCGGCGCTGCCTGCTGGCGGGCCGACCGTGCCGTACGGTCGCACGGGGCGCGCGTGGTCGCCCAGGGAGTTGTGCGGTATGTTTCTTGGTCGCCAAACGCGGCCTCTCGATTGGCAGGCCTCCAGTCCATGCGGGAGGTTGGACTGTCTTGCCATGATGATTGCGGCAATTGTTTTGCCACGCAATGGCGCAATAGCCGTTAATGCATTACAGGCCGGAGCCACGTTCTACACAGCGCCGCACACTGTCGGCGCGTGAGCCGCCGGCCGCAGCTACGCCCCAGGAGCCAAGATGAACACGGCACTTTTCCATCTCTCGACGCTGGCCGTGCTGGCGGTGCTGTTCGTCCTGCTGCTCGGCCTCTGGAATATGATGCGCGGGACGAGCCCCAACACCAGCCAGAAGCTCATGCGCTGGCGGGTGGGCCTGCAGTTCTTCGCAATCCTTGTTATCATGGCGTTCTTTCTGCTCAACCGCTGACCAGAGGCGCGCCATCATGGTCGTTCTGAACAAGATCTACACCCGCACCGGCGATAAGGGGACGACGGCGCTCGGCAGCGGTGAGCGTGTGCGAAAGGACAGCTTGCGCGTCTCGGCTTACGGCACGGTCGACGAGACGAACGCGGTCATCGGCATGGCGCGGGTGCATCTTGCGGGGCTCACCTTTCCCGTCGATGTCGATGCAATCCTCGGCCGCATCCAGAACGACCTGTTCGATCTCGGCGCCGACCTTTGCCTGCCCGATCGCGGCAAGCCGCTGCCCTACGAGCCGCTCCGTGTCGAGCCCTCTCAAGTCGATCGTCTCGAGCGGGAGATCGACGCGATGAATGCGGAGTTGAAGCCGCTCCGCTCGTTCGTCCTGCCGGGTGGATCGGCCGGCGCTGCCGCACTGCACGTCGCGCGCACCGTCTGCCGGCGCGCCGAGCGTCTTCTCGTGGAGCTGACTGCCGAGCCCGACGAGCCCGTGAGCGAGGCGGCGGTCCGTTATCTCAATCGCCTGTCGGACCTGCTGTTCGTCGCAAGCCGGTACGTCAACGACCTCGGCGATCGCGATGTGCTGTGGGTGCCGGGCCAGAATCGCTAGCCTGAGCGCAGGCATCCGCCGACGCCACAATCCCTGATGCCGGCATCCTGATTTTCGCTATTATTCCGACATTCGATTATCGCCACGGCTTCCCCAGAGCGGCCCACCGAGGAGTCTCGCCACGTGTTCGTGCCCCTGAGAGACGAAAATCCGCTGCGTGCAATCCATTGGCAGTGGGTGACCGTCGGGATCATCGCGCTCAACGTCATCATCTTCGCTCTGCAGGCCATGGCCACGAGCGAAAGCTACGTATCGAGCTATGCGGCCATCCCCGCGGAGCTTCTGGGCCGGGGAGGCGGCTTCGTGCAGGGCCCACAGGGGGCTTTCGAAGTTCCGGAAGCGTTGACGCTCATCACGTACCAGTTCCTGCACGGCAGCCCGATGCATCTCATCGGCAATATGCTGTTCCTCTGGGTCTTCGGCGACAATGTCGAGGATGCCATGGGGCATGCGCGTTTCCTCGTTTTCTATCTGCTTTGCGGCATCGCGGGTGGGCTCGCTCACGCGGTCATGACGCCGACGCCGACCATTCCGCTGATCGGCGCGTCAGGATCGGTCGCTGGCGTGATAGCGGCGTACCTGATCCTGCACCCGCGTGTGCGCGTATGGGGGCTCGCTTTCCGCTTCATTCCGCTGCGGATCACCGCGCTTTGGGCGCTCGGCGCCTGGATCGCGACGCAGTTCGTGATGCTGGCGATTCCGGACGGCAGCCCGGTCGCCTGGTGGGCGCACATCGGCGGCATTCTCGCTGGCGCCTTCCTGATCGTATTCATGCGCCGCCCCGGCGTGCCCCTTTTCGATCAGGGGCAGCGGGCCTGATCTGACCGAATACCGCCGTGATCGAAGCATCCCGTCTTGAGCGCGCAAGAGCGCGCGGGCGCAAGCGCCGCCCCCGCGGAGCCGATGAGCGAAGCGAATACGGCGTGAGCGATACGCGTCCACGAGCGCGCAACTGCGCGTCGGCGCCAGCGACGCCCCTGCGGAGCCGATGAGCGAAGCGAATACGGCGTGATCGATATGCGCCCCCGAGCGCGCAACTGCGCGCCGGCGCAAGCGCCGCCCCCGCGGAGCCGATGAGCGAAGCGAATACGGCGTGATCGAAATCTGGTGGGCGGTGAGGGGATCGAACCCCCGACATCTTCGGTGTAAACGAAGCGCTCTACCGCTGAGCTAACCGCCCACTGAACATCGTTCCAGCCGACGCGGATACTTCCGCAGGGCCGAGCGAACGGCATTTAACGGAACCAGCCTCTGGGCACAATCGTTTATGTGCTGCACCCGGCGCTCCGCTCATTGGCGTCGGGACGCACCACTCCGTTTTGATGCCTCCCTGTTCCCTAACGAGCCGCGCCCCGCGCGGCTCCCTTTTTGTGCTCAGATCACCTTGCCGGGATTGAGCAAGCCTTTGGGATCGAGCGCTGTCTTGATCTTCCGCATGAGATCGAGCTCGACGGGGTCCTTGAGACGCGCAAGCTCATCGCGCTTCATCACGCCAATCCCGTGCTCGGCCGAGATCGAGCCATCCATGGCGGCGACCACATCGTGCACCGCGCCCATGATCACATCCCACTGCGCGAGAAACACCTTGTCGTCCATGCCGACCGGCTTGGCGATGTTGTAGTGCACGTTGCCATCGCCGAAGTGGCCGATCGGTAGCGGCCGCGCGCCCGGGCACAGCTTTTCGACAGCCGCCGCGGCGCGCTCGATGAATTCCGGGATACGCGCGACGGCGACCGAGATGTCGTGCTTGATATTGCCGCCCTCGGGGCGCTGCGCTTCGGAAATCGACTCGCGGATCGTCCACAGATCACGCGCCTGATTGGGTGACTGCGCGATCGCTGCGTCGATGATGAGGCCGGTCTCGCTCGCGTGGACGAGAATGTCCTCCATCTGCGCCTGCGCGCCGCCATCGGCCTTGGGACCGGAAATCTCCAGCAGAACGTACCAGGGATAGGGCGTCGGGAATGGATCGCGTGTGCCCTTGATGTGACGCAGCACGATCTCGACCATCAGCCGCGGAATGAATTCGAAAGCCGTGAGCGTGCTGCCTGCGCGCGACTGCGCTTCGGAAAGCAGCGCCATGGCCGTATCGATCGACGGCAGCGCAACCATGGCCGTCGCCATCTCGGCGGGGCGCGGCAGCAGGCGAAGCACGGCAGCCGTGATGATGCCGAGCGTGCCCTCCGAACCGATGAAGAGATCGCGCAGATCGTAGCCGGTGTTGTCTTTCTTGAGCGCGCGCAGCCCGTTCCACACGCGCCCGTCCGCGAGCACGACTTCGAGCCCGAGCACCTGCTGGCGCGTGTTGCCATAGGCGAGCACGCCGACACCGCCCGCGTTCGTGCCGAGATTGCCGCCAATGCGGCAGCTCCCCTGCGAGGGCAGCGCAAGCGGGAACAGGCGTCCGGCCTTCTCGGCGACGTCCTGGCATTCCTGCAGTGTCAGCCCCGCTTCGACGGTCATGCTCGTGCCGGCAGGATCGACGTGGCGCACCTTGTTCATGCGCGCGACTGAAACGACGATCTCGCCGTGCTGCGGGATCTGCCCGCCGACGAGGCCCGTGTTGCCCGCCTGCGGGACGACGGCGAGGCTCAGCTCGTTGGCGAGCGCCATGATGCGGCTCACCTCGTCCGTCGATGCGGGGCGCAGCACGAGCGCCGAGCGGCCGACGTACTTGTCACGCAGCTCCTTGAGATAGGGGAGCTGGGCGTCGGGATCGACGAGGGCGTGTGCCTTGCCGACGATCGCGGCGAAGCGCTCGACGATTTCGGGCGAAAGCGGACGGGCGCGGTTCGGCGACATCTCGTTCATGGCGGTCTCAGGCGTCCTTGAAGCCGTTTCCTGGTCACGTTTCTGGGCGCGTCCCGGCGGGGCCGGCGCGCTGATTTTGCAAGCCATCTGGATACGGCGAATTGGCCCCCGGGGCTAGCAGGAACGGGCGCGGGGCGGGGTGCGCTGGGGGTGGCGCACCGCTAGGCGCGCACCGCCGAAGTCATGGCGCTTGGCGCGACATTAGAGGGGCCTGCCTCTCTAACACGTTGAGCGAACGTCTCCCGCAGCGGACGGTCGATATCTGAGATGGTATTCGTAGTAATTTCGCCGAACGGCTCTGGGAAAATGAACTTATCGTATCCGTTGGAGCCCTCTATGTAATCGAAAATTCGACCTTTCCTCACGTTTCCATAGTAGATCGCAAATTTCCCCACGTAATCCCGATGCTTAATATGCTCAATCGCCGCGAACTGAAATTCGTCGGTCGCGAGATACGCCAAGCGCCGGCAAACGTAGCGATAAACCGCTAACTCGCGATCGGTCGTCAAAATACGTTGAGATGTTCCTTCCGAATTTGCAGGTTGATCGTCGCAGTTAGTCTCGGATTGGCGCAGGTGCTCAAGGATCGGGATGATGAGCGCTTCTTCGAAGGCGCATTTCACCAGAGAACTATAGTGAGTGGCTATCCTGTAGCTTCGTAGGTTTTCGAGGCCGACTCTCCTAAGTACGAGGCGGCAAAGATCCTCCGACGGTTCACGAAACTCCTGTAACATCACGGTGCGCAAGCGCTTTGAAATCAGGCGGGTCGCTGCAATTTCAGAGATGTATTCAGGTTGAAAATTGGCTCGAGATACGGCCGCGAGCGCCTCCAAGGTTTCAAGTGGTATGCTGCCTTGGGCCGCAACTTCCATATCAAGCGTGATGAAAGGCTCGGGATCCATGATGTTGGCATTCTCGCAGTCGACGAAGAATTCGAAGCGTTCGCCGTTAGTGAGAATGCCGAGCCTTACGCACTGAAGTGCCGTAAAATACGCTCGCAGTTGCCCGCGATAAATAGATAGATCGGCGCCGACCTTCTTGCATTCTATGGCCATGACGGGGTCGCTACCCTGCATGATTGCGAAATCTACGCGGTCCGTAACGCCATCTCGGAAGTCGGCAGCGAACTCGGGTCGAACAACGGTCGGATCGGTGACATCATATCCAAGTGCGTTGAGGACAGGCAGAACCAGAAAAAGCTTGGTGCTTTCCTCATTCGTGCATACGGACCTGATGGTTTGTAATCGCGCAGCAATAGCGATTAGCTGGGCGAGCAGTTCCCCCGATCCGTTCATGGCATATCTCGCGAATAAATTTTCCCCGAATCATATGCAACTGAAGCACGCGGACGGGTGCCGAGCCAGTAATGCGGCGTGATCCGCTTATTTTCCTGGGGATGCGAGTGGCCCGCGGGGATGCAATTCGGGACGCCCTACTCCCCCTTCAGCGGCTCGATGCGGGCGAGGTTCACGCGGCGGCGGGCGTGGTGAAGGTCGTGGTTGCGCTGGATATTCATCCAGTATTCTGGAGCGGTGCCGAAGAAGTACCCGAGGCGCACGGCCATATCGGCGGTCATGGCCACCTCGCCCTTGACGAGGTGCACCAGCAAAGCCCCCGACATCTCCGTCCGGGCGGCCAGCGCTGCGGCGCTCATGTTGAGGGGATCAAGGTACAGATCCTTGAGCACTCTCCCCGGATGTGATGGACCGTCGAGGACGATCATTGTTGTTTCCTTCGCAGGTCATTCGCGACCTCGGTCTGCGCGGGGGCTTATGCAACCCTCACCTTCGTGCCCATAATACTGCAGTACTTCTCTAACCATTGGCTGAACGGCATCCAGACAATTGGCCGAATATGGGATGTTCCTCGGGAGAATCCGCCCGCGCGGAGCCGGAGAGCGTAGCGAACTCGGCGAGATCCCCCCGCCGCCATCCTGAGGCCGCGCCTGCGGCCCGGGCCAAGGCCCGCCCGCGCGGAGCCGGTGAGCGCAGCGAACTCGGCGTGAGCGCAAAAATGGTGGGCCCGGCAGGACTCGAACCTGCAACCAGACGGTTATGAGCCGCCGGCTCTAACCATTGAGCTACGGGCCCCGTGCTGCGGGGCCGCGATCACGGGCCGGCGAGCAGAGCGCGCCTCTATAACAGGTTCGCGGCGGCGTTTGCACCCCGCGCAACGCCAGCCCGACGCCTTCGATAGCGGTCATCGACGGATTGCGCCGCGCCCGGCGTTCTCAAGCACGCTTTCGCCGCATTGGACGGCCACAGAGCATTCCAGCCGGGAAACGAATGGACGGATACATGAAACCGCTTACCTCATTGGCGATCGCGGGCCTCTTCGCCCTGATCCCCATCCTTGGAGCTGCCCCCATGACCGAAGCCGAAGCCCAGGAGCAACGCGCGGGCCGCTGGGTCATGGTCGCGGGGCACGGCAGCGTCGAGGCGCCGCCCGACAGCGCTCAGATCACGACCGGCGTCGTTACCGAAGGCGCCACGGCGCGCGAGGCGCTCACGGCCAATAACGCGGCCATGCGCAAGGTGATCGATGGCCTCAAGGCGGCCGGTATCGACGCCAAGGACATCCAGACGCAGCAGTTCCAGATCTCGCCCCGCTATCGCGACTACAAGGGCCGCGGCGCGCAGCAGATCGAAGCCTATGTCGTGCACAATCAGGTCAGTCTCAAAGTCCGTGATATCGCCAAGCTCGGCGATGTCCTGGATCAGGTCGTGACGCTCGGTGCCAACCAAGCGAGCAGCATCAGCTTCATCGTCTCGGATGCGGAGAAGCGCAAGGACGAGGCACGCAAGCTGGCCGTCCAGAACGCGACGCATCGCGCGCGCCTGCTTGCGGAGTCGGCGGGCGCGAAGCTCGGCCCCGTGATCACGATCAGCGAGGAGGTCATGGGCCCGCGGCCGCCGCGCCCGATGGTCGCGCGCAGCTCGATGTCGGCGGATAGCGTGCCGATCGAGGGCGGCAGCGAGACGCTGAGCGTTCGCGTCGAGATGTCTTTTGCTCTCGAATAGGTAGCCGCGGACTGCTTTTCTTGATGACGGCCTACCGGCCGGCGCGCAGTCGCGCGCTCATGAAAGTGCCGCGGGCTGCTGGGAAGAGTTGCTTCGCAACCCGTCCATTGTGCTATGCCCGCGGCGGCCATGCTGACAGGTCGCGTCTGCGGCAAGCAGTAAATCTACGCCGGGGGCATTGCACTACGATCGCCAGCGACAGCACCTCTCCCTGAGCGCGCAAATGCGCGCCGGCCGTTAGGCCATGCCACGCGGTCATGAGCGTGCGACTGCACGCCGGTCGGTAGGCCGTTCTTACAAAAGAACAAGCGTCGCTAGGCCGAGGAAGGCGAGGAAGCCGATCACGTCGGTGATCGTCGTCACGAATGTTGCGGACGCGACGGCCGGATCGAATCCTAATCGATCGAGCGCCAGCGGCACGAGGATGCCGGCGACCGCCGCCGTGAACAGGTTGATGACGAGGGCTATGGCAATCACGATGCCGAGCGTGCCGATGCCGAACCATAGGAACACGATCGGTCCGAGCAGGGCGCCAAGCGTGAGGCCATTGATCAAGCCAACGGCGGCCTCGCGGAGGATGATGCGCGAGCGGTTCGCTGGTCCGAGATCTCTCGTCGCGAGCGCGCGGACCGTGACGGCCATCGTCTGCGTGCCGGCATTGCCGCCCATGGACGCGACGATCGGCATGAGCACAGCGAGCGCTACCATCTGCTCGATGGAGGCATCGAACTGCTTGATCACTGCTGCCGCGACACCTGCCGTGCACAAGTTGATGGCGAGCCACACAATGCGGCTGCGAACGGTCGAGATGACGCTGTCGCCGATGCTCTCGTCGCCGACGCCGGAGAGGCGCCGGAGATCCTCATCCGTCTCGTCCTCGATGACCTCGACGATATCGTCGACCGTGACGACACCGACGAGACGCTTGTTGGCATCGACGACGGGCGCCGACTTTAGGTCATAGCGCTCGAACTGACGCGCCATCTCTTCCTGGTCGAGGGTCGCCGAGACCGTGTGCTGGTCGGCTTCCATGATCTGCTGAACGAGCACCGCGCGCTTCGTGCGCAGCAGGCGCGAGAGGTCGATCGTGCCGATGACGCGGTAGCTCGGATCGACGACGAAGATGTCCGTGAAGGTCTCCGGCAGATCCGCGGACTCGCGCATGTGGTCGATGACCTGCCCGACCGACCAGAAGGGCGGAACGGCGACGAAGCCCGTCTGCATGAGACGGCCGGCCGTCTCTTCCGGATATTCGAGGTTGCGCTCGAGCGCCATACGGTCGCTCGACGGCATCTGCGCGAGGACGTCCTCCTGGTCCTCCTTGTCGAGGCTTTCGAGGACGTAGGCGGCGTCGTCGGTGTCGAGCTCGGTGAGGACGCGGGCGAGAACCTCGTTCGGCAGCGCCTCGGCGAGCTGGTCGCGGACGCTCTCCTCGAGCTCGGACATGACCTCGGGATCGAAGTCATCGCCGAGGATTTGAATGAGGCTGACCCGCTCGTCGGGCTCCAGCAATTCGATGATGTCGGCGAGATCGGGGGCCCTTAAGCCGTGCGTGAGCACCCGCACGTTGGCGGCCTGATTCTCTTCGAGCGCGAGGCGAAGGGCTTCGAGGCGGCGCCGGTTCATGGCCTCCTGGTCCTCGACCGGCTCGGTATCGGGCGCTTCTTGGCTCATGAACGGCGGCCTCGCTTGACGCTCGCAACGGATTGCTTCTTGGCCAGAGCGCATAGCATGGTGCGAGGCCGTGCCATAGAGCAGGTTGATCGAGGACCGTCGATGCCGCAGCCGCGCCGCTTGGTGTTCGCGAATTCACTGGACTACGCGCGCTTGACAGGCGGCTTCGTGTACAACACGCGGCTGATGCGGGAGCTTGCGGCGCTCGACTGGGACGTGACGTCGCTCGACCTGCCGGCAGGATTTCCGCGCCCCGACGCGGAGGCGCGGACACGCACAGCGGAGCTGCTGGCCGCTCTGCCGGCGGACACGATAGTCATTGCGGATCAGATCTGCCTTTCGCCGGTTGCTCGGGAAATAGCACGCGAGGCTCAGCGCCTGCGGCTGGTGATGATTTTCCATCACCCGATTGCGATGGAGGAGGGGCTGTCGCCGGATGATCGCGCGCGCTTTGCCGAGGCGGAGCGCAAAGCACTTGCCGCGTGCCGTCGTGTCATCGCTTCGTCACATACGACAGCAGCTACGTTGAGCGCCGACTATGGCGTGCCGTCATCGCGGATCGTGGTGGCGGTTCCAGGTATGGAGCGCCCAGCCGTGGTGACACCAGCGCCCGTCGCCGGTGTTCCGCGCCTGCTCTCGGTCGGTGCCATCATCCCGCGAAAGGGCTACCATGTGCTGATCGAAGCGTTGGCCGGTCTCACTCATCTGCCGTGGACGCTCGGTATTGTCGGCGATCTCGAACGGGCGCCGGATCATGTGGCGGAGCTGCACACCATGATCGGGGCTGCAGGGCTCGAAGGGCGCATCCGTCTGGAAGGCGGGCTTTCAGAGGCGGATCTGGAAGCGCAATGGCAGTCCACGCAGGTCTTTGTCGCAGCGTCTCTGCACGAGGGCTATGGCATGGCGGTTGCCGAAGCGATCGCGCGCGGTGTACCGGTCGTCACGACGGGCGCTGGCGCCGTCGAGGGGTGGCTCGATCCATCAGCGGCGTTGATTGTGCCGGAGCGCTCGCCAGAGGCGCTGCGAGCGGCGTTGGCGCGTGTGCTTACCCAGCCGGCGCTCTGTGCGGAGTTGCGCGAGGCTGCACTGCGCGCGGCGTCCCGCTTTCCGAGCTGGGCTGATGCGGCCGCAGTCGTGGATGGGCCGCTTGGTGCGCTTTGAGGGCAAAATCATGAAGACGGGCGGGTCCGGGAGGGCGTCCCTCGTCGTGTCGAAGACGCGCCTCTGGCACGGTAGAGCGCGAGACCAGTCTCGCTCGCGCCGCAGGCGCGACTACTTACCAGCAGCGATCCGCTTATCGAGCAGCGTCCCGATCTCGGCGTCGCTGTAGCCGAGGTCGGCGAGTAGCGCGCGGGTGTCCGCCCCGAGTGCCGGCGGCGCGCGGTCCGGCTCGGTCTCGACACCACGGAAGATCACGGGCTGGCGCAGCGTGCGCACGACGCCGATGTCGTCCTCGAAGTTCGGCTCGAAGAAGCCGACGGCTTTCAAATGCGGATCGTCGAGCAGGCTGTCGGGCGTGTGGACGACGCCGCACGGCACATCGGCCTTCTCGAACACTTCGAGCCATTCCGCGCTCGTGCGGTTTCCGAGCGACGCCGCGATCAAAGCATAGAGTTCGTCCGAACGCTTGGAGCGCTCGGCATTGTTCGCGAACCAGGGCTCCTTCGTGAGATCCTCGCGCCCGAGCAGCGTGAGCACACGCGTCCACTGCGTCAACGTGTAGGGGAGCAAAGCGATCCAGCCGTCGCTTGTCGGGAAGGGCTTGCGGTTCTGCGAGAGCGTACGGTGGTAGCCGGTCGGGCCCTTCTCCTCGAAGCTCGCGCCCATGAGGTGCTCGTTGAGCGAGAAAGCGGCCATGGCTTCGAACATGGGCATTTCGACGAGCTGCCCCTTGCCGCCATGGCGCTCGCGATAGAGGAGCGCGGCCAGCACCGCATACACGACGTGGAGCCCGCCGGCTTTGTCGGCCGTCACAGTCGGATGATAGGCCGGTGTGCCATCGCGACGGTGTGTGAGGCCGGCAAGACCCGAACTCGCCTGGATAATGTCGTCGTAGGCAGGTTTGCCCGAGTAGGGACCGTCGCTGCCATAGCCGAGGGCCGCGCAATAGATGAGGCTCGGATTGAGCGCGTGCACGTTCTCCCAGCTGAAGCCGAGGCGGTCGAGCGCATCCTGGCGCATGTTGTGGACGAGCACGTCGCCGGTCTTGATGAGGCGGCGCAGCACTTCCTTGCCTTCCTCGTTCTTGAGATCGAGGGCGACGGAGCGCTTGTTGCGGTTGTTATTGACGAAGACCGCGCCGAGGCCCGGACCCGTGGTCGGCGGCGTATAGCGGTTCATGTCGCCGTCGACGGTCTCGATCTTGATCACCTCCGCTCCGAGATCGCCCAGAAACTGGGTCGCGAAGGGCCCCAGCACGATCGTGGTGATGTCGATGATCCTCAGGCCGGCGAGCAGCGGGTGCATGGGGGCGGGCGTTCCTTCGATCTTGTTGTCTGGCCCCGAGGGAGGCCGGCGCCTGTTTATGCCGCACAGCGGTCGATGGCGCCAGATCATTGTCCGGCAAGGTAGAATGTCGTTTGGGCAGGGCTCAATCCGGCCCCTTCATCGACCAGTTCGAGGAGGCGCCACGGGCCTTCTTCGCGAAGAAAAACGACCAGGGATCAGGGAACTCGCCGACTGGGATCTCGATCAGCGCCGGCGCATTGGCCTTGATGGCCGCCTTGAGTGCGGGCCGCAGCGCTTCGGGTGTCGTCACGCGCTCGCCGCGCATCCCGAAGCTTTCCGCGAGACGCACGAAGTCCGGATTGACGAGATCGGATACGACCGTGCGTCCTTCGTAGTTGTTCTGCTGGATGCGCTTCACGTTGCCGTAGGCGTTGTCGTTGAAGACGAGCGCCACGACGCCGATGTTGTGCGCGACGGCCGTCGCCATCTCCTGCACGCCGAACATGAAGCCGCCATCGCCATGCACGGCGACGACCGCGCGGTCAGGGTTGGCGGCCTTGGCGCCGAGTGCCGTCGGATAACCCCAGCCAAGCGTGCCCTGATAGCCTGTCGAGAGATACGTGCGCGGTTTGTACACGGGATAGAGGAGGCGGCTCGCATAGCTGATCTGGGTCAGTTCCTCGACGACGATGCCGTCCTCCGGAAGCTCCGCGCGAATGGCATCGATCCACGCTTTCTGCGGCGCGAGGCGCGCAAACTTGCCATCCATCTCAGCGCGCAATGCCAGCATCTCGTCGGTGCGATCGGCAGGCTTGTCGCCGACGCGCTCGAGCTCGTTGAGCAAGGCGGCGACGCCGTCTGCCGCGTCCGCGACGATCGCGACGTCCGGTGTGCACGTGCGCCCGATGCGCGATGGATCGGCATCGAGATGGATGATTTTCATTGCATCGTCGCGGCCCCAGTCGAGCACGTGCTGGAGGCGCGTGCCGATGCCGATGACGACATCGACGTCTTTCCACAGCGCATGGCCGGCGGGGAAGCGGTGGCTGAATGGATTGCGTGCGTCGATGACGCCCTGGCCCGTGCGATAGCCGATCACCGGTGCCTGGACGCGCGCAGCGAGCCGCGTGACTTCCGCGCTGGCGCCCTGCGCACCGCCGCCGACGAGGATGATCGGCCGCTTGGAGCCGGCCAGCAGCTTGGCCGCCGCCTTGATCGCGTCGAGGTCGAGGGGCGGTGGCCTGCGCACGGCCGGCGTGTCGTCGAAGGCGACCTCTGCGGTCGAGCGCCACATGTTCCAGCCGCATTCGAGACCGACGGGGCCTGGCGCGCCGCTCAGGAGCTGGTCGAATGCGGCGCGGCTCTTCGCCGCGGCATCTTGGGGCCCCTCGATGTGGCCGGCCCATTTCGTGAGCGTCCGCATGATCCCGAGCTGATCCGGGATCTCGTGCAGGAAGCCGATACCCTTGCCGATGAACTGTTCGTAGATCTGGCCGGAAATGGCGAGAACAGGCGCGCAGAGCGATTGGGCGGTGGCGAGCGGCGTGGTCGTATTGAGGAAACCGGGGCCCGGTACCACGCAGTAGGCCTGGGGTTTGCCGGTGGCGAGCGCCGCCCCGAGTGCCATGTAGGCCGTCGCCTGCTCGTGGCGAGTGTGAATGGGCTTCAACGGGTTACCAGCCCGCACCAGGGCGTCGAAAAAATCGTCGTTTTGAACCCCCGGCAAGCAATAGAGCGTATCGAGACCGTTCGCCGCCATGGTGCGGATCGTGATCTCGGCGGCGTTCATCTTGGCGAGGTTGGTCGCTGACATGTCCGGCTCCCGGGAATGGCGTCTTTTCTGGCTACCTGAAGGGGCAGGACGTGTCACTGGGGTAAACGCCGGCCGCAGTCCTGTTGCGGCGCACGTAGAGTGCCATGCGAGCGCCATCCTTGATGTGGATAATGGCGCCAGCCCTCTGCGATAACTACTAGGATCGCATGAGCGAATCGCGACCAGCTTGGGGAATGATGGCGGATCTGGGAATGAACAGCCCGCGTATGCTGCGCGGCACGAGTAGCGTCGTCAAAGTGGCGTCGTGGCTCATCTCCGTCGCCGTGGTGGCGACCGCAGGCATGGCGCTCGCGCAGCAGCCTACACCTTCGATTCCGGGCCTCGTCGTCACGACGACGCCGCCTACGGCCCCACCGCCGCGCGAGCCGGTGGCGCCGCTGCGCACGGATCCCGCGCCGCCGAAGACCGCGAAGCCCAAACCTGCGCCGCGCCCGAGGCGTGAGGCCAGTTCTGCGCCGGCAAGCAGCGAAGGATCAGGCGGCAGTGGTCGCGGTCAGGGCATTGTCATGCTCGTTAACGACGAGCCGATTACCGGTTACGAGATCGAGCAGCGCGCGACGCTCATGGCTGCGGGCTCGGGTGGTGGCGGAGACATGCGCGCGCGGGCCGAGGCGCGCTGGAAGCAGATCATCCAGGATCCGAAAACCAACGAGCGCTTCCAGCAGTATCTGCGCGAGAAGCAGCCGCAAACGCGGGAGGAGGCAGCCGGCCTGCAGAAGCAGTTCGTCGGCGATTTGCAGAAGAACATGCTCGAGCAGCTCCGCCGCGAGGCACGTGTCGGCAACATCCAGAAGTTCCGTGCCCAGGCGCGGGAAGAGTTGATCGACGAGAAGTTGAAGGTTCAGGCCGGCAAGCGTCTCAGCATCACGGTCAGCGACGAAGAGGTCGACCGCGCCTTCAAGGAGATGGTGGCGCGCAACAAGACGACCGAGGATCAATTCGTCACCCAGCTCAGGTCCCAGGGTCTCGACCCGGGAACTATCAAGGCACGCACGCGTGCAGCGCTTGTGTGGCGCGACGTCATCCGCCGCCAGTACGGCCACCAGATCAATATCAATGACCGTGATATCGAGCGGTTCGTCGAGCAGTCGACCGACGATAGCGGCAGCGCATCCAAGGTCGAGATGCAACTCCATCGGATTACGCTCGCCGTGCCCGGGCGCATCGACCAGGCCGCGCTGGCGCGACGTCTTGCTGAGGCTGAGGCGTTGCGCAAGCGCTTCCGGGGCTGCCGCAATACGCAAGAGTTGGTTAAGGGCCTGACCGATGCCCGCTTCGAGAGCCTCGCCAATCAGGCTGCTGCGTCCGTTGCGGAGCCGACGCGAAGCCTGCTTCTCAGTGCCAAGGACGGCGAAATGGTGCCGCCTACGCTTGCCAGCACGGGCGTCGAGCTATATGCCGTGTGCGGACGCAAGACCGTCAAGGTGGACGAGGAAAAGCGCAACAAGGTTCATCAGGAGCTGACGCTGCGCGAGTTCGACGTCGTTGCGCGGCGCCATCTCCGTGATCTCCGCGCCGAGGCCTTGATCGAGAAGCGCTGACATCAAGGGTCGGGAGTCAAGGCCTTGGCAAGCGAAGTTGGGCGTGCGGCGGGTTCGCGCCGCCCGCTGGCGCTCACGATGGGCGATCCGGCAGGCGTTGGCCTCGACATCACGCTCGCTGCGTGGCGCGACCGCGACCGCAGTGGCATTCCGCCCTTCATCCTCTATGCCGATCCGCTCGCCGTTGCGGAGCGCGCGCGTGTGCTCGACCTTCCTATCGATCTTGCCGTCACCGAAGATCTGGAGATTGCGGGCAAGGCATTCGCCGAGCGATTGCCGGTCAGGCCGGTGCCGTTGGCCGCGTCCGTTCTTCCGGGCCGTTCGGACGTGCTCAATGCCGGCGGCATTATCGCAGCCATCGACCTTGCCGTCGCTGATGCCGTCGCGGGCCGCGTGGCAGGGGTTACGACCAACCCGATTGCCAAGAGCACGCTGCTGCGCGCCGGCTTCCACCATCCGGGACATACGGAATACCTGGCCGAGCTTGCGGAGCGTCATCGCCCGGGACGGCACTGGGTTCCGGTGATGATGCTCGCCTCGGACATTCTGCGCGTCGTGCCGCTCACCGTCCACGTACCCATTGCGCGCGTGCCGGAGCTGCTGAGCACGCCGCGCGTGATCGAGACGGTGCATATCGTGGCCGAGGCCATGATCGCGGATTTCGGGATCGCGCGTCCGCGCATTGCCGTCACCGGCTTGAATCCGCACGCGGGAGAGGCCGGCACGATCGGCCGCGAGGAAGTGACCGTGATCGGACCGGCCATCGCGACGCTGCAGGCCGAAGGGTTCGCCGTGACGGGGCCCCACTCCGCGGACTCGCTCTTTCATGGTCCGGCGCGCGAGCGCTACGACGCCGTCGTCACGATGTATCATGATCAGGCTCTCATTCCGATCAAGACACTCGCGTTCGATACGGCGGTGAATGTCACGCTCGGCTTGCCGTTCGTGCGCACGTCGCCCGATCATGGCACAGCCTTCGATCTCGCAGGCACCGGCACGGCCTCGCCGTCGAGCCTCGTTGCGGCGCTCAAGCTCGGCGCGGACCTCGCCGATCGCCGGGTAGCGGCCGCACATCATGCCTGAGGAACGGCAGCGACCGGGCGACGGCCTGCCACCGCTGCGCGAGGTGATCGCCGCGCTCGAGATCGATGCGAAGAAAAGCCTCGGCCAGAACTTCATCCTCGATCTCAATCTGACGCGGCGGATCGCGCGTCTCGCCGCGCCGCTCGATACGACGACCGTCGTCGAGATCGGTCCGGGTCCGGGCGGTCTCACGCGCGGGCTGCTCATGGAAGGCGCACGGCGCGTCATCGTCGTCGAACGTGACCAGCGTTGCGCACCGGCTCTGGAGCAGATTTCAGAGGCGTATCCTGGGCGGCTTTCGGTTCATATGAGCGACGCGCTGGATGTGGATTGGGCGATACTTCTGGCGGGTAATGCCGGCCGCACGGTGATCGTCGCGAACCTGCCCTATAACGTCGCAACGCGGTTGCTCATCGGCTGGCTCGAGACAGACCCTTGGCCACCCTGGTGGGCGCAGATGGCCCTCATGTTCCAGAAGGAAGTGGCAGAGCGCATTGTCGCGCAGCCGGGCACCAAGGCTTACGGGCGCCTCGCAGTGATTTCGCAGTGGCGCGCAACACCGCGCATTGCCTTGACGCTGGGGCCCGAAGCTTTCACGCCGCCGCCGAAAGTGGCATCCGCCGTCGTCAGTTTCCAGCCGCGTGCGGAGCCGATGCCCGCGTGCTCGGTGCATTGGCTTGGCCGCGTCACGGCCGCGGCATTCGGCCAGCGCCGCAAGATGCTCCGTCAGAGTTTGCGCAACCTCATCGCGGATCCACTGCCGCTGCTCGAAGCTGCTGGTGTCGCGCCCGAGCAGCGCGCCGAGCAACTCGACGTCGCGACGTTCGCGCGGCTTGCGAACATTGCGGAGCGCTTGGGCGGCGCGCCGCGTTAGCTTAGTCGCGCCCTGGATCGTAGCGATTGCGCTGGCGCCACTCGGCCATGAAATACGAGAGCGACTCGTCCACGTTCTCCGGCATGACGATCCGGATCGTCACGAGCTGGTCGCCGACGCTGCCGTCGACGGGGCTGCGCACGCCCTTGCCTTTGAGGCGGAAGATCCGTCCCGAACTCGTGGCCTTCGGAATCTGCAGCGCGACCCGGCCGGAAATTGTCGCAACCTCGATCTTGCCGCCAAGGACGGCTTCGTCGATCGAAATCGGCACCTCGAGCAGGATGTCGTTACCGAGACGCTTGAACTTCGGATGCGGGCGCACGTGGATCTCGACCAGTGCGTCGCCGTTCTCGCCGCCGCGCAGGCCCGGTGTGCCCTTGCCTTTCAGGCGGAGTATCTGACCGTCGGCGACACCTTCCTGTACGTTGAGGTCGAGCGTGCCGCCTTCCGGCATCGTGACGCGCTTCTTGGTGCCGCCCACTGCCTCCATGAAATCGACTTCGAGCGTATAGCGCACGTCCTGGCCGCGCATGTTCAGGCCGGGGCCGCGCGTGCCGCGCCCGCCGAAGAGGTCGGAGAAGATGTCGCTGACGCCGGTATCGCGTGTGCCGTTGGCCGATCCGCCGAAGCCATTGGGCCAGCCGGCCCCTGCGCCATTGCGCGCGTAGGTGCGCACAGGCTCACCCTGGCCATCGATCTCGCCGTCGTCGTAGCGGCGCCGCTTCGTGGAATCGCCAAGAATGTCATAGGCCGCCGTGATCCGCTTGAAGCGGTCGCTGGCAGCCGGATCGTCCGGACGGACGTCCGGATGCAGCTCTTTGGCCAGCCGCCGATAGGCCCGCCTGATCTCGTCGTCCTGTGCGCCCCTGGCAACGCCCAGAACCGTGTAGAGGTCATCAGACATGAGCACCGCGTGTCAGCCCGCTGAAATTGTCCGGCACCATGAAGGAAGCGCCCACCGATTTTCATCAATGAGCGCGATTCTTGCCGCCGATGGAACTGCCACATCCTCCCATCTGCAACAATCATGCTCTAGCGGGGGATTTCGGCAACTTCGCGCCAATCCACACCCTATTGTCGCTGATCGCAGCTTGGGATCGCTTTGGCAGCGAGCCAGTTACCTGCCCGTCACGCATAGCGAATTTCAGGCTTGTGATCGACCAGTTCGGCGAGCACCTCGAAGCGGCGGCGCAGCCGCTCGCCGTCGAGGTCGCGATGCGTGGCCGGCAGCTTGAGGACGAGCTTGCCCGCCTCATAGCTGAGCGGGGTCTCGTCGATGATGCCCGGCCGGCCGATCGAGAGCATGTGCGCGGAGCGGATCGCAGCGCCGAGAACGCGAGCGCGCTTCAATGTGCGGCGCGAGACCAGCGCCCTGAGGGCTGCCGGCAATTCGTCCTCGGCCCCTGATACGCGTCCGGTGCCGACGTGGCGGAAGTAGACCGTGAGCGCCAGGAAGATGCGGCCCTCATGGTCGATCCCGCCGAGACCGGCATGGGCAACGGTGTTCAGGCTCTGCTCGCCGCGATGGTCCGGATGGGCGCGCCAGCCCACATCGGAGATCAGGCAAGCGGCATAGCGCAG
This sequence comes from Pseudomonadota bacterium, assembly GCA_023410905.1. Lineage (GTDB taxonomy): Bacteria > Pseudomonadota > Alphaproteobacteria > Rhizobiales > Hyphomicrobiaceae. The sequence continues at coordinate 18,127 of JAEYPL010000193.1, forward strand.
ACGCTGCTCGTCGGGCGTTTCGCGCGGACCCGGCTCTGTGAAGAGCGTATCCGTCCACGCGCACAGCTCCCGTGCGTGAGTCAGCGAGCGCGAGTGCAGGCGCGCATGATCCTCACAGAAGGCGAGCAGCGGATCGCGCTCGCGCTCGGCTGGCGAGAGCAGGCTGAAGACCAAGCCCTCGCGCACGCCGTACACCGAGAAGACCACTTCCTTCGGTTTCATGCGCCGTAGCAAGCGTTCGAGAACGAGCGCGCCATAGGGCAGCACTTCGCGGCGTGCCCGCGCGACCTCTTCGATGCCACGAATGTCGGAGAGCTTCTTGGCCTTGCGTATATTCTCGCAGAAGTCGATGCAGGCGCGGCTCTCGATGCTGTAGCCGTGCATGACGCGCAGCGGATACTTGCGCAGGTCCATGTGCAGCTTGGCGAGCGACCGCCACGTACCGCCGACGGCATAGAACGTGCGGCCTTCTCCGGCCGCGAGCCACGGCAGATCGGCGAGGCTCGCATCGACGAGCTCGATGGCACGTTCGAGCTTGTTCCCCGAGGTATCGATGAGCCGCAGTCCACCGAGCGGCAACGTTACGGCGGCCGTCGATTTGCCGCCCGCGATGTCGATCAGCTCGAGGCTGCCGCCGCCGAGATCACCCGCAATACCATTGGCCTGGGGGATGCCCATGAACGTGCCGCTTGCCGCCAACTCGGCTTCTCGTGCGCCGGAGAGCACCGCGATGCGGGCGCCGATCGCCTGCTCGCCGCGTGCGATGAATTCCGGTCCGTTTGCCGCTTCGCGCACAGCGGCCGTTGCGATGACGCGCACGTTCTTGACACCGAGCACGCGGTTGATCGCGTGGAAGCGGCGCAAAGCCTCGATTGCGCGTTCGACAGCGTCGGCGTCGAGCCGGCCGGTCGAGGCGACCGTACGTCCGAGACCGCAAAGCACCTTCTCATTGAAGAGCGGAGCCGGACTGCGGATGGCTCCCTCGTAGACCACGAGGCGAACTGAGTTGGACCCGATGTCGACCACCGAAATAGGCTCGAGCTCGTCGAGCCCGATCGGCCGGTCGTCTCTGCCATCAGCAAACGTCACTGCTTGTCGCTCTCGTCCCGGTCTTCGAGCTTGAAGCGCGGCGGTGAATGGCTCTTCAGCGATTGGCCGCGTCCAGAGAGGCTCGGATTGAACATGAAGTATTCGTGCGCGTTGAATGGTTTCTCGCCGTCATCCGGCACGATGCGCCGACTCGATCCATTGGCGAGCAGAAGCCAGCTTTGCTGATTGTCTTTCAGGTTCGCCGTCATGATCTGATCGAGGATTTGCGCGTGCACCGTCGGATTCGTTACCGGCACCATAGCCTCGACGCGACGGTCGAGGTTGCGCGGCATCATGTCCGCCGAGCTGATATACACGATCGCATTCGGATCGGGGAGCCCATGTCCGTTGCCGAAACAATAGATGCGGCCATGCTCCAGAAAGCGCCCGATGATGCTTTTGACGCGGATATTCTCGGACATGCCGGGAACGCCGGGCCGCAGGCAGCAGATGCCGCGCACGACGAGGTCGATCTCCACCCCGGCATTCGAGGCTTCGTAAAGTGCCTCGATGATCTGCATATCGACGAGCGAGTTCATCTTCATCCAGATGGCCGCCGGACGGCCCGCACGGGCGTGCTCGGTCTCGGCGCGGATGCTCTCGAGGATGCGCTTCCTGATGCCGAACGGGCTTGCGGCCATCGTCTCCAGTTCGGCCTGCTCGCCGTAGCCGGTCACGAAATTGAGGATGCGGTTGACGTCCCGCGCGATCGTCGCGTCGGCCGTGAAGAACGAGAGATCGGTATAGATGCGCGCCGTCTGCGGGTGATAGTTGCCCGTGCCGATATGGCAGTAGGAGACGAGGTCGGAGCCCTCCTTGCGCACGATCATGCCGAGCTTGGCGTGCGTCTTGAGCTCGATGAACCCATAGACGACATGCACACCCGCACTTTCGAGGTCGCGCGCGAGGCGGATGTTGGCGGCTTCGTCGAAGCGCGCCTTGAGCTCGATCACCGCCGTGACGGATTTGCCGAGGTCGGCTGCTTCCTTGAGCGCGCGGACGATCGGGCTGTCCTTCGACGTGCGGTAGAGCGTCCACTTGATGGCGAGCACATCCGGATCGGCGCCGGCCTGACGCAGGAACTGCACTACCACGTCGAACGACTCGTAGGGATGATGGACGACGATGTCCTTCGCCTTGATGGCCGCGAAGCAGTCGCCGTTGTGCTCGCGAATACGCTCGGGAAAGCGAATATTGAAGGGCGGGAACACGAGATCCGGCCGGTTGTCGACAATGAGCTGCGAAGTATCGCCGAGGCCCAGTAGGCCTTCCTGCACGTAGGTGTCCGCATCGCCGACCTTGAGCTGCTCGATGACGAATGCGCGCAGCTCCTGCGGCATCGAGGCGTCGATTTCGAGACGGATGACGGAGCCGCGGCGGCGGCGCTTCAGCGCGCTTTCGAATGAGCGCACGAGATCTTCGGCCTCTTCCTCGACCTCGATGTCACTGTCGCGCAGGATGCGGAATGCGCCCTGCCGCTTGACCGTGTAGCCCGGAAAGAGGTGCGAGGCGAAATGGCCGATCAGCGTCTCGATGCGCATGAAGCGGATCGCGCCCGCATCCTCGCCCGCCGGCAACTGCAGAAAGCGATCGACCGGCGCCGGCACCGGCATGAGCGCGTGCATCTCCTCGCCGCCCTTGTTCTTCGTGAGTTCGAGGCCGAGCGTGAAGCCGCGATTGGGGACGAAGGGGAACGGGTGTGCCGGATCGACGGCGATGGGTGTCAGCACCGGAAAGAGGTGCGTCATGAAATAGCTCTCGAGCCAGGCCTGCTCGCCTTCGGTGAGCTGGTCCGGCGAGACGATGGAAAGGCCGGCCTCGGCCATGTCTCGGCTCAGGTCGCTCCAGCACGCCTGCTGCTCGGCCGAGAGACCGGCGACGTATTTGTTGATGGCATCGAGCTGCTGGGCGGGTGTGAGGCCGTCATTGCTGAGATTGGAGACCTTCGCCTTGACCTGCCCATGCAACCCGGCGACGCGAACCATGTAGAATTCGTCGAGGTTCGAAGCGGAGATGGAAAGGAAGCGCAGGCGCTCGAGGATCGGATGGCGGCGATTGCGCGCTTCGTCGAGCACGCGCGTGTTGAATTGCAGCCAGGAAAGCTCGCGATTGTAATAGCGCGCAGGCCCCTGCGGCGCTTCCGTCAGGGTATCCTGCGAACCTGCTTCCATCTTTGCGCGCACCCGCGCTTTGCTGCCAGACACAGCCCTCTCCCTTGCTGCGAGGTCGCCCCGGAGGGATAGACCTCAAAGGGATTATAACTGCCATTGCTTCACGACACTGAAATGTCGCGTCTAATAATCGCCGTTCAGTAACGTCTTTCCCGGCCTTCTGCCGACCGAACCGTCTCCAGTGCCTCCGCGGCGAGAGCCCGGGTCACCGGCCGGCGCTGCGCCAGCGAGAGACGATCCAGGGCCTCGACGAGGTGCGCTGCGGCGGCGAAAGAGCGATCCAGCTCCCGCGCCAGATAGTGCACCACCGCCGGGGCGGTTGAAATCTGCCGGTCGGCCAAGAGCTTGACGAGGACGGCTGTCAGGAGCGTCTGGTCCGGTGCACCAATTTCGGTCATGGCCAGAGCCCTGAGCCTTGATCGTAAATCGGGAAGCGCAATCGTTAGTTCCCCCGCCGGCGCGCGCGACGTGAGCAGCAGGGATGTGCGCTGTTCGCGGGCCAGGTTGAGCAGATGGAAGAGCGCCTGCTCCGAGGCGATACCGCGATCGATGTCCTCGACGACGACAGCTTGCAGGCCCATGAGATCCGGCACGCGGTCCTGGTCAAGTTCCGCGGCGCCGAGCATCACGGCATTGGAGCGAAGCTGCCAGACGTGAGCGAGGTGGCTCTTGCCGCTCTGCGCAGGCCCGACGACGAGTGCCGACGACATCGACCAGTCCGGCCAGCGATCCACGAGCCGGACGGCTATCTCATTCGACGGCCCGACGAGAAAATCTTCTGCCCCGAGCGCCGGACGTGCGCCCCAGTCGAAGACGAGCTGCTCGCGCGCGCCGCTCATGTCATAGGTTCTCCGGCGGCCGGCGGAGGTGGCGGCGGGCCGCGGTAGATCTCGCTCTCGAGATAGAGGCGGAGCGCGAAGCGCACGAGCACCGCGATCGCCGCGGCCACGGGCACGGCAATAAGAATGCCGACGATGCCGAACAGTGAGCCGAACGCGAGCACCGAGAAGATCAACCACACCGGATGCAGCCCGACACGCGAGCCGACAATGCGCGGCGACAGCAGCCCGCTATCCAGAACCGATACCGCGGCGAAGAACGCCAGGACCTTGATCAGGAGCATCAGATCCGGCCAGCCCTGCGCAATGGCAACGCCACCGGCGAGGATGAGGCCGAGGGCGCCACCGATGACGGGCACGAAGCTCATGAGGCCGACGGTAAGTCCGATCAGGAGCGCATAGCGCAGGCCGATCAGCGACAGGCCGAGTGAATAGATTACCGCCAGGATCAGGCAGACCGTGCCCTGGCCACGCACGAAGGCGGCGATCGCATCGTTGATGTCGGCGCCGAGCGCGCGGATGGTCGGCGCATGATCGCGAGGCAGGGCCTCGTCGATGCGGGCGACGACGCGCGGCCAGTCGGCGAGTAGATAGAAGGCGACGACCGGCGTGATGAGCAGGAGCGAGAGCAGATTGACGAGCGCCAGTCCGCGATCCCAGATCTGCTGGACGGCCCATCCCATACTCGTCGACCAGCTTTGGGTCATGCCGGCGAAACCGCGCTCGAAACTCGCGTGGATCTCGTCGTACCGCCCGCCGAGCCAAGTGCGGGCCGTGCCTTCGACCAACGCGAAGAGGCGTTTCAAGTCGCTCGGCAGCGTCTCGGCGAGCTGGCGAACTTGATCGACGAGGAGAGGGCCGACCAGGACCATGACGAGCACCAGCGTCAGAGCCGCGACGATGATGATGAGCGCCGAAGCCGCCGTGCGGCCCATGCCGGTCCTGGCGAGCCGGTCGGCGAGAGGGTTCAGAAAGAAGGCGATGGCTGCGCCGACAACGAACGGCAGCAGAATATCATTGAGGAGCCACACCAGCCCCAGGGCGAGTGCCGCAGCGATGAGCCAGAAGGTGAGATGCCGGTTGGTGCGGAGGGCGGCTTGCGGCGCGCTGTTGTCGTCGTTCGCCACTGGAAACCCCGTATAAGCAATTGCGTCGATGGGCTGCAACCTGCGGGAGCACGATCTGTGCTTCGCCCGCTCGCCTCAGCGACCGCCGCCGGCCAAGTGCGCGACCCATGTGCGCACATATACGGCAAGCGACGCCGCCGTCAGTACCGCCGTCAGCCAGATCAGCACGATTCTGAGCCCGCCGAGGCCGAGATTGAAGCCCTCATCCGCCAGCACGAACGCCGCGAGGACGAGCTGGCTGACCGTATTTGCCTTGCTCACCGCGTGCGGCTGAATTGCGACCGGCTGGCCGATGATCCAGCACAATAATACCCCGAGCACGATCAGGATGTCGCGTGAGACGACGGCGATGACCAGCCACGACGGCAATTGCGCCGCGACGCCGAGCGCGACGTAGATGGAAACGATCAACAGCTTGTCGGCCATCGGGTCGAGGTAGGCGCCAAGCTCTGTCTGCATGTTCCAGCGCTTGGCGAGCCAGCCGTCCACCGCGTCGGTGACGCCGGCCAGCACGAATAGCAGGAACGCGCTGCGGGTCTGCCCGCTCACGAGCAGCCAGAAAATGATCGGAATGAAGATGACACGACCAAGCGTGATCAGATTCGGTATGCTCAAGTGACTGCCTGCATTTACTTCGCCAACTGCCGGCCAGATGCCGTCCGTGGCGGCCCGGTTTGCGGCGTCCCGCGAACCCTTCTGTCGCCGTTGATATCATCTCGAGTGGAAGCCCGCATCCATGACGTCCCAGGTCGGAATTTCTCAGCCCGGAACAATGCGGAACATTCAGTGTCGGTGATGGCCGGGCTTGGGCTCGGCTTTGCTGCCCGATCCGCGTTTGCGCAGCTCCGATCCCTCGGTGCCGAACTGGTAGACGGCCACGACTTCGTCGCGCAGCGGGCCCGTGATGCGGAGCTTGATGGCCCAGGGGCCGTACATGTCGAGCTGGATCCGCGCCTGATAGCGTCCCGGCTGACCGGCGGGCTTGAACTCGAAGGGCGGCACGTTGTGCACCATGGGCATCGATGGCATGTCGGCGCCGAGGACGATCGTCGCGCCTTCGAGGGCAGCGCCTGTGCGGGCATTGGCGAGGTCGAGCGTGCAGTCGTAGGCGAACTCGGGGCTCGGCAGAGCCTTGCAGTCGAGCGTTGCCTTCGCGCGGTCGGCTGCGAGCGCCGGCGACGACAAGGCTGCCAGCAAAATCCCTGAAATCAACAGTCTGTGGATGGGCATTCGCGCTCCTCCCGGTCGTTGAGCTTCGCCCCACTACGGGAGCTTCGGCAGCGACTTTATCGCCCGGCGTGGATGAGGACCAGATAATCAGACTTGATGCCGCGCGCCTCATATCAGCGGATTGACGGTCCGGTAATAGGGCATGATCATGCATTGCCAAACCTGCGAGGAAACCCCATGCGACTGATCGGCATCCTGAGATCCCCCTACGTGCGCCGCACGGCGGTCAGCCTCAATGCCATGGAGATGCCGTTCATGCTCGATGCGGTGCCGGTGTTCGACAAGCCGGAGCTGGTGACGCCGCACAATCCACTGACGCGCGTTCCGACGCTCGTGCTCGAAGACGGCGAGGCCTTGATCGATAGCTCGGTGATCCTCGACTACCTCGACGAGCTGGCCGGACCGGCGAAGCGCCTCGTGCCCGAGAGCGGTCCCGAGCGCCGCCATGTGCTCAAGCTGACGACAGTCGCGCTCGGCGCCGTCGACAAGGCCGTGTGGTCCGCCTACGAGTACCGCTTCCGCCCGGAGGAAAAGGTTCACAAGCCTTGGGTCCGGCACAACGACTCGCAGGTTGTTGCCGGCTTCGAGTATCTCGATGCAATCGCGGCGAAGCTCGGTCCGGACGAGTGGATCGCGGGCACATCGCGCATGAGCCAGGCCGATATCACGACCGCCGTCGGCTTCACGTTCGTGCAGATCGTGCGTCCGAACCTCGGGCTTGCGGAGAAGGCGCCGAATGTCGCGCGCTTTGCGGCGCGCTGCGAGGCGCTCGAGCCCTTCAAGGCGGCCGCAATCCCGGGCTAGGTGGACATCCATCCGGTCGCCGCGATCAGTCCGGCCATGATGGGAACGAGTGCGTCGTCGATGGTCGGGCCGAGCGCGGCGAGTTTCGTCAGCCCGTCTGCGGTGTCAGGTGGCGCCTCGTCGAACTCCATGACGAGATCCTCGATCATGGCGCGGCGCACGCCCGGATGGCCGCTGAAGCCGAACGCATTGGGACCGATCTGGAAGAGCGCAGGGCGCCCATCCTCCTCCACGGCCAGCACTGTCGCGTAGTCCGGCGGGCGGGGGCGATCGCGCATGTAGACGACGCTTGGGAAATGCTCCGGAAGCAATCCGCCGAGCGCATCGGCCTTGATGCGCCGCGCTTCCCCCACGGAGAGCGTGAGCGGCGCGGCATCGACCCCACCATCTGCGGCGAGCGCGAGTATCTGGCTCCCGATGCCGATGCCGATCACGGGTTTGCCGAGCATGAGGCAGGCGCGGGCGAGCCTTACCTCGGCCTCCAGCGTCGGCAGTATCGGCCCCGGCGCGCATGTGCCCCATGGACCGCCGCCGAGCAGGATGAGTCCGTCGCCCACAACGGAGGTTTGCGGGATGCTTCCGCCGGTCGTGAAGGGGCGCGAATAGCCGAAGCGCACCCCGCGCCCTTCGAGATGATCCTCGATCTGGCCGAGCCACTCGGACTGCGTGTGCTGAATGACGGAGACGTGCTTCATGGCAGGTTAGATCTCGCATGGCAGTGGCGTGATGGCTATAGAGTGTCTGGAAGCGGCCAGGGCCTAGCCATGAAGTTCATCATCTCCTTCGTCGTTGCCGTCGCCGAGAATGGCGTCATCGGTTGCGACGGCGCTATTCCGTGGCGCGTGCCGTCCGACCTGAAGATCTTCCGCCGCCTCACCATGGGCAAACCGGTGATCATGGGTCGCAAGACCTACGACTCGATCGGTAAGCCGCTCGAGGGCCGCGACAACATCGTCGTCACGCGCCGCGCGGATTTCAGCGTGGCCGGCGTCGAGCGTGCGGGGAGTATCGCGGAGGCGTTGGGCATTGCCCGTGCGCACGCCGCTGCGCGTGCTGTCGACGAGATCGCGGTGATCGGTGGCGCGGAGATCTTCGCGGCGATGCTGCCGATGGCCGGGCGGATCTATCTCACGCGCATTTATGCGCGCCCTGCCGGCGATACGTTCTTCCCCGATCCTGATCCTGCGATCTGGCGCGAGGTTTCATGCACTCCGATCGCGTCGGATTCTCGCGATACGGCCGCCGCCACCCTCTACACATACGAACGGGCCGCCTGAGAGCGGCCCGTCCGGTATTTCAGCAGTGCAAGTTGTGCGCGCTTTACTGCTTTGCAGTCTTCTTGGCGGGCTGCGGCGCTTTCGCAACTTGCTGCGGCATGCCACGCACCTGGTTCACGAGGTTCGTGTAGGCGTCGAGGAAGGCCACCGAAACAGTCTTTCCGATGTCGGTGTTCGAGTAGGCCCCACCACCGCCGGCACCACCCCAGCTTGCGCGTGAGAAGTCGAAGCCCGCGTCCGACGTCGAGGCTTTGCCGGTCGCGGCAGCAACCTGCACGCCCGTTCTGCCGCTCGTCAGGTAGATCGCGACCTGTGCTTCCTGCATTTTAACCGAGAGGGACCCGGCGACCGTGCCCGCATAGCCAGGCAGGAAGCGGCCCATGCCACCGTCGAAGCCGCCAGCGTTTTCATTCTTGGAGATCACGTCCGGCGTCAGGAAATAATCGGCCCGCGCGAGCTGAGGACGCTTGCCCTTCTTGGTCACACCCTGCTCGGCCATGATCTTGTCGAGCGCTTCACTACGGTCGACAACCTGGAAGCAGTTCGATTGCGCGATCATGAGGCGCAGCACAGACGACGGCGCCGTCAGTCCAGTTCCTTCCAGTGCCGGAATTTCCTTGTCCACCAGCGCGACCGTGCCGAGCGGCTGCTCGCACTTCGGAAGCTGGGCAGCTCTCTTCTGAGGTGCGCCTTCGGTGCCCGTCGCACTCGTCGTGAATGCATCACCGCCCATCTCCGTCGACGAGCAGGCTGCCAGCGCAAGGCACGCACCAACTGCCAATGACCTGAAGAACATAGCCATCTCCCAACCGCAACATGTCCTGAGTTTCGCCCGCGACTCGGAACCACGGCGGGTGTGGCCGGACTATCCGCCTGGGAATGAGCGCTCGGCAATTGGCGTCTGAATGGTAGCTGGGGATCAATTGCCGAAGGCGAATGACAGTGAGACGCGTCGGCCACAGAGCGAAGGCGGACAAGCTCCGTATGCGACCCCTTATTGCTGTTACGCGTATTACTGAAGAAGCAACCAGCCGACGGAGCCGCCGATGATCGACCACATGGGTTTTCGCGTTCGTGACCTCGCAGCAGCGCGCGCCTTTTATGACGCCTGCGCCGCGGCCCTGCGTCTACAAACCGCCGACAATGGACCGGAGTCGTTCGTGCTCGGGTACAGTGCCGCCGAACCTGTGCCGTTCATCTGGATCGGCATCACAGAGCCCGCCTTTTGGACGCCCGCTCACGCCACGTCGGCCAGTCCGATCCATCTTGCTTTCAAAGCGACCAATCGAGCGATGGTCGACCGCTTCTACGAGGCGGCGCTCGCCGCTGGTGGGCGAGACAACGGCGCGCCCGGGCCGCGCGGCCCAAGCGAGATGAACTATTATGCTGCTTTCGTGCTCGATCCTGATGGCAACAATATCGAAGCAGGCGTGCGCGAGCAGGCGCGTTAGATGATCTCGTCCTCGTCCATGACCGGATCGGCGTCGGCGGTAACATCCACGGGGCGAGCCGGCTTGTGCCGCTGGTTCGGGCGCTGGTGCTCGCGCGACCATGCAATGTGGAAGAGGGCATCGCCCATATTGACGATCGGCAGCGTCGTTGCGCCGATGATGATACCGCGCACGGGAGAACGCACCTCCATCTCGCTGTCGTCGTAGGGATTTGCGACGCAGCCGAGCAGATCGCCCTCGCTGACGGCGTGGCCGATCCGGCGGCCGCTACGAAACACGCCGCCGTCGGGGGCGCGAACCCACTTGGAGGCGTTGGCGAATACCGGACCACGGTGCAGCTCTGCGGCTGGCGCCTCGATCTCGCCGCCCGGCAGCTCGATCAGGCCGCGCGCTGCCATGATCCGCCCGATACCTTCGACGCCTGCCTTGATGGCGAATTCGTCGAACCGCAATCCCTCGCCACCCTCGTAGACGAGTACATCCACGCCGGCCTGCGTCGCCGCCGCACGCAATGAGCCGTCCCGTTCCGGCGAGGCGAGCACGACCTGGACACCGAAAGCCTCGGCAAGCGCGCGACAACCCGGGCGCTCGGTGAAGTCGGCGCGGATCTGCGGCAGGTTCACACGGTGAATGGCGGCCGTATGGAGATCGACACCGACATGCGATCGACGGATCACCTCGGCCAGCATGATGTTCGCGAGGCGGGCCGCGAGCGAGCCTGTCGGCGAGCCGGGAAAGGAGCGATTGAGATCGCGCCTGTCCGGGAGATAGCGCGAGCGGCCGATGAAGCCGTAGGCGTTCACAACCGGCACGCAGAGCAGCGTGCCGCGCAAATTCGCCGGATCGACGAAACGCAATACGCGGCGGATGATCTCGACGCCGTTGAGCTCATCGCCGTGGACGGCGGCCGAGACAAACATCGTCTGGCCGCTCTCGCGACCGTGGACGACATGCACCGGCAAGGTCACGGGCGTATGATTCGAGAGCTTGGAGACCGGGAGATCGACGAGCGTGCGCGTGCCGGCCGGCACCTGCTGGCCACCGATCTCGAACGGGGCGCGCGCGCTCACGGCCGCCTCAGCTCCAGTTGGGCGGCGGCGGCGATCCGACGCCGTCCTCCGCGGCCTTAAGCCTCCTCGTCACCCTCGGGCACCGGAACGATGCCGCTGACGTCGCCGCCGTCCTCTTCCTCCGACTCAAGGAAGGTTTCGTCGTCGTCGTCACTGATCGCCTCATCATCGGTTTCGAGCTCGGCGAGCGCGTCATCGGCCTCGGTGTCGGGAGCGTCGCTCGGCGCCGCACTCTCGAACTCGGGCTTCTTCGCGGCCGGACGGCGCGGCTTCTCCGCCGCGGCAGCGGCGACCGCTCCCACAGCCGTCGTTGTCATCATCTCATAGATCGTGCCGCAGATCGGGCAAGCGATCGGATCACGGTTCAGATCATAGAATCGGGCACCGCAGGACGCGCTCTGGCACGTCCGCTTGGTGCCACGCTCGGCTTTCATCGACATGGCTTGGCCTCACGCCTCAGGGGGCGGAAATTCGAATTTTTCGGGCCTGCTCATTGCCACGGGTGCCGGGCGGTGTCAAAAGCAATCCGCAAGTGCGCACGAGGCGCATTTTCCATCATCGGGACCCAATAGGCGCTTGCGCCGCCAGGGCGCGCCGCATAGTGTCCGCGCCGCCTTGCGGGACCGGCATGGGGCCGGCCTCCCCGATACAGGCGACCGAACCAACGGAAGAGACCCCCGCCATGGGCTTTTTTGCCGACAGCTTGAACCGGATCCAGCTCTCCCAGACCATGGGGATCTCGGCCAAAGCACGCGCGCTGGCCGCCGAGGGAAAAGACATTATCGTCCTGAGCCAGGGCGAGCCGGACTTCAATACGCCGGAGAACATCAAGGAAGCCGCCATCCGGGCACTGCGCGAGAATAAAACGCGCTATACGGACATTGACGGCATTCCCGAGCTCAAAGACGCCATCTGCAGCAAATTCAAGCGCGAGAACGGCCTCGAGTACAACCGCAGCCAGATTTCGGTCGGCACGGGCGGCAAGCAGGTGCTCTACAACGCGCTGCTCGCCACGCTCAATCCGGGTGACGAAGTCATCATGCCGGCACCCTACTGGGTGTCGTATGCCGATATCGTGCTCCTCGGCGGCGGCAAGCCAGTCGAGGCTCCCTGCACGCTCGCCGATGGCTTCAAGCTTCAGCCGGAGGTTCTCGAGAAGGCCATTACGCCGAAGACCAAGTGGTTCATGTTCAACGCGCCGAGCAACCCGACCGGGGCTGCCTACACGCGCGAGGAACTGAAGGCGCTGACGGATGTGCTGATGCGCCATCCGCACGTCTGGATACTGACCGACGATATGTACGAGCACCTGATCTTCGACGGTCTCAAGTTCTACACGATCGCGCAGGTCGAGCCGGGTCTCTACGAGCGTACGCTCACGGTCAACGGCTTCTCGAAAGCCTACTGCATGACCGGCTGGCGCCTCGGCTATGCCGGCGGGCCGAAGCCGCTCATCGATGCGATGCGTAAGCTGCAGTCGCAGTCGACGTCCAATCCCTCGTCCATCACGCAGTGGGCGGGTATCGAGGCGCTCAATGGCCCGCAGGACTTCATCCCGAAGAACAACGAGGCCTTCCGCGAGCGGCGCGATCTCGTCGTGTCCATGCTGAACCAGGCCAAGGGCATCAAATGCGCGACGCCCCAGGGCGCGTTCTACGTCTATCCGAGCTGCGAAGGCGCGATCGGCAAGACGACGCCCGGCGGCAAGCTGATCAAGAATGACGAGGATTTCGTCACGGCCCTGCTCGAGGATACAGGTGCGGCCACCGTGCACGGCGCGGCATTCGCGCTGAGCCCGTTCTTCCGCATTTCCTACGCGAGTTCGCTGGACGTGCTGGAGGACGCCTGCCAGCGCGTCCAGCGCTTCTGCGCCAGCCTGAAGTAACCAGCCCGAATATTTCGGCCGGACCTGATGCAAGAACGGCAAAAAGGGCGCTATCGAGCGCCCTTTTTGTTGATACATTTTTGAGTACATTGACTTGCCCTCGGCAAAGGTAACGGGGCGAACGCTGGAGGGCATTGCAGTGGCGGCGATTTATCCGGTGATACTGTCCGGCGGATCCGGCACGCGGCTATGGCCGCTCTCGCGCTCCATGTATCCCAAGCAGTTCATCCGCTTCTTCGATGATGGTGATCCGAGCTTTCTCGGCGCTACGGTTCGCCGGTTGCCGCCGGCCGCAGGCTTCGCGTCGCCGATCCTGCTGTGCAACAACGATCATCGTTTTCTCGTCCGCGAGGAGCTCGAGCGGGCCCGCATCGTGCCCGAGGCCATCTATCTCGAGCCCGTGGCGCGTAATACCGCTCCCGCTATCGCCGTCGCCGCCATCGCCGTCGCCGCGCGTGATCCCAACGGCATTCTCGTCGTCATGCCTTCGGACCACGTGATCGATGACGGCGCCGCCTTTGCCGATGCCGTGCGTCGCGCGGCGGTGGTTGCGGCCACGGGGCGCCTCGTCCTGTTCGGCATCAAGCCGTCGTCGGCGCATACGGGGTACGGCTACATCCGCTGCGGTGCGCCGCTCTCCGATGGTGAGGAGGCGCGCGCGGTAGACGCGTTCGTCGAGAAGCCGGACAAGGCGACGGCGGAAGGCTATCTCGCAGCCGGTACGTACCTCTGGAACAGCGGCATTTTCGTTCTGCACGCGCGCACGTTTCTCGATGAGATGCAGCGCCTCGCGCCCGATATCCTCACTGCAGCAAGGGCTGCGCTCGACAAGGCCCACGTGGATCTGGGCTTCCTGCGCCTCGACGGCAACGCCTTTGCGACCGCGCCGGCGATATCGATCGACTACGCGGTCATGGAGCGCACGCAGAAGGCAGCGGTGCTTCCGATCGACGTCGGCTGGAATGATGTCGGCTCCTGGTCGTCATTGTGGGAGATCGCCGACCACGACGAGAGCGGCAACTATGCCCGTGGTACAGCAATCATGGAGGATTCGACGGGCCTTTATGTGCACAGCGAGCGCTCGCTGGTGGCAGCGATCGGTGTGAAGGATCTCGTCATCGTCGATACGCCCGACGCGCTCCTCGTCGCCGACAAGGCGCGCGCGCAGGACGTTTCGAAGATCGTCGCGCGCCTCAAGAGCGAGGGGCGCCGCGAGCACGAACAGCACGTGCGGAACTATCGTCCCTGGGGCTTTTTCGAGACGTTGAGCACGGGGCCGCGTTTTCAGGTCAAGCTCTTGCACGTCAATCCCGGCGCGAAGCTCTCGATGCAGCGCCATCACCACCGCTCTGAGCATTGGGTCGTGGTTCAAGGAACGGCGAAGGTCGTGATCGGCGAGAGCGAGCAGCTCGTGCGCGAGAACGAGAGCGTCTACATCATTGCGACGCAATGGCATCGGCTCGAGAACCCGGGCAAGGTGCCGGTCGAAATCATCGAGGTGCAGATCGGCAGCTACCTCGGCGAGGACGACATCGAGCGCACCGACGACATCTATCACCGCGCGCCAGACGAGACGAAGTAAGGGCGACGCCTGAAGAGTTTGGGTTGAGTCTAGTTTTGCTGACGCGATTATTTGGCTCCGGGTTATCTAAGTAGGCTGGTATTTCGATGGGCCTATCGAAGCCGATTGTCGTGCAGATCATCAAGAACTGGACCGACAAATGGATGAGCGACGCCGCTCTCTTGTCGCAAACCCCAGAGGGCTCCGGGTACGTCAGGAACGTGAAATTTGTTCTCGGGCCTGTCGAGGAGCCGGACTATGTAATTGTGCTCAATCGCGCGCCTCGGCGGACTGAAGTGCGATGCCGCCCATCCAATCTCTGGCTTGTGCTTCAGGAGCCACCAAACGAAATTTGTGCGCCGCTGCATAAGGGGCAGTCGATCTTCTCGCGAGTTTATATGTCGGACCCGCGAAACGTGGGGCCGCGCTACCAATTATCGCACCCTCCGATACCCCACTTCATAGGTGTTTCTCACGATTTCCTTGTCGACTGCCCTGTGCCTGATAAGAGCAAGCAGATCGGATGCATTCTTAGCTATAATAGAATGTATCAAGGGCATGAAGCCCGACAAAAATACTTCTCCGTGCTCAGTAAGCACATCGCAATCGACCATTACGGCATAGGAGTCAGAGATTTCAAATCCAAGTGGGACACATTCGCTCCATATCGCTATGCCGTGGTCCTCGAAAATTTCGTTCATCCCTGGTATTGGAGTGAAAAGATTGCCGACACATTCTTGACCTGGACGATGCCTTTCTATCTCGGCTCTTCGCGTATACATGAATATTTTTCGAAGGCGGCGGTTCAGGTCTTGCCGCCGGATGATCCTATCGAGGGGGCTCGCATAATCCGATCCGCGATCGAGGCCGACCTTTGGTCCAAAAATTTCTCGGCACTGCAGCAGGCTCGCGATCTGGTTATTCAAAACTACGGATTGTTTGCGTTCCTCGCGCATGAAATCGAACGTAACGAACTGCGGAAGGGCGGCCAGGAGCAGCCCATTCGCATTTCAATCCCCCCGGTTTCTGCTGCCATTCTGGGGATGTGGGCGCGCTCTAAGTTTCGCGCTTTTCATTTAAATGCTTTGGCTTCGCTTCAGAAGCTAGCTCCGAAGCAAGATCACTCACCGTGAAGCAGCACGGCATGGCAAATCCAGGAGATCGCGCGTTGCGACTGCGGCTCCACCGCATTGCTCGCCAATATTGGCTTGACGAAGCTGTCGCTGACAGAGCGCGTGGAGTGAAACAAGATTCGATCCGTGTCGGCTCTCACCGATCCGTGTCGGCCCTCATCGATCCGTTCTCTCTGTGGCGCCCTCAGCTCCTTCCGCGCTTCTCCGCATCGGGTAACGTATCGTTGGCGGCAACCGGCGTCGTCACGGAGCCTGCTGCGGGTGGTACGGCATCCTTCGGCGTCTCCGTCGGATGTGTGCGGTCCCACTCTCTCTGCCGCTGCTGGAAGCGCTGGTAGCTGTAGGGGATCGTCGCCAGATAAACGAGTGTGATCACCGATAGCGTGCCGTATGGATACGTCACGAGCAGACCGACCAGCGCTGCGGCCGCCGTCATGATCGGCAGTATGAGCTCACCGCGGATCCGCTCACCCATGAGCTTTCCCGAGAAAGTCGGGATCGTCGAGACGAGCAGGAACGCCATGACAAGTGTGTAGATCGCGATCACGAGCGGATACGCGCGAACGTCGATCCAGCCGAGCCCGTTGAGGTAGAAGGGCAGCAGCACGGTGATTGCGCCGGCGGGCGCGGGCATGCCAGTGAAATAGTTCGACTGCCACTTGGGCTTGTCGACCTCCAGCATGGAGTTGAAGCGGGCGAGCCGCAGCCCCATGCCGCAGGCAAAGAGCAGCACGGCAATCCAGCCAAAGCCCTTGAGGCCTGCAAGGCCCCATGTGAACAGCACGATGGCGGGGGCAACGCCGAAGTTGATGAAGTCCGCGAGGCTATCGAGTTCG
The DNA here is from genome assembly GCA_023410905.1 of Pseudomonadota bacterium. Classification (GTDB taxonomy): domain Bacteria; phylum Pseudomonadota; class Alphaproteobacteria; order Rhizobiales; family Hyphomicrobiaceae. The sequence continues at coordinate 34,600 of JAEYPL010000193.1, forward strand.
GCGCCAAAGCGTGACTGCGCCTTGAGCGCGCGCGCGAGCCGGCCATCGACGCCGTCGAGAATGGCTGCGACAACGATGAGACCGATAGCCAGCTCGAAGCGATGCTCGATAGCCATGCGGATGGCAGTCACGCCGGCACACAGGCTCAGGAGCGTGAAGAAGTTCGGCACCAGCATCCGCACCGGGATTTTGCGCTCGCGAAAGAGTAGACGCCGGCGCCGTCGCACGCCCGTATCGCGGCTCGAATCCCGGTAAGGCTCGTCGTCGTCGATCAATGTCCGCTCCTTCTTCACCTCTCCCCTTTTTCAGGGAGAGGCATCATTTCCGAAGACTAACCGTCGTAGCCCTCGATGATGATGACGCTCGCGTCCGACGCTTCGTCGCGAATGGCCGCTGCAGTCTTGTACTCAGGACTGTCATAACAAGCACGCGCGACTTCGTAGCTTTCGAACTCGATGACGACGTGGCGTTCGCCGATCGCCGCACCTGCGCGCTGTTCGAATTCTCCGCCGCGTACGATGAAGCGGGCATTGTACTTCTTGAAGGCAACTGCGTTCGCGGCGACGTAATCCTTATAGCGATCCGGATTCTTTACCCTCACGTGCGCGATCCAGTATCCCTTGGCCATAGCTGATTCCCCAAATTGAGTACGCCAGTCGGAACCTTACCGGTCCGGAAGACGAACACAAAGCGGCATAATTCCGAGGACTGCAGAACAAA
>JAEYPL010000213.1 GCA_023410905.1 Pseudomonadota bacterium
TGCGCGGACATCTACCCGTCGAACGGTCTCTTCCGGAAGATGTGGCCGAAGCTCGTGCACGCTGCCGCAACCGAGGCGCTCGCGAGTTCCACTACAGACGCGCCGCCTTCACCGAGCATCGCGCACGTCGAGCAGTTCCTCGCGGAAGCGGAGAAAGGCGAAGCCAGCACGCGCGCACTGGCCAATATTGCCCAGCATGAGACGAAGGAAAGCGCGAACGTGCTGAAGGTCGAGGCGCGCACATCCGACGGCCGCTGGCTTCACCGCAACTTCTTGGCCGCGAAGTAACAGGTTCCTGCGCCGCGTCCCCGCGCGGGGTGCAGGTAAGAGTGAGGGGCGGAGACCAACGCCATCGCCGGTCAATGCCCCTCACTCCATTATTCGGAATGCGGGTGGCCTCACGCCGCCACAGGACGCGCTGCGGCGGCTGGATCCGCCTTCTGCTTGTGCGGGTTCTTCATGAACAGCAGCGCCGGCATGCAAACTAGAATGACCGCCGTGATGAGCTGGTAATCGGCGATATAGGCGAGCAGCTTCGCCTGTTGCGTCACCGTCCGCTCTATGGCGGCGAGCCCGACAGGATCGGTCAGGCTCCAGGGCGCCGGCAGCGTGATGTGGCGCAACACATCGTTGTCCGGGCGGACATACTGCGCGAGCGTCTCGTGATAGCTCTGGCTCGAGCGCACGAGATAGCTCGAGAAGAGCGCCACGCCGAGACTGCGGCCGATGTTGTTGACCAGCGAGTAGAACGACGTACCGGCATCGCGCAGCTCGAGCTTGAGCGTCACGAATGCCACCGCGTTCAGCGGCACCATGAAGGCGCCGAAAGCCAGGCCCTGAATGAAATTGTTGATGACGAATGCCGTCATGTCGATGTCTTCGGTGAACGTCGAGAGCTGCCACATGGTGGCGGCCATCGTGATCATCGCGGCGGCGATCAGCTTGCGCGGATCCATGTACGGCAGCAGATAGCCGACGAGGAATGACGCGAGCATCGTGCCCGCGCCGCGCGGCGCCATGGCATAACCGCTGAGCAGCGGCGGATAGCCGCCAATATCCTGAATGAACGGGGGCATGATTACGAGACTGCCGAAGATGAGCACGCCGAAGAGCGTTCGCAGCACCGTTCCCGCGAGATAGTCACGATCCTTGAAGAGTGCCGGCTCGATGAACGGCGTGCTCGTCGTGAAGACGTTGACGACGAACAGCCAAAGCGCCGCGAAGCCGACGAGCGCGATCGTCACCATCATCGGCGAGTCGAACCAGTCGTAGCGCTCGCCGCGGTCGAGGATGAACTGGAGGCATGCGATCGCGACGCCGAGCGTCACGAAGCCGTAGTAGTTGAACCTGCGGAATGTGCGCACGCCCGTGCGCGGCACGATGAAGGCCGTCATCAGGAAGGCGACGATGCCGATTGGGAGATTGATGTAGAAGGCCCAACGCCACGTCAGATATTCGGTGACGTAACCACCGATGGTCGGTCCGAAAACCGGCCCGAACATCATGCCGACGCCCCACCACGCCATGGCGATGCCGAGCTTCTCGCGCGGATAGATGGTGAGCAGCGACGACATGCCGAGCGGCAGCAGTGCCGAACCAAAGAAGCCTTGCACGGCGCGCCAGATCAGGATTTCCGTAAGCGAGGTCGACATGCCCGCGAGCATGGCACTGCTCGTGAAGCCGGCAATGGAGAAGAGGATCAAACGCTTGCGGCCGAACATGCCGCCGAGCACGCCCCAGATCGGCGTGAAGACGGTGAGCGTGATGAGATACGTCGTGATGACCCAGGCGATCTGATCCTGCGTCGCCGAGAGCTCACCCTGCATGTGGCGCAGCGCGATCGATACCGTCGCCGTATCGAACACCTGCACGAGCGGCCCGAGGATGAGCGCAACGGTGATGAGCAAAAGACGCGCGCCGCCGTAGACAGGAGGTACACCTGCGGGCGACGCCGTCGTGCTCATCGTGGTTTGACCGGCGCTTTGTCAGCCGGCGGCGCGGCTTCGGCATCCGACACCGTATCGGCCCAGTTCAGCAATCCCTGCGCCCACGAGGGGCCAGACCGGCGATGCTCCGTATCGATCCGCACGACCACGCTCATACCCGCACGCAACGTGGGCGCGTCGGCAGCGTCAATGCGCAGGCGCACGGGCAAGCGCTGCACGACTTTCACCCAGTTGCCCGTCGCATTCTGCGGGGGCAGCAGCGCGAACTCCGATCCCGTCGCGGGACTGATGCTCGTGACGAGCGCCGTCAGCGGCTTGCCTGGATACATGTCGACGCGAATGGTCGCGCGCTGGCCCGCCTTGACGTTCGTCAGGTCGGTCTCTTTGAAATTGGCCTGAACCCACACGTTTTCCGTGCCGACCAGACTGAACACGACATTGCCGGCATTGACGTACTCGCCGGGCTGAAGATCGAAGTTCGTCACGATGCCGGCGACGGGCGCCTTGACCTCCGTGCGCGCAAGATCGAGCGCCGCCCGGTCACGCGCGGCACGTGCCTCGCGCACGGTCGGCAGCAGCTCGATGG
>JAEYPL010000253.1 GCA_023410905.1 Pseudomonadota bacterium
CCCTCATCCCGACCTTCTCCCCGTAAGGACGGGGAGAAGGGGAAAAAGCAGGAGGAAACACGAATGACAGCGAACGTTCAAGGCGCCGTCGACTACTCGACGAAGATCCCGAACAACGTCGGCCTCAACGACGATCAGCGTGTGTTGAAGGCACTTGAGCAGTGGCATCCTGGCTATATCGACTGGTGGATGACCATGGGGCCCGAAGGCTTCCAGACCTCCGACGTCTATCTCCGCACCGCTATCTCGATCGATCCCAAGGGCTGGGCCAAGTTCGACTACGTGAAAATGCCCGAGTACCGCTGGGGCATCCTGCTCGCACCGCAGGACGACAGTCGCCTCGTTAATTTCGGCGCGCACAAAGGCGAGAAGGCCTGGCAGGAAGTGCCCGGCGAATACCGAGCCATGCTGCGCCGTCTCGTCGTCATCCAGGGCGACACCGAGCCCGCAAGCGTCGAACAGCAACGCCACCTCGGCAAGACCGCGCCCTCGCTCTACGACATGCGCAATCTCTTCCAGGTGAATGTCGAGGAAGGCCGCCATCTCTGGGCCATGGTCTATCTGCTGCACAAGTACTTCGGCCGCGATGGGCGCGAAGAAGCGGACGGCCTCCTGCAGCGCCGCTCGGGCGATGAGGACAAGCCGCGCATGCTCGGCGCCTTCAACGAGACGACGCCCGACTGGCTCTCGTTCTTCATGTTCACGTTCTTCACGGATCGCGACGGCAAGATGCAGCTCGAAAGCCTCGCGCAGTCGGGCTTCGATCCGCTCTCGCGCACGTGCCGCTTCATGCTGACGGAGGAAGCGCATCACATGTTTGTCGGCGAGACGGGCGTCGGGCGCACCATCGAACGCACGTGCGAGGCCATGAAGGCCGCGGGCATCGAGGATCCTTACGACATCAACCGCGTGCGTGCGCTCGGCGTCGTCGATCTGCCGACCTTACAGAAGAAAGCGAACCTGCACTTCTCGCTTTCGCTCGACCTCTTCGGCTCGGAAGTCTCGACGAACGCGGCGAACTTCTACAACTCCGGCCTCAAGGGACGCTTCAACGAAACACGCATCGACGATGATCATCTGCTGACCGGCGCGCACTATCCCGTGCTCAAGTTCGTCGATGGCAGTATCAAGATGGTGGACGAGCCGGCACTGACCGCGATCAACATGCGGCTTCGGGACGACTACGTGAAAGATTGCCAGGGCGGCGTGTCGCGCTGGAACCGCGTCATCGACAAGGCCGGCATCAAGTTCCAGCTCACATTGCCGTCGGTTACCTTCAACCGGGCCATCGGCGAGTTCCGGAACATCCACGCCTCGCCCGAGGGACAGCTGCTCTCGGATGGTGAATGGGCAGCGCGAAAGGATGAATGGCTCCCCTCGACGGACGACGGTGCCTTCATCGAGAGCCTCATGAAACCCTGCTGGGACCTCGGCAAGTATGCGAGTTGGATCTCGCCCCCCAAGGTCGGCATTGATAGCAAGCCCGGGGACTTCGAGTATGTGAAGATTGCCGTTTCGTAACTCGCCGACGGTCGGGAAGTGGTGCTATTGGCCCGCCGATGCCCGCCTGACCGGGAACCCGCCCGCATTCGGCAAGTTCTTCCGGGAAGGTGCGGCAGGATCATCATCCTGCTGCCGGCCACAATCGCGCCACAACGCTCAAGCTTGGCTTGGCGCGATTCAGGCGAGCGACTAAGGCTGTGCCAGCCGACCTGAAAGCGTTCGTGCTAGAAATACCGGCTGAGGCCGGGTTCCGCCCCAACCAAGGATCGCCCCTGTGAACAAGCTCATGAGAGCCGTTTTCGCCGCTGCGCTGCTGACAGCGCCCCTCCCCGTCGCGATCCATCTCGCAGGCGAGAGCGTTGCCCAGGACAAGCCGCAGGAGAAGATCGTCGCCAAGGTTAATGGCAAGTCCATCACGGAATCGGACATGCAGCTTGCCGAGGCCGAGATCGGCAACGAGCTTGGCAGCATTCCTCCCGAGGCGCGCCGTCGCGTGATCCTCGAGTACGTCATCGAGAACCAGCTCTTTGCCGATGCCGCAGAAGCCGCGAAGCTCGGCAGTGGTGCGGCCTTCGAGGAGCGGATGAACTACTGGCGCCGCCGCGCGCTGCGCGAATATTACTTTGAGGCCGAGCTGAACAAGTCGGTCAGCGAAGCTGATGCGAAGAAGTTCTACGACCAGCAGGTCGGCAGCGCGAAGGCGCAGGAGGAAGTGCGCGCGCGTCACATCCTCGTCGAGAGCGAGGATCTGGCCAAGCAGCTACACGCGCGGATCACGAAGGGCGAAGATTTCATTGCGCTCGCCAAGGAGCATTCCAAGGATCCCGGCAGCAAGGATGAAGGCGGCGATCTCGGCTACTTCGGCAAGGGCCAGATGGTGCCGGTCTTCGAGGAAACTGCATTTGCATTGAAGGCCGGCGGCGTTTCGGAGCCGGTGAAGAGCCAGTTCGGCTGGCACATCGTGAAGGTCGAGGATCGCCGTGCACGCGGTGCGCCGCCGTTCGATTCCATCAAGGAGCGCATCGTCGCCTCGATGATCCATCGCAAGGCGCAGGAAGTCGCGGCCGATCTGCGCGCCAAGGCCCAGCTCGAATATGTCGATCCGGCCATCAAGGCGCAGATCGATCAGGAGAAGGCCATCAAGCCCGCTCCGGACATGACGCCGAAGAAGTAAGACTTACGCAGGGAGCGTCGGCCCGAAGCGTCGTTCGAAAGCGGCGCAGAGGGCGGCGTCCAGCTCGCTCATGTCGGCGCGAATGCCGAGATCGGCGAGCGAGGTGACACCATGCTGGCGCACACCGCATGGTACGATACCTGAGAAGTGCTCGAGGTCGGGCGCGACGTTCAGGCTGATGCCGTGGAAACTGATCCAGCGCCTGAGACGAATGCCGATAGCGCCGATCTTGTCTTCGACACTCGCCCCCAGCTCCGGCCGGCGCACCCATACGCCGACGCGATCGTCGTGCGTTTCGCCGACAACGCCGAAAGCCGCGAGCGTGTCGATCATCCATCCTTCGAGGTCGCGCACGAATGCGCGCACATCGGCGCCACGCCGGCGCACGTCGAGCATGACATAGGCCACGCGCTGACCGGGCCCGTGATAGGTGTATTGGCCGCCGCGTCCGGCCTCGTAGACGGGAAAGCGATCGGGCGCGACGAGATCGGCGGATTTGGCGCTCGTCCCGGCCGTATAAAGCGGCGGGTGTTCCAGGAGCCAGACCAGCTCGCCGGCTTCACCCTCCGCAATGGCCTTGGCGCGGGCCTCCATGAAGGCGAGCGCCTCCGGATATGCCACGGGCGCGTCGCTCACGCGCCAGCCGACCGCGGGCTGGAGGGTCGACCGATTGGCCAGATGCTGCGTCATGAGCGGCGGTTTACATCAATCCTAGTGCTGAGGCGAGGCGGCGGGGTTCTGCGCGAACTCTACCATGCCAAGGTAGAGCACTCCCTTGGTAAGGGAGAGGCCGTGAACTCACCCTTCACACAGGTGGTGTCACTGGCCAGCCTCATCAATCCACCCTGGACCTGGCGGCCCTGCTGTGCGATTTCGGCAGTGCAGCATCCACCTGAGCCGAGCCACGCCCCCATGTCCCAGACTGTGCCCCAGACCGACACCGAAGCCCTCATCCGCCGCTACTACGACGCCTTCAACAAGGGCGACACCGCGGCGATGCTGGCCATGCTCTCCGATGATGTCGCCCATGACGTCAATCAGGGCGCGCGCCGGATCGGCAAGGCCGCCTTCGCGGACTTCTCGCGCCACATGAGCGAGACCTATGAGGAGCGACTGACCGATATCGCGGTCATGACCAGCGCCGATGGCACGCGCGCCGCAGCCGAGTTCAACGTGCACGGCACGTATCTCAAGACCGATGAGGGCCTGCCGCCGGCGAATGGCCAGAAGTATCAGCTTCCCGCAGGGGCGTTCTTCGCCATCGCGGACGGGAGAATCACGCGCGTCACCACGTATTACAATCTCACGGACTGGCTGCTGCAGGTAGCGGGCGAAGCACTGGCAAAGGAACTTGCCGGTAAAGGCTGAGGAGAGCGCCATGGCGCTGCGCGTCGAAAGCCTGACCGGAGATGCCGTGCGCGCGGCCATACCCGAGCTTGCGCGGCTGCGCGTCGCCGTCTTTCGCGACTGGCCCTATCTCTACGACGGCACGGTCAACTACGAGACGGCCTATCTGCGCCGGTTCGCGGCATCCAAGGATGCGGTGGTGATCGCAGCCTACGACAACGACACTGTCGTAGGTGTCGCGACAGGCGCGCCCCTCGCCGATCATGCCGAAGCCTTCGGCAAAGCGTTCACCGATCGCGGCCTCGATATCGATCGCATTTTCTACTGCGGCGAATCCGTGCTGCTGTCCGACTATCGCGGGCATGGGCTCGGACACGCCTTCTTCGATGGTCGCGAGGCGCACGCGCGGGCGCTCGGGCGCTTCGACAAGATCACGTTCTGCGGTGTCGTGCGGCCCGACGATCATCCACTCAAGCCCGCCACGTACCGGCCGCTCGATGCCTTCTGGATGAAGCGCGGCTATTCAAAAGTCGATGGCCTGACGGGATCGTTCGCCTGGAAGGATATCCATCAGAGCGAAGAAACGGCCAAGCACATGCAGTTCTGGATGAAGGCGCTCTGACATGGCCGCGCCATCGCGAACCGTCCGCATTGCTGCTGCCGCATATCCGCTCGATGACCTGCCGACGCTCGGCGCCATCGAGGACAAGCTCGCGCGCTGGGTTGCAGAAGCCGCGGGCGACGACGCCGAGTTGCTCGTCTTTCCCGAGTACGGCGCCATGGAGCTGGCGGCGCCCGCTGGTGAAGCCGTCGTCGCGAGCCTCGATGCTTCGCTGCAGGCTGTATCCGAAGCCTTTGCGCGCATCGACGCTGTGCACGCCGATCTCGCCGAACGCTACAAAGTGCACATTCTCGGTGCGAGCGGCCCACGCCTCGGCGCGGACGGGCGCTATCGCAATACGGCGCGCTTCTTTTCGCCATCAGGCAAGTCCGGTGCGCAGGACAAGCGCGTGATGACGCCCTTCGAGCACAGCTGGGGCATCGTCCCTGGCGATGACACGCTCGTGTTCGACACAGCCCTCGGGCGGATCGGTGTCGCCATCTGCTACGACAGCGAATTTCCGATGCTCGTGCGCGCCATGGTGGAAGCCGGCGCGGAGATCATCCTCGTGCCGACCTGCACGGAGTTCGTGTCCGGTTTTCATCGCGTGCGCACATCGGCCATGGCGCGCGCGCTCGAAAGCACGTGCGTGGCCGTGGTCTCGCCGACGGTCGGCGATTCCACGTGGTCCCCAGCGGTCGACTACAACAATGGTGCGGCGGGAATATACGTACCGGCGGACCGCGGCCTGTCCGAGACGGGCATTCTCGCCGAGGGCGCGCTGAACGCCGTCGGCTGGGTCCATGCGACTGCCGATCTCACGGCGCTGGCCCGACTTGCAGATACCGGCGAGATGCGCAATCGCGCCGACTGGCGCCTTCAACCCGGCGGAACAGCCGAAATGCCGGCTGCCACGGTCGTTTCCCTCCGCTGACGCACCCAGCGCTTCCCACACTCCGGGACTTTCTTTAGAAGGGGCCGGCTGCCATCTGCAACGAGGCTTTCATGGAAAAAGGCACCCGTCTCGCGAACCGCATCGCGCTCGTCACCGGCGCCTCGCGCGGGATCGGGCGTGCTGTCGCTGTTGGCCTCGCACGCGAAGGCGCGCATGTGGTGCTGCTCGCACGCACGGTCGGCGGTCTCGAGGAAGTAGACGACGAGATCCGCGCCTTCGGCGGCACGGCAACGCTGGTCAATCTGGATCTCAAGCAGAGCGACAAGGTCGATGCGCTCGGGCCCACGCTCTACCAGCGTTGGGGCAAGCTCGACATTCTGGTCGCCAATGCAGGTGTGCTCGGACCGCTGTCGCCGCTCCCGCACATCACGGGCGATGCCTGGAACGAGGTCATCGAGGTCAATCTGACGGCCAACTGGCGGCTCATTCGCTCGCTCGACCCCGTGCTGCGGCGCTCCGAAGCCGCGCGCGCTGTTTTTGTGTCGTCCGGCGCGGCGCTGGCCAAGAATGCCTACTGGGGCCCCTATGCGGTCTCGAAGGCTGGCCTCGAAGCTCTGGTGAAAACCTACGCGCACGAAGTTGCCAGCACGCCGATCAAAGTGAACCTGCTCAATCCCGGCCCCGTGCGCACGACCATGCGCCAGCGCGCTTTTCCCGGCGAGAACCCCGCGACTCTACCCGAGCCCGAAGCCTTGGTGCCCCTTTTCCTCGATCTGGTGGATGCCGGGCAGACCGAGAGCGGCCGCGTCTACGACTTCAAGACCGGCACGAGCAGATAGCCCCGCCGGTTCAGACGCATAGGGCCCATGCAGCGGGCTCATGCAGCGCCGGGCACCTTGCGGCCGCGGGTGGCGCGAACTAGGTTGACCACAAACATCGGGCGACCTCGTTCGCCCGCAAATCAATCGAGGAGCCCGAAGCCATCGTGACCTTCGCTGAAGGCGTCGCCGCCGCTGTCGGCCGCACCCCCCTCATAAAGCTGCGTCGCGTCTCCGAGGAGACCGGCTGCACCATTCTCGGCAAGGCCGAGTTCATGAACCCTGGCCAGTCGGTCAAGGATCGCGCGGCCCTGTACATCATCAAGGATGCGGTCGCCAAAGGCCAGCTCAAGCCCGGCGGCACCATCGTCGAAGGGACGGCGGGCAATACCGGCATCGGCATTACGGTGATCGGCAATGCGCTCGGCTATCGCTCGGTCATCGTGATCCCGGAGACGCAGACGCAGGAAAAGAAGGACGCGCTACGGCTCCTCGGCGCGGAACTCGTCGAAGTCCCGGCCGTCCCGTACAAGAACCCGAACAACTACGTGAAATACTCCGCGCGCCTCGCGGAAACTCTGGCAAAGACCGAGCCGAATGGCGCCATCTGGGCCAACCAGTTCGACAATGTCGCCAACCGGCAGGGGCACATCGAGACGACTGCGCAGGAAATCTGGGCCGATACGGATGGCAAGGTCGATGCCTTCGTCTCGGCGGTCGGCTCGGGCGGCACGCTCGCGGGCGTGTCCATGGGGCTCAAGGCGAAGAGCAACAAGGTGCAGATCGCGCTCGCCGACGTGCCGGGCGCCGCGCTGCACAGCTACTACACGACGGGCGTGCTCAAGTCCGAGGGCTCCTCCATCACCGAGGGCATCGGCCAGGGCCGCATTACCGCGAACCTTGAAGGCGCGGTGGTGGATCACTCGTATCTCATTCCGGATGCCGAGAGCGTCGCTATCGTCTTCCAGCTTCTAGCGGAGGAAGGTCTTTGCGTCGGCTCCTCCTCGGGTGTGAACATCGCCGGTGCCGTGCGGCTCGCGCGCGAACTGGGACCGGGGCACACCATCGTGACGCTGCTCTGCGACTACGGCACGCGCTACCAGTCCAAGCTCTTCAATCCGGAATTCCTGCGCTCGAAAAATCTTCCCGTGCCGCAGTGGCTCGACGGGCCACGCGCGCCGGTGCCGACAGTATTCGAACCGGTGGAAGGTTGAGCAGATGACCGAGACGCTTTTCCGTTCGGATGCGTACGCGCGTTCATGCGATGCGAAGGTCGTCGCCATCAACGAGCGTGGCGGAATCGTACTCGACAAAACCATCTGCTACGCGAGCGCGGGCGGCCAACCGGGCGATACGGGTACATTGAGCTGGGATGGCGGCTCCTGTCCGATCGCAACTACCGTCTACGACACGGACAAGACGACGATCGTGCATGTGCCCGCGGCCGATGCGGTCATGCCAACGGTCGGCGCGCCCGTCACTCTCGCGCTCGAGTGGGATACGCGCCACAAGCACATGCGCGTGCACACGGCACTGCATCTGCTCTGCTCGCTCGTGAAATGGCCCGTGACGGGCGGCCAGATCGGGGCCGAAGAAGGCCGCCTCGACTTCGACATTGCCGACATGACCGGCATCGAAAAGGAGACGCTGACGGCCGCGCTGAATGCGTTGGTCGATGCGGATCATCCTGTCAGTACGCGCTGGATCACAGACGCCGAGCTCGAAGCGCAGCCGCATCTCGTGCGCACCATGAGCGTGAAGCCGCCCATGGGTTCGGGCAAAGTCCGCCTCGTCGCCATCGGCGAAGATGGTGCGGTGGACCTGCAGCCGTGTGGTGGCACGCATGTCGCGCGCACGAGTGAGATCGGCCGCCTTGCCGTGGTAAAGATCGAGAACAAGGGCAAGCAGAACCGGCGCATTCGCGTCGCGCTCGCTTAGGCCCGCACACATTCCAGGGAAAACGCTCATGCCTAATCCGTCCAAATGGATCGTCGAGACGCAGTGGCTCGCCGACCGCCTCGGCTCGCCCGATCTCGTGGTCCTCGACGGCTCCATGCATCTGCCGACGTCGGGGCGCAATGCACGCGCGGAGTATGACGGCGAGCACATTCCGGAAGCCTTGTTCTTCGACATCGATGTCGTTGCGGACAAGTCGAACCCGCTGCCGCATATGCTCCCCTCGACCGTGCAGTTTGCATCGCAGGTCAAGAAGATGGGCATCGGCGATGGCTCGCAGATCGTCGTCTACGATACCGAAGGCCTGTATTCGGCGGCGCGCATTTGGTGGATGTTCCGCACCATGGGTCACGACGATGTCGCGGTGCTGAACGGCGGCCTCAAGAAGTGGAAAGCCGAAGGACGCGCCGTTACGGACGAGCCCCCGCGGCCGCGCCAGCCGCGTCATTTCACGCCGCGTTTCAATTCCGCGCTCGTGCGCGATGCCGACGATGTGAAATCGCTGATCGGTCATGCGACGACGCAGATCATCGATGCGCGCGCCGCGCCGCGCTTTGCCGGGTCGGTGCCGGAGCCGCGCGCGGGCTTGCGCTCAGGCCATATTCCAAGCTCGCGCAATGTGCCTTTCACAAACCTGCTCAACAAGGATGGGACGCTGAAGGACGAGGCGGGGCTGCGCGCCGCATTTGTCGAGGCGGGTGTGGACATCAATCGCCCGGTCGTGGCGAGCTGCGGCTCTGGCGTGACGGCCGGTGTCATCGCTTTCGCGCTGGCGCAGCTCGGCCGGCCCGATGCCGCCGTCTATGACGGCTCGTGGACGGAATGGGGCGCGCGCACGGATCTCCCCATCGAGACGGGCTGAGCGGGAAAGGTACGCCATGCAGGAAAAGCCACTCGTTCCTCTGTCCGCGATCACGTGGGTCGGCAGTGGCCTCAAGCGGCCTGAATGCGTGCTGACGACAGCGAAGGGCGAAATCTTCGTCGGTGATCACGAGGCAGGCATCGCCGAGATCGGCAAGCCCAAGCGCACACTCGTCGGTGCGCCGCCGGGCTTCGTGCCGAACGGCGTTGCGATGCGTCCCGATCGCCAGTTCCTCATTGCCAATCTCGGCCCCGGCGGCGGGCTGTGGCGGCTCGATCATGAGTGGCGGCTTTGGCCGGAACTGTTCGAGGTCGAGGGCGAAGCGCTGCGCGTGTGCAACTTCGTAGGCCTCGACGCCGATCACAATGAATGGATTTCGGTCTCGACGCGGCAGTATCCGCGCGAGCGCGCCATGGTGCCGAACTTCGGCGATGGCTTCATCGTGCGACGCGACAAGAACGGCGCTCGCATCGTTGCCGGGGGGCTCGCCTATACAAACGAGTGTCATGTCGATCCGAGCGGACAATGGCTCTGGGTCAACGAAACCATGGGCCATCGCATCACGCGCTTCCCCGTCACGAAACACGGCCTCGGCCGGCGCGAGGTCATGCACGAGTTCGGCCCCGGCGAATTGCCGGACGGCTTTGCCTTCGATGCCGAGGGTGCGGCGTGGGTCGCGTGCGTCGTGTCGAACCGCGTCATCCGCATCGAGCCGAATGGCCGGCGCACGCTCATCCTCGACGACTCCGATCCGGACGTGATCGATCGCGCAGAAGCCCAATTTCAGCGGGGGCTCGGTGGACGCGAAGGTCTCGAAGGTGGCGCCACGCGATCGCTCAAGAATATCGCCAGTGTCGCATTCGGCGGCACGGATCTCAAAACCGTCTACCTCGGCTGCCTCAATGGTGCGGGGATCGTCTCGTTCGCGTCTCCCATTGCAGGCGCCGAACCCGTTCAGTGGCGGTGGTAGCCGTCCGTTCGCGGACAGGAGCCATGCGCAGGGGTCTCTGGTGGCGACCGTCTCCCTGCGCTACCTCGGGCCATGACAGGCTTGGGGCGGCCACGGATCAGGAGCACATTCCCGCATGACGACATCGGCAGCGGAAATTCGCTATCTGCATGAGAGCCACCCCCAAGGCACCGAGACCTATCAGATTGCACCGGGCATTCTCTGGGCACGGCTGCCACTCCCCTTCCGACTGAACCATGTGAACGTGTGGCTGCTGCGTGATGCCGATGGCTGGACGCTCATCGACACGGGCGCGGACACGAGCGACGCGCGCGCCGTGTGGGAAGCGCTATTCGTAGGCCCGCTCGCCGATGCGCCGGTGAACAGGCTCATTGCGACGCACGGACATACGGATCACGTCGGTCTCGCAGGCTGGCTTACGGAGCGTTCCGGCAACGTACCGTTCGTGTCGACGCTCGCGGAATGGATGTCGGCACAGGTGCGTCTGTGGGATTCACAGTCGAAATCGGCCGTCGATGCCGCTGAGCGTTATCTGATGGCCCACGGCTGCGATGCGGCCGCGCTCACATCCTACGCCGCCGATCGCGATCGCACGCAGGCCCTGCTCGGGCCTATGCCGCCGTCATTCACACGCCTGCGCGACGGCGATACCATCCGTTTCGGCGAGCGCGACTGGGAAGTGATCGTCGCGGGCGGCCACGCGCTCGAGCACGCCTCGTTCTGGTGCGCCGAGGACCGCATTCTCATTGCCGGCGATCAGATACTCTCGCGCATCTCGCCCATGATCGGCGTCTTCCCGGCCATGCCCGAAGCCGATCCGCTCGCCGACTATCTCGACTCGCTCCCGCGCTTCAAGACGCTGCCGGCGGACGCTCTCGTCCTGCCGTCGCACGGCCTGCCATTCTATGGCCTGCACGCCCGCGCCGATCAGCTCGCGCACCATCATGAACTTCGCCTCGACGAACTCGCCCGCCTCATGGACGAGCCGCGGGTCGCCATGGATCTCGCGCGTAGCCTCTTTGCGCGCGCCGTCGCCGAAGGACAGGGCCGACTCGCACTCGCCGAGACGCTGGCACATGCGAATTATCTCGTCGGCCGCGGCCGCGCCATGCGCACGAAGACGGCGGACGGCCGCATTCTCTATGGCCGCGCCGAGGGCCCGGACAGCGAGTTGCTTGCCGCACATTGAGCCTTGCGCCCGGCCACGCGATCGCGCCATCGTGACGCGATAAGAAACGGCCACCGGGAGCAAACGCCATGCGGGTCACGGATCTGCGCACGATCATCGTCGAGCTGCCGCTCGCGCGTCCGACACTCAATTCGAGCGGTGTCGGGCATGACCGCATACGCTGCGTGCTCGTGTTCATCGATACCGATGCCGGCGTCACGGGCGAGAGCTTTCTCTTCACCAACGGCGGACGGCGCATCGAAGTGCTCGATGCCATGGTGCAGAGCCTCAAGCCCGCTGTCGTCGGCGCGGATGTGCGCCATGCCGAGCGCATCTGGGACAAGCTCTGGCGCGAACTCTACTTCCTCGGCCACAAGGGCGTGACGATCTTCGGCCTCGCGGCCATCGACACCGCACTTTGGGATGCCAAGGGCAAGGCGCTCGGCGCGTCCGTCTCCGCCATGCTCGGCAGCGCGCATGACCGCATTCCCGTCTACTCGAGCGCGGGCCTCTGGCTCTCCTCGACGCCTGATGAACTCGCTGCGGAAGCCGCCGGCTACATCGCGCAAGGCTTTGCCGGCGTGAAAATGCGCCTCGGCAAAAAGCATATCGAGGAGGACGTCGAGCGCGTCGCCGCCGTGCGTAAAGCCATTGGTCCCAAAGTCTCGCTCATGTGCGACTGCAGTCGCGGCTTCACGGCGGACCACGCCATCCGTCTCGCGCGCAAGCTCGAAGCCTTCGATCTCACGTGGTGCGAGGAACCCGTGCCGCCCTACGACTATCGTGGCTCGGGCCGCGTCGCCGCCGCCATCGACACGCCCATCGCGAGCGGCGAGACCGAAGCCACACGCTACGGCTTCCGCGAAATGCTCGCGCACGGCTCCGCCGATATCTGGATGGCCGATCTCGGTCGCGTCGGCGGCGTCAGCGAGTTCATCAAGGTCGCGCATCTCGCGGCCGCGCACGACATCGCCATCTCCAACCACCTCTTCACGGAGCAGAGCGTCGCCATCCTCGGCGCATTCGCCAATGCGACATGGCTCGAATACATGCCGTGGACAGCCATGCTCTAC
>JAEYPL010000274.1 GCA_023410905.1 Pseudomonadota bacterium
ACAATATCGATCAGATCGCCGACCTTCCGGTCGAGCGGAATGATCGCGCCGCGCGTCAGACTCATGAGCTTGGCGACCGGCATCCGCGTCGCGCCAAGCACGAAGCGGACCGATACCGGTATGCGCATCACCGCATCATGGCCACGACCACCCCAGGCCTCGGCGGCTTTGATATCCTGCCCGCCGGCAGTCGCTGCGTGAGACAAGTCGGACCTCCAGTCGCCTTGCTGGCGGCCGCCCGAATCGCCGGCGGCCCCGTTACCCTCGACATTCTTCATGCGAGTCGTTCTCCTGCCGCCACTCGGTTAGGCGGCCTTCTTTTCCGCCCCGCCCGCGGCGCCGACAGACCCAGGATTGAGCGTCGCGTTCTCGAGCTCGTCGACAGAAGGCCGGTCCGCCGCCGAGATCGCCTTGCGGCCGTGCTCCACCGCGATCTGCGGCATGGCGCCGTTCATGAGCGCGAGCAGCGTCTGCTTGATCACGATGTACTGGCGCATCTGCTTTTCGCGAACGATCTTGACCTGGGTCGCGATCGGCGTGACCACGGCGTACGAGAAGAAGATACCGGCGAACGTACCGACGAGAGCAGCGCCGATGTACGCACCGAGCACCTCCGGCGGCTGATCGAGCGCGCTCATGGCCTTGATGACGCCGAGCACGGCGGCCACGATCCCGAGCGCGGGCAGTCCCTCCGACATGGCGACGAGCGAGTGATAGCACTTCAGCTTGTCGCCGCGCATGGTCGCGATTTCTTCGTCCATGAGTGCCTCGATCTCATGCGTACGCGCATTGCCCATGAGGATCAGGCGAAAATAATCACACACGAAGGTCAGCATTTTCTCGTCGTTCAGCACCTTCGGATAGGCGGTGAAGATCGCCGACTCGGTGGGATTGTCGATGTGCTTCTCGACTTCCGCGCGCGACTTCGACTTCAGCTCACGGATCAGGCTGAAGAGGCACGTCAGGATGACGAGATAGTCTTCTTTATGCGGGACGGTGTTCTTCAGGGCCTCCATGAGGCCGGTGCCGCTGTCCTTGATCGTCTTCATGGGGTTGGCGACGATGAACGTGCCGACCGAGGCGCCGAGGATGATCACGTACTCCCACGGCTGCCAGATCACGGAGATCTTGCCGCCCATGGCCGCAAAGCCGCCGAACATGCAGACAAGCGTTACAATTAGGCCTAGCGGTATAGTCATTCGCGTTCTGCGCCCACCGGATCAGGTCGTTGATATCCGACGATGCGGCGAATGCCTTGCGCGAGGCTGTAGCTGCGCCGGACCCGGCGTTGCGAGACGCTGAAGACGGGTACGTCAGGTTCGTGCAAGTCCCGCGTGCGCTTCTTGAAGCCGACCCGCTTTGCGAGGAAGGCCGGAATGTTCAGCACGCCCATCGGCTACCAGCTCATCGCCTCGGATATGCCTGCTGCGCTCAAGCGCACGTCCGAGCAGCCGATCGTCCAGCGCGAAAGCGCGTACTACCTGGAGACGATCAAGACCATCAAGTCGGTCGACGAATTCCTGAATAACGATCGCGTCTTCAAGTACGCCATGAAAGCCTTCGGCCTCCAGGAGATGGACTACGCCAAGGCCTTCATGCGGAAGGTCCTGACCGAGGGCATCGACGATTCGCAGAGCTTCGCCAACAAGCTCACCGACCGACGCTACGCCGAATTCGCGGAAACGTTCAATTTCGCCCGCTACACGACCGGCACCACCGTTTTCGAGCGGACGCGCCAGGGCACCGTCGATCGCTACGTCCGCCAAACCATGGAACAGGACGCGGGCGCCTCCAACGAAGGCGTCCGGCTGGCGCTCTACTTCCAGCGCAAGGCTGCGAGCGCGGAAACACCCTTTCATCTGATGGCCGACAGAGCACTCCTCAAGGTCACGCAGATCGCACTCGGCATCCCGGAAGCGGCGTCGACGATGGACATCGATCGCCAGGCGGAAATGATCAGCAAGAAGCTCGATATGGAAGATCTCAAGGATCCCGCCAAGCTCGACAAGTTCATCGGCCGCTTCACCGCGCTTTGGGAGATCGAGAACCCGAGCGCGCCCCCGATGTCGGGCGTTCTCCAGCTCTTTGCCGACAATGAGAGCCTCTTCAGCCAGGATCTGCTCGGGCAGATGCAGAAGATCAGGAAGATCTGAGCCATGGAAGCTGGCATCTACGTTGCGCTCTCCGGTCAGGTTGCACTGCAGCGGCGCCTCGACACCATCGCCAACAATGTCGCCAACAGCACGACGCCCGGCTTCCGGGCCGAGAACGTGACGTTCGAGACAGTCCTCTCGCAGACGCAGCGCTCCTCCGTCGCTTATTCAGGCACGGGCGAGAGCACGTTCTCGCGCGCGAGCGGCCCGATCGTCCAGACAGGCAATGCGCTCGACGTGGCCATCCACGGCGATGCCTTCCTGAGCGTCAACGGTGCCAACGGCCCGGTCTATACGCGTGATGGCCGAATGCGCGTCTCGACACAGGGCGATCTCGAGAACATGAACGGGCAGCAGGTCTTCGATCAGTCCGGCGGTCCGATCCAGATCAATCCCGCGCGCGGGCCGATCCAGATCTCGCGCGACGGCACCATCAGCCAGAACGGCGAGCGTGTTGCTCGTCTCGGCCTGTTCCAGATCCCTGCCAACGCCAAGCTTGTTCGTCACGAGGGAGCTTCCGTCGTGCCCGACCAGCCGGCCGAGCCCGTGGTCGACTTCGTGAGCAAGGGATTTGCCCAAGGCTACATCGAGCAGGCCAATGCCAATCCCGTCATGGAGATGACAAGGCTCATCTCGGTGACACGAGCCTTCGAAGCAATGTCGGCTGCGGGCGAACAGTCCGACCGCAAGCTGAGCGACGCCATCAAGGCGCTCGGCAGCGGACGCTAGTAGATCGTGGATACTCGACCGCAGATGACCGACGACCAGATCGCAAAGCCCGCTGCGCCGCCTGCCGGCGATCCGCTCGAACGCCTCGCGCGCCTTTTCTCAGGCCATGCCGCCAAACTGCCGCTCGTACGCTTCGGCGGACGGGTCACGGAAGTTTCGCCGAGCAACATCCTCGTGCGCGGGATCGAGCGGCGCGTGGAACTTGGCACTTCGGTCGAAGTCGAAGGCAGCGGCACACGCTGGCTCGGCGAAGTCATCGGCATCGAAGCCGACAGCGCCAACATCAAGCTGTTCTCGACATCGCCGCGCCTCGGGCTCGGCGCCCCCGTCTGGGTCCGCGACAGTCTCGAGATCTGCCCCGACGTGAGCTGGCTCGGACGTGTCATCAACGCGCTCGGCCAGCCGATCGATCAGCAAGGCCCGCTCGCGAGCGGCTCCATGCCCTACTCGATCGACCACGAGCCGATCCCCCCCATGGCGCTTGATCGCATCAGCCGGCCGATCGTCACGGGCGTCAAGGCCATCGACCTTTTCACGCCGATCTGTGCCGGACAGCGCATCGGCATCTTCGCCGGATCCGGCGTCGGCAAATCCACGCTCGTCTCGATGCTGGCGCGAACGAGCGGCTTCAACAGCTTCGTCATCGCGCTCGTCGCCGAACGCGGCCGCGAAGTTCGCGAGTTCCTGGAAGACGTCGTGAAGCCGCACGCACCACGCGCGGTGACCGTCGTCGCCTCGAGCTCCGAAGGCGCGATGATGCGCAAGAATGCGGCCAAGACCGCGATGTCCGTCGCCGAGTACTTTCGCGACCGCGGCGACAATGTGCTTCTCGTCGTCGACTCCATTACGCGCTTCGCTCACGCACTCCGCGAAGTCGCGCTCGCGGCCGGCGAGCCGCCCGTTGCGCGTGGTTATGCGCCTTCTGTATTTGCAGAACTGCCGCGGCTTCTCGAGCGCGCGGGGCCTGGCAAGCCCGGTTCAGGCTCGATCACGGGCGTGTTCTCAGTTTTGCTCGACGGCGAGGATTCCAACGAGCCGGTCGCCGATACCGTGCGCGGTATTCTCGACGGCCACATCGTGCTCGACCGCGGTATCGCGGATCAGGGGCGTTATCCCGCCATCAATCCGCTGACGTCGATCTCGCGCCTCGCGCCTCTTGCCTGGAGCAAAGAGGAAGCCGAACTCGTCCGTCGTTTGCGAACCATCATCGCCCGCTACGAAGAAACGCGCGATCTGCGTGCCGTCGGCGCCTACAAGCCCGAAGCGGATTTCGAGCTCGATCAGGCGGTCATGCTCACACCGTTGCTGTACCGCTTTCTCACCCAGCTTCCGGACGATCCATCCTGTCCGGGCGTTTTCAGCGAGCTGGCGTCGGTGTTGTCGGAGGCGCGTAACGGATCGCGCCCGGCAGCCGAGAGCAGCGGCACACAGGTTGCTGCGCGCAAGTCGGCCTGAGCTGCTGTTACTGGCTCGCCTTCATCACGAGATCATCGTCGAACAGCACGATCTGCTCGGATATTTCGAGCGGCGTGTCCTTGGCGTCGTAGGCCGTTCGAACACATCGGATCGCACCGACGTCGCGATCGCCTCTCAGCTGGCGCACCACCTCATCGCCGGCGGCGAGCGGTTTCATCGTCCAGACCGTCCGGTCGACGGACGCATGATACTTTTCGGCATAGACGGGGAACAGCACGTCGGCTGCAGGATCCATCTCGAACTGAAGATTGGGGAAGCGCGCCGCATCGACCGTGATCGTCTCGATGGCAACGAGGCGGCTTTCATGGCGCCACTCCCGGCGCAGCTTCAAGGCACGCGGCACGATCGAAGCCGGCCTCAGCATCCTGAGGGCAGAAACCTCGGCGGCGGTTGCCACCACATAGTCGGTCTCGACGACCCTGATATTGAGGATGATCGGCGCCCCATCCGCCCGGCAGAGACGCAAGCCTGGTCCCGTACGCCACGAGCCGCCGTCCTTGACGAAGGTGCCGCGGCCGCGCTCGCGCACGAGAATGCGATCACGGGACAGCTGATCAAGTGCTTTGCGCACCGTCCCGATGCTGACGCCGAACTCGCGCGAGAGCTGAACCTCGGGCGGTATCGGCGTGCCGGCCGGCCATTCTCCACTCTCGATCCGGGAGAGGACCAAGCCACGTATCTGCTCGTGAAGCGGGCCCGAGAAGCTATGAAACTCGATCTGCCCCGCGGCCATACGTTGAGCCGCCGCGCCGAAGCGCCCATGGTTGGACATCGAAATCCCTCAGCCCCGAATACGACCCGACATTGCTTCGCGCGCCACGACGAACACGTAGGCGCGCACTGCCCAGCGCCCGTGCAGAAGCTGCGGGCAATCGCACATGGCTGGCATGATTGGACGCTCGTGAGTGCCGCTCACTCGACCGCGGCCCCAATCCGAAACTCACTGTTAACTACGATAGGTTGATTCCTGCGACAAACACCGTCCTCAAATTTTTGGAACTGGGCGAAGTTCACGAAACGAGGCTTTTGTGCAACATGATGCGAATGACAGTCGCCCACCTGCAATCTATTGATTTAAAACGAATTCTAAAGCGCGACGCTCGCCATTCACACACGCTTAAATTGCAAAGCAATATTATGCGATTATAGATTGCATCAGTATCGATATTTCCGAGACATTTCCCGGCCCGCTCCAGTTGCAGATTAACGCTAAAGCAAATCTCCACACCTACAATCCGATATTGGTCAGCCCGCTGAGCAGGCCGCGCATCCTATGCGCGCAAGCCGACACCACCTCAGTTATTTCCTGACCCTGGAGCCGTCATGAGCCGCAGTTCGAGTTTGCCGTCGCAGAACAGGCGTGAGGACGCCGACGTTACTGCTCTGGCCCGCCGAGAGCCGCCGACCAGTGCTGGCGACGCCGCCGCCGCGAACCAGCCGCTCGCTGGTCTTGATGCGCAGGGTCGCCTCGCCGCACTCGACAAAGCTTTCGCCCCCGCTGCGCCGCCCGCACCGGAGGCCACCCCCGAACCACAACCCGCGCCGGTTGCCGCGCCCGCCAAGAAGGGCTCGCCGCAGCTCCGCACGATCGACCGGCGGATCCTGAAGACGCTCGCCGGCGTAATTGTCGTCGTGATCGCCGGCTGGATGCCTCTGCAGGCGCTCATGCAGACGACCAGCACCGAAGCGATCATCAACGCCCGCCTCATCACGCTGCGCGCGCCGATCGAAGGCCAGGTCTCGTGGCTCGGCCAGGTTCCGGTCGGCACCGAACTCAAGCCCGGCTCGGATGTGCTTGCCATCGTCAACCCGCGCGCCGATCGCGGCCGGCTCGACGCCGTTGCTCAGCTCGTCGGCGAGCTCGAGGGTGAAATCAAGGCGCTCGCCGCCCGCCGCGTAAGCCTCCAGTCGCTTCATGAGGAGCACACGATCAACGCCGAGGCCTTCCGGACCGGGCGCATAGCCCAGCTCGAGTCGCGCATGGCCGAGACCCGCAGCGACATCGCCGCCGGCACCGCCCGCCACGAGGAAGCCCAACAGGCCCTCGAGCGCGCCCAGTCGCTTGCCTATGCGGGCACGGGCACGGTCGTCGCCCTCGAGCGCGCGCGCCGCGATGCGACCGTCGCCTCCCAGACACTCGAAGCTCTCGGCCATCGCCGCAATACCCTCGACGTCGAGCTTTCCGCCCTGCGCCGCGGCGTCTATGTCGGCGACAGCTACAACGACCGTCCGCAGTCCCTGCAGCGCGCCGACGAGATCACGCTGCGACTGAACGAGATCACAGCCGACATCGCCCAGCGCGAAGCCCGCGTCGCGAGCCTGCGCACCGAGCTCGCCGCCGAGAACATGCGCTATGCGCAGCG
>JAEYPL010000001.1 GCA_023410905.1 Pseudomonadota bacterium
CGCGTGCAGCGCCGCGATGGCCGCCTGCACCTGGTAAGGCCCAGGCCGACGATGGCGGAAAGCCTTGTCGACAAGCGCGAGCCCTTCCGCAATCAGGTTGGAATTCCAGCGGCTGCGATCCTGGTTCGGCAGCAACACAGCGTTTCCGTCGGCATCGAAGCGGGCATCCGCACGCGCGTGCTGGAGCAGCATGAGCGCCAGCAGAGCCTGGATCTCCGGTTCGACCGGAAAGAGATGGAGCAGCAGGCGCCCGAGGCGGATGCCCTCCTCGCACAGGACAGCACGCGCGCCCTGCTCCGCGACATCGCTCGTATAGCCCTCGTTGAAGAGCAGGTAGATGACACCGGCGACGGCGGCAATGCGTTCACTGCGCTCGACAGCGCCTGGCGCCTCGAACGGCACATCGGCACCGCCAATCCGCCGCTTGGCGCGCGTGATGCGCTGCTCCATCGCGGCTTCGGTGACCAGAAAGGCGCGCGCAATCTGCGGAACCGACAGGCCCGAGACGATGCGCAGCGCGAGGGCGATCTGCTGCGTCGCCGGAAGCTCGGGATGGCAACAGACGAAGAGGAGCCGCAAGATGTCGTCGCGGTAGTCGGCCGCATCTACGCGCTCGACGATCGCCGACTCGTTGTCCGACAGATCCGATATCGAATCTTCGTCAGGCAACGCCGTCAGACGACGCTGGCGGCGCGTCGCATCGATCGCCGCATTGCGGCCGACCATGATCAACCAAGCTGCCGCATCACGCGGCGGCCCCTGCGAGGGCCAGAGCCGGAGCGCTCTGAGACAGGCTTCCTGGCAGGCCTCCTCGGCCATGTCGAGATCGCGGAAGTGCCGGAGCAGCGCCGCAACCACGCGCGGGCGCGCGGATGTCAGAACGGCGTTGATCCAGCGCGTATCGGTCACGGCACCTGCTTCCCGTCTTTGAACAGACCCACCGGGCGTATTTCGTAGGAACCGCCGGGATTGACTTCGGCCAGCTCGCGCGCGAAGCCCAGAACCTCTTCGAGGTTCTCAGCCTCATAGATATAGAAGCCGAGAAGGTGCTCCTTGGTCTCGGCGAACGGGCCGTCGATGATGACCGGCGGTTCGCGATCCTTTCTGAGCGTGGTCGCCGCCGTTGTCGGCAGCAGGCGCGCGACGGGCCCCAGCTTGCCTTGCCGCACGGCCTTTTCCTGAACGACCGCCAGCTTCGCCATGACGGCCTCATCGTGCTCCTTGCTCCAGGCGCACACGACGTTCTCGTCGTGGTAGCAGAGGATGGCGTACTGCATGGGACCGTTTCCTTCCATGTGGTCTCTCCTCTAGGACGAATGGGGACACAGCGTCCCGACAGCCCCCGACAAATTTTGTCAGGAGCGGATAAGCTGCTGACTCACCAAGCCGTTAACCGGCTGTTTGCCAACTTGTGGTTAGCCTCCGGCATGGCGCGTCTTCTCATACTGCTGGCTATCGCGGCGATTACCTACACGGTCATCCTGCCGGGCTCTCCCGACGGGAGTTTGCCGGCTGACCTCACGGCTGCCGCCGCATCACCCGCACCATCGAGTCTACCCGGCCTCGACCTCCTTTCACTCGCGATCGGTGCCATTGGTGGCTTCATCCTCGGATGGCTGTGGCAACTGCCATGGCGGACCGTACCGGAGCTGTTTCGCGAAGTGGCTTTCCGCTCCATGCGCGGCGTCGGTCTCGTCGGGCTCGCCATGGGCGCAGCAGCCATCCTTCTGTTCTACTGAATCGACGCACCTCATCCCGGACCGGTTCCCGTGGCCCAGCGTCTGTGACTGCCGGGTGGGAAGATCCACTCAGGCGTAGCAAACGGCTGCCCCGAATCGAGACGATACCAAGCTGAACCATCCGGCGTATCGCGCCCTTTGAGGACGTGCATGTCCTGCGCCGGCATGAAGCTCTGAATGAGCAGGAAGCGGCGTTCGCCAGTCACCGCGTGCTCAGCGACATCCGCGATCAGCACCGCATGACCGGGAAATCCGCCCTTGATGATCACATCGCCGATTTCGACGCGGCCATCGCGCACGGGTATCAGCTCGCGTTCGAGCGAGTGCGTGCCGGCCCAGATGAAGACGGTGTCCATGTAGCGGCGGAACGAGGCATAGCTTGCATCCGCCGACGCACGCTTGGCCCAAACAAGCGCGCGCCCCTCCGCACGTGGGCGCTCGCCTAGTGCCCAGCGGCTGAACGCCATGGGTTTGCCGCCGCCCGTATCATTGAAGGCAATGCGCCTCGCATCGCCGCGCGCGAATTGCCATTCGGCCCGCAGTCGCATGACCGCATCGGCGCACTGCTGGAGGTCACGCTTGCCTGTATCAATATCGATGACGGCGGCGTGGACGTCCTGGCGCCATTTGGGCAGGCCACTATGGAGGAGAACCGCCGTCCCCTCGGGCTTCAGCGGTAGTCCGCGCAGCCAAGCAGCAAAACTGCCCTCGGGCGCCACGACGCGAACGAAGCCGTCGGGCGGCGGAAAGCGGCGGTTTAACCTGTCGGCTGCAAGCGTAGCCGCAGACCGCCATGCATAGGTCTCAGCAATCGCCCCATGCCCTGCAAGCAGCATCAGCGCAAACGCGAGACTTCCAATGCGCATCATGCATCTTCTGCGCACGCCCGTTCCTCCCAGGTGTTACCGCTCGACAACGCGGCCACAGCCCTTGGGCAATCTAATGACCGCCACTGACAACATGGCGTCAGGAGCCGTTGTCGGAGGGTGAGGAAATCTACCGGCAGGCAGCCGGGACCGACAGGGCGAACTACAAATAGGAGGGATTATCGGAGCATAGGGGAGGAGATCGCGTCCTCCCAAGCCGCGACGGCAAAGGCGAAATCGTACTTCGCCTCGAACAGCCCTCGGGCTCGCCGTCCCATCGCCTCACATCGCTCCGGATTGGAGGCGAGATCACGGACAGCACGTAGCAGCGCAGGCCCATCGCCTTCGGCGACGACGATCCCCGTATCGCTCTCTTTCAAAATGCGCGCGATCTCTCCATCGGGATCTCCGATGAAGATCGCCGGCCGGCCCGCGGCCGCAATGCCGTAGTATTTGCTCGGCACGACTAGGCCCTCAAGCGCGGGCCGCAGCGTAATGAGATGCACGTCGGGCACTGAAAGACTCTCGGACAGCGCCTCTCGCGGCTGATAAGGCTGAAACATGACGTGGCAGTCGCTGCGCCGATCGGCTTCCGCTTTCAGCTTTTGAAGCTGCGCCCCACCACCAGCGAAAAGCCAGCTCACCGGCGCATCGCTTGCGAGCGAGATTCCGCTCGTGTCAGTCGACGACGACGCCGCGACCAGACTGACCATCCCCTCTCTCGCGTTCATCCCAATGGCGGCGAGAATTGTCGAGACATCGTGCGCGCGACCGAGATTGCCGGAGTAGCCGACGACGAACTTGTCCTGAAGCCCCCATTTGGTTCGCAGGTGGTTGCGCTGCGCGGGAATGGGGTAGATCGCGCGCCCGTCGGACCAGTTGGGAATGTCGCGAACCCTCTCGGGTGCGACGCCCAGGCGGCGCACCTCCATGGCCATGCG
>JAEYPL010000035.1 GCA_023410905.1 Pseudomonadota bacterium
CATGAAACACGTTCTTCGCGATATCGAGACCGACCGTGACAGGCTGCACCATCTGACTTCCTCCATCTCAAGCTCCGAAAACCATACCGGTCATCGGGCCGGGTGATGGATGCCGTCCACAGCATCACAAGCCGAGCCCGATTTCGCGCATTCGCCGCGCGGCATCCGGATCCGGCAAGACAGCAAAATAGACGTTGTCCGAGGTTGGCTTGCTCGGGGCTCCAGGCTGAGATCGGAAAAACTCGAAAGCCAACTGCCGGGCATCCTCGCCCACTGACACGCCAACAGGCATCGCACGCAACTCCACCGCACACTAAGAACATAAAGAGAACATACGTTGCTCGAGGAGAAGCGGCAAGCACTATTCCAGCGTCGCAAAATCGCGATGGAGCTCAATCTATTTCACCGCAGCATCTCGGGCAGAAACTGCGATCGGCGGCTGATGACCTTGCCGGCCACCATGAACACACCATCGCCCGTGTAGTGCAGAGTCTGCGGATGTTTCGGCGATGCGGCGACTTGCGCTTTCACGACCTCGAAGATGAAGAAGTTGTAGCGCTCGACCAGAACATCATCGCGGAGGCGACACTCGAAGTTCGCGTGACACTCACCGATGAGTGGGGCGTCGACCTTCGCGGCCTTCTGAGCTGTGAGATCGAACTCCGCAAACTTGTCGATCTCTGCGCCGCTCGTATTGCCGATGCCGACGACTGTGTCGGTCAGCGCTGTCGTCGGCAGATTGACGACACACGCACCGCTCTCGCGGATCATCCGGTGACTGTGATTACCGGCGGAGATCATGAGGCCTATGAGCGAAGGCGAGAACTCCAGCACCGTGTGCCAGCCGAGCGTCATGATATTCGTTGCGCCGCTCCATCTGGATGAGACGAGCACGATCGGCCCCGGCTCGAGATAGCGCCGCACCTGGCTCACCGGGAAATCGATCTTCTGCGGGAGTTTCGCCATGGCAGCCTCTTCAGCAGTGCTTGCTGACCCTACTGCCTCAACTCATAATGATGAGGCGAGTTCGTCTCACTCCCTCAGTTCAGTCGTAGCTGTTAGCAATCGAGAGGCAATTCTCTCACCACCCCAACGAAATGAGAAGGTGTCGGATACATCGAACCAACCCGTGCTGTTTTCACTGCCGTGATTCTGTCCCATGCACGAGCAGTTGCACTCGTGCCCCAAGGCACTACGGCATCTTGGTGCGCATTTCTCTTGCTCGCGGTAAGGCTGAATAATGTAGGCCTTGCCAAACTTAGCTAATGAGCGATCTACGAAATCATTGAACCATGCCTGGGGAAGCTCCCAATGCTTTTCCACTTTGTTCCATTCCGGATTGATACGCCGACCATTCTGCAACCACTGGCGATTTGAGGTATCGAAGGGCAGGCGAACGAGCAAGCGACGCCCCTTTCCCTGCCCCCGCCAAGCGACAGGAGTATGCTTCTGTTTCCAGGCGTAAATATGGATTTCCATGCGTAAGCTCCTCCGAGGAGAGGAAGACGCACTCATCAAAGTCCGCGCAGTATCTCGACAACTAAAGTCTTCACGCCGGTTTAGCGCTCATCATGTCGATAAGCTTGATAGGCCCTCACTCCCACTCGATCGTGCCGGGAGGCTTGCTCGTGATGTCGTAGACGACGCGATTGATGCCGCGCACCTCGTTGATGATGCGCGTCGCCGCACGGCCTAGGAAATTCATGTCGTAAGGGAAGAAGTCCGCCGTCATGCCGTCGACGGACGTCACGGCGCGCAGTGCGCAGACGCTGTCGTATGTGCGCCCATCACCCATGACGCCGACCGTGCGGACAGGCAGCAGCACCGCGAATGCCTGCCAGATCTTGTCGTAGAGGCCGGCTTTGCGGATCTCGTCGAGATAGACGGCATCGGCTTGGCGCAGAATGTCGAGCTTCTCGCGCGTGATCTCGCCCGGAATGCGGATCGCGAGGCCCGGCCCCGGAAATGGATGGCGCCCGACGAACGCTTCGGGCAGACCAAGTTCACGGCCGAGCGCGCGCACCTCGTCCTTGAAGAGCTCGCGCAAGGGCTCGACGAGCTTGAGGTTCATGCGCTCAGGCAAACCACCGACATTGTGGTGCGACTTGATGGTGACAGACGGGCCGCCGGTAAACGACACGCTCTCGATCACGTCGGGATAGAGTGTGCCCTGCGCCAGGAACTGCGCGCCGCCGATCTTCTTCGCCTCGGCCTCGAACACCTCGATGAAGTGCTGCCCGATGATCTTGCGCTTCCGCTCGGGATCGCTGACGCCGGCGAGCGCGCCGAGAAAACGATCCGAGGCATCGACATGCACGAGCGGGATGTTGTAATGCCCGCGGAAGAGGCTCACGACCTCGTCCGCCTCGTTGAGGCGCATGAGACCATGATCGACGAAGATGCACGTGAGCTGGTCGCCGATGGCCTCGTGGATCAGCACCGCCGCAACGGCTGAATCGACGCCGCCCGACAGGCCGCAGATCACACGGCCCTTGCCGACCTGCGCCCGGATGCGCTCGATCTCCGCCGTGCGGAAGTGGCGCATGGTCCAGTCGCCGGGGATGCCGGCGATGTTGCGCACGAAATTCGTGAGGAGCCGCGCGCCATCTGGCGTGTGCACGACTTCGGGGTGGAACATCGTCGTGTAGATGCGGCGGTTCTCGTCCGTCGCGATGGCGAACGGTGCGTTCTCGCTGATGGCCTTGACGGTGAAGCCGTCCGGCAGACGCGTCACGCGATCCCCATGGCTCATCCAGACCGGATAGCGCTGGCCGATCTCCCAGATACCGTCGAAGAGCGCGCTCTTCTCCTTGATCTCGATATCGGCGCGGCCAAACTCCGCGGCGTGTCCACCTTCGACCTCGCCGCCGAGTTGAACAGCCGTCGTCTGCTGGCCATAGCAGATCGAGAGGATGGGGACGCCCGCTTCGAATACTCCCTCCGGCGCGCGCGGGGAACCGGCGCCCGTCACCGAGGCAGGTCCGCCGGAAAGAATGATGGCCTTCGGGGCGAGCCGGCGCAGTGCATCAGCCGCGCGATTGAAGGGAACGATCTCGGAATAAACGCCGGCTTCGCGCACGCGGCGGGCAATGAGCTGGGTCACCTGCGATCCGAAGTCGATGATCAGGACCGCATCCCCTATGGGCTCGGCGGGCACCGCAGGCGTCGCTTGGGGTGATGACATCTAAGGCTCTCGGCGCTTTCCGGCAGGATTTGGCGGGCAGGAATCGGTTGCATGTCCGTCCTGCCCGATACAGCACCCGCTTGGCCATGGGTCAAGCGTCCCCTCACCGCACCCGGGCGGTGCAGCGCAACGATCGAAAAGCAAGCAGGTCTAGCGCGGACGTTACTTCGCGAAGTTCTGCTTGAGCATCCCGACGATGGCCATCAGCACCGCCCCGCCGACACCGCCGCCGGCTATTTGCGAGATGATGGCGCCCAGATCCAGCCCGCTGCCCGCACTGGCTGCCCCAACGCCGAGCAGCGCCTGCAGGATCTGCCCGCCAAGCCCACCCCCGACGAGGCCCGCCAGCGAGTTGCCGAGGACACCGAGCGACTTCTCCTTGAGAGCCGCACCGGCGACGTTGCCGCCGATCGCACCACTGATGAGCTGAATGATAAGGGCGAGATCCATAGCCACCTCCCTGTATGGGTGCGCGCCAACCAAGCTTTCCGGCGCCGCGGGTTATTATATCAGATTCCTCTGTATCAAGATGCTCTGTTGACATCTGGCGCGCCCGCCGCCGCACGTCAAATCTGCTGCCGTTCAGCAACAGCCGTGAACCAAGCTGCAGTTCCGTAAATTGTGATGTGGCCAAAGGCTGGGTAGTTTGAACCTTATTGCTTATGTTTACGTCTTACTGGCAGGCCGTCGTGTAAGGGGCCTTCCGGTGATGGGCGCACGGTGAAATCGGCGCCCTACTTCGGACCTGAGATCCGTCACTTTGTAGCGCGTAGGGAACTGTCCGATGAGCAAGACCACGGGTCTCGTGGGGGCACTAGGCGCCTTTGGTGCCCTGGCTTATCTGCTGGCACCACTGCCACCCGAGACGCCATCGGCCGGCATGGCATTGAGCCCCAGTCCGAAAGCTGCCGCGACCGCCCCAATCGCGAGCGGACCTGCTGCCGTTGTCGTCCCCGTCGCGGCCGAGGAGCCGGCGGCGGCCCCGGTAGATGCGGGCGTACGTCTCGTTCAACAAATCCAGAGTGAGCTGCTGCGTCTCGGGTGCTATGGCGGCGCCGTGGACGGCCGATGGTCGCTGGAGACCCAGCAGGCCATGCAGGCCCTCGGGGAGCGCGTGCGCGTCCTGAGGCCCGTCGAGACGCCCGACTACATCATGCTGGCGCTCGCCCGCAGCCAGACGAGCCATGTTTGCACGGCACGCGATCGCGAGACCGCCTCGCGACAGCCCGCGCGCATCGTGCCCATGGCCGCGCCGGCCGAGATCGCGCCTGGGCGAGCTGCCGCAACGCCCTCGGCACGACGCCAATCGGGCCGCACTGCCGCAGCGCCGGAAATGCCACGCGCTCGAAGCGTCGCTCGGGGTGCGAGCCAGCCCATTGAGAGCCGAAATGTGAGTGCGGCTCAGCCTTACCGTGCTGCCGAACGGGCCGCGGATCAGGCGGACGATGATGATAGCACCCTCCCATTGAGCCAGGACGTCATCGGACAAAACCGCATGGGCCTCGGCGCGGCCCCGGTGGATCCGCTGCGTGCCGGCATGGATCCACGCGACCCGACTGCCCCGGCGGTATTGCGCGGGCCGCATACGGCAAGGGCCGGAAGCATCGCCGGAGATCTCGGCCCGCCATTACCCTCGGCCGTGCCCGATCGCGCCGGGCCCGCAGCCCGTACGGCGCCTACAAGGGCATCGCCGCAGCGAAGCGCGCGCCGCGACTGGAAGCGCAGTTTCTTCGTTCAGATGCGGGAGGCCGGGCCCTGATCGCCGTCGTTCAAGTGCGGTGACGTAAGCTGTCATTTTAATCAATTTTGCCTCGGCCCGCGCGATCAGCGGGTATGGTTTCCGACCGTTAATCAATGTGCGCTCGTCTTCAACGCGTTATGAAAGCAGCATTGCACGACTTGGGGGTATTCCCGTATGCGCCATTGGAGTCCATGGGACGATCAGCTATTGCGCGCGCTACGTGGCGAGTTCCGCGTTCATGCGCCGCTGCTCACCTTCATGCCCGGCAAAGAGGGCGGCGTCGCCGTATTCCATGAGGAGACCGAAATCGGCCTTTGGGTGGCAGCGAGCCGGCATTGCTATCAGTACATGCACGCCGATGGCAGCCCGGGAATGACGGCACCGTGTGACATCATGGATATCATCTCGGTCAATCACGAGCTCTTTTCCAACATTCTGTACGGTATCGACCGCGGCTCGGCCTGAGCACGCGACCGATCGCCCGCCTGCCCGCCGCCCGTCTTGTGGGTGCTTAGCGGCGCCGCTATAACCCGCGCCACATCCATTCCCTTCAACACCGAGATCCAAGGAGCCGCCTCATGGCGATCGAGCGCACATTCTCCATCATCAAGCCCGACGCCACCGAGCGCAATCTCACAGGCGCCATCAATTCCGTGATCGAGAAAGCCGGCCTCCGGATCGTCGGCCAGAAGCGCGTACGCTGGACGAAGGCGCAGGCCGAGAAGTTCTACGAAGAGCACGCAGCGCGCCCCTTCTACGGCGAGCTCTGCGCGTTCATGACATCGGGCCCCATCGTCGTACAGGTACTCGAAGGCGAGAACGCGATCGCCAAGTACCGCGAGGTCATGGGCGCCACCGACCCCGCCCAGGCGGACGAGGGGACCATCCGCAAGCTCTTCGCCCGCTCGAAGGGCGAGAACTCCAGCCACGGTTCGGACAGCCCGGCGGCCGCCCAGCGCGAGATCGCGCTGAACTTCAAGGCCGAAGAGATCGTCGGCTGAAGAATAAGGGCCCGCTCTCGTGTGAGGCGGGCCTTCTCGTTTCAGGCTTCACACAAAGGCCTTGCGCAGCTCTGTTGCGATGTCGGCAATGGCCGTCTGCGAGTCCCTGATGATCCGGCCCATGGTGAGAAAGCCATGGATCTGGCCGTCGAAGCGTTTCGTCTCGACGGCCACGCCCGCCTTCATGAGCGCGCGCGCGAATGTTTCCCCCTCATCCCTGAGTGGATCCATGCCGGCCGTAATGACGTAGGCGGGCGGGAGGCCGGCGAGGCTCTTGGCGTGTAGCGGCGAGGCGCGCCAATCCTTCGCATCCTCCACGCGCTTTTTCAGATACAGATCGACGAACCAGTCCATGGTCGTGCGCGTCAGCGGAAGCTGTTCGGCGAATTCCTCGTAGGAGGGATAGACGCTCGACATGTCTGTCGATGGATAGATCAGCACCTGCAGCTTGAGCTTCGGGCCACCATTGTCGCGCGCATGAAGCGCAACGACGGCACTGAGGTTGCCGCCCGCACTATCACCACCGACGGCAAGGCGATTGCGGTCGACGCCGAAGGCTTCCGCATTGTCGTGAATCCATTGCGCAGCGGCGATAGAGTCGTCTGCCGCGGCGGGGAACTTCGCTTCCGGTGCCAATCGGTAGTCGACGGAGATCACCGTGCACTGCGCCGCATTCGCAATGTCGCGGCACACGCCATCGTGGCTCTCGAGATTGCCGAGAACCCAGCCGCCACCATGGTAGTAGATGAGCGCGGGCTGCGGGCGGCTCGCGTCCGTGGCCTGTCCGCGATAGAGACGCAGCGGGATTTCGCCCGCGGGTCCGCTGGCCGCGAGGTCGCGCACCTCGCCGACAGGCGAGGGATCGGGCTGGAGAATGGCCCGCGAGGCGACGAAGATTTCCCGTGCCGCCACATGCCCGATCGTCGGATACGGCGGGCGTCCCGAGGCAATGATCAGCTCGACGACCTTGGCGGCATCCGGATTGATGGTCATGGGCCTTCCTCTCCGTCTCTCAACAGTTCTGATTTGCCTCTAGGCTAGCCGCCCCACACCGCCTCAAGCAACCCGCGGCGGACGGCGGCCTTCCATGCTGCGCCGGTCGATGCCACGGCTCGGGGGCAGCGGTCGCGGAGGATCGCGCATGGGCGGCAGCGCCGAGTTCGCCCAGCCATAGGCGAACATGGTCATCAGCGCCGAGGCCGCAAAGCAATAAATGCCGGGCAGGACCCGCGCTTCGATGTATCCGGATGAGTTCATGTAGAAAATCATGAGCGCGAGCACCATGACGTCGGTCATCGAGTAGCGCCCCAGCCACTCCATGGTCGAAAGGGATTTCTGGCGGAAGTCCTCGGAGAGGTTCGGCGAGAGGCACAGCGTCAGCAGATAAAGCAGCTTCAGGAACGGAAACACGACCGAGAAAATCGCAATCACGGCCGAGAGGAAATACTCCTGCGTGCGATAGAGCGCATAGATGATGCTCGCGATGGAGTGCTCGTTCGTCCACACGTAGATAGTCGTGAAACGGATCGACGGCAGGATCACGCCGAGCGCGAACAGGATGGCAGCCGTCAGAATGAACAGTGCCAGCAGGAAGTTCTTGAAGGCCGATCGCCCGCCGACGCCGACGACCGGACGATGCCGCTCGGCCCTCAGATGCTCGGCCCTAACGGGCGCCAGCGCGAACACGCTGAGCCAGGCATAGGCGAGGATCATGAACACCACGGCCGCCGTGAAGAAGTAGACGCCGGACAGACTGCGCGCGTCGTAGATGCCCTGACTCTTGAGGAAGAAGATCATCAGGGCGAGCACGAGCACATCGTGCATGGACCACTTGCCGAGCCATTCGAGTGCGCGCAGCCGCCGGTACTGACGCTGGAGCACGTCAAGCGGCATGGTCGTCAGGATCACGAGATAGAGGATCTTGAACACCGGCAGCACGATCGAGAAGAGCAACACGATCACACCGAGGAAGATCTGGTTCCTCTGGATCAATGTCCAAACCGTCGAGATCAGCGAGAACTCGGTCGAAAAGAAATAGAACTTGGTGAGCTTGATCGAGGGGAGGCTGATGCCGAGCGCGAGCGAAATGCTGGCACCGATGATCGCGAGGCTCAGCAGGAACCGCCGTCCACCGAGCACGAGACGCGGCCGGCCACTCGGCGTGGTTCGCAGGGTAGCGGGCGGCTGCGTGATCGGTTCGAGCGTGGTGGTCATGCCGCGCTTCGTCTCCTGCCGCGCCCGCCCGGCGCCGTGCCGGTTAAACTAAAGCGCCGCCCGCGGACTGTGTCAGCGGGCGGCGGCAAAATCCCGTTCAAATCTCTCGCGCCTGTGGACGCGGATGGCCGTTCAGGCGACCGCCGTGTGGGTCACGCCCTTGTCGGCGAGCAGTTCCTGCAGCTCGCCGGCCTGGAACATCTCACGGATGATGTCGCAGCCGCCGATAAACTCGCCCTTGACGTAGAGCTGAGGGATGGTCGGCCATTCGCTGAAGGACTTGATACCCTCGCGGATGCCCATGTCCTCGAGCACGTTTACATCCTGGTACTCGACGCCCAGATACTGCAGGATCTGGGCGACCTGGCCCGAGAACCCGCACTGCGGGAAGTTCTTGGTGCCTTTCATGAAAAGCACCACGTCGTTGCTCGAAATCTGCTTGCGGATCCAGTCGTGGACTGCCTGCTCGCTCATGGCTCATCCTCAGGTCGCTAGTTAGTGGTGGAGCGCGACGCCGGGCCTCCCGGCGCAATCGGCGCACAGCATAGAGATGGCCCCGCCGGGCGGCAAGTCAATGCTCCGGCGGCATCCCCGTAGCCGTCGCCCCTTAAGAATTTAGTGGCGCGATTCAGACGTTACCGGCATTCTCGATGCCATATGCGGAACAGCATACGGCAGTTCACGGAGCGGTCCTCGATCGCACTGCGGCTGCCCAAAAAGCATAAGTCTGACACCTCGATCAGTCTGAACCCTTGGGAGAAAATGCCTAATGACCACCCCTAAATCGGGCGGGATGACCCGTCGTCGCTTTATTGGCACCGCAGCTTCTGTCGGCGCCGCCGGCACTCTTGTCGGTGTCGCCTCACCGGCCATTGCGCAGGCCAAGCCGACCGTTCTCAAGTGGGCCCACGTCTACGAGGTGAGCGAGCCCTATCACACCGAGGCGCTGTGGGCGGCCGAGGAGATCAAGAAGCAGACCAACGGAAAGTACGAGATCCAGGTCTTTCCGGCCTCGCAGCTCGGAAACGAGCCGCAGATCAACGAGGGTCTCGGCCTCGGCACGGTGGACATCATCTACACCGGCGCCGCATTTGTCGGCGGCGTGCACCGTCCGATCTCGATTTCCAACTGCCCCTACATCTTTCGCGACTTCGACCACTGGAAGGCCTATCGCGGCTCTGACCTCTTCAAGGATCTCTCGGGCGGATACGAGAAGAAGACCGGCCACCGCATCGTTGCGCTGACCTACTACGGTGAGCGTCACATGACCTCCAACAAAGAGCTCAAGAGCCCGGACGATATGAAGGGCATGAAGCTGCGCGTGCCGCAGGCGCCCCTCTATGTGATGTTCGCGAAGATCTATGGCGCCAACGCGACGCCGATCGCCTTCGCCGAAGTCTATCTCGCGCTCCAGCAGGGAACGGTCGACGGCCAGGAAAACCCGCTCCCGACCATTCTCGCGAAGAAGTTCTACGAGGTGCAGAAGTACATTCACCTCACCGGACATATCACCGAGTCGCTCGTCAGCGTGCTGGGGCAGCCGCTTTTGCGTAAGCTCGATGACGGCGAGAAGAAGATCTTCGCCGACGTTCTCCAGCAGGCTGCATCGAAGTCCACGGACGCCATCCGTGTCTCCGAACAGAAGCTCCCGGCTGAATTCGAGAAGCTCGGCAAGACAGTGACGCGTCCTGATCGCGCAGCATTCCGCAAGGTTGCCGTTCCCGCGCACCTCGGGCCCGACGGTCTCGCGTACTGGACGAAAGAGCAGTACGAGGCGCTGCAGAAGCTCTGACCGCGGCCCGACGGGTCTTCTCCATTCATCGCCTTGTATGCGGGAGGCAGTTTTTCTGCCTCCCGGAGGCTGCCAGGCCGGCAGCCTCCGGCTCCACCTTTGTTTTGAGGACTGCGCATGTCGAAGGAACCGGCTGCCGAGCCCGGCGAGAACGTGCATCTCATCGTTGTCGAGGATGAGGACGTCGAGATCGAGCACCACGTCGAGAACTGGCTTGCCTTCATCGTGTTCTGGGGGCTGGCCGCGATCGTCTTCCTGCAGTTCTTCTCGCGCTACGTCCTCAACGACAGCATCGCCTGGACCGAGGAAATCGCGCGCTACGCCCTCATGTGGCTGACCTTCATCGGCGCGGCCGTCGTGGCACGAAAGAATCTCCACATCTCCGTCGAGGTCGTGCTGCACTACCTGCCGAAATTTCCCGCCCGCCTGCTGCTTGCGATCGTCGACACGATCAAGCTGCTGTTCATGGGCTTGCTCGCCTATTTCTCGCTTGCGATCGTCGAGCGCATGCAGTGGCAGCGCATGGTCATCATCGATCTGCCCATGAGCATCGTCTATGGCGGCGTTGCGCTCGGTTGCTTCATCATGCTCATCCGGCAGGCGATCATGTATTTCCGCAATGCCAGGGACGGCTGGCGCAAGGCACAAGAGTCGATCGGCGAAGGCTTGGTCATCGAATAGGGGATCGCCGACCATGACCGTACTTTTCTTCGTCTTTTTCACGACCTTGCTGATCGGCGTGCCGATCTTCATCGCGCTCGCCAGTTCCTCGCTCATTTACACGCACTTCATCGCTGGCATTCCGGACTTCGTGATCCTTCACCGCATGGCTGGCGGCGTCGACAGCTTCCCGCTGCTGGCCGTACCGTTCTTCATTCTCGCCGGCAATCTCATGAACTCGGCCGGCATCACGAACCGCATCTATGATTTTGCGGTCGCCCTCGTCGGTTGGCTCAAGGGCGGGCTCGGGCACGTGAACGTCGTTGGCTCCGTTATCTTTTCCGGCATGTCAGGCACCGCCGTCGCCGATGCGGGCGGGCTCGGCACGATCGAGATCAAGGCCATGCGTGACCATGGCTACAAGACGGAGTTCGCCGTCGGTGTGACGGCCGCCTCAGCTACGATCGGCCCGATCATTCCGCCGTCCCTGCCGATGGTCATCTTTGGCGTGATGGCCAACGTATCGATCGGCCAGCTCTTTGCGGCGGGCTTTCTACCGGGCCTGCTGATGGCCGCGTTCCTCATGATGTATGTGACGTACTACGCGCACCGCTACAACATCGGGCGTGATCAGGTTTTCCGTCTGCGGATCCTTCGCTCGACCTTCGTCCACGCGCTGCCGGCTCTCATGACCCCCGCGATCATCATCGGCGGCATGTCGCTCGGTATCTTTACGCCAACGGAAGCGGCGGTCGCCGCGTGCATGTGGGCACTCTTCCTGGGGCTCGTCTTCTATCCAGTAACGAGTCAACTCGAAGCGATCGGTATTCCGCTTGGACGCGTTCTGTCCATCATGACCGTGATACTGGCGGCCGCGTGCCTCGCTGCCTACTACGATCTGGCACATCCCGTGCGCGTCATCATGGGGGCGCTGCTGCTCAACATCGTCGGATCGGCGGTGGCGTATGCTTATCTCACCTGGGGCCGCAGGGTGATCCCCAGCTACCCACCGATGAGCTTCAGGCGCTTCTTCAAGGTCTCGATGGATACGATCGAGACGACCGCGGCGGTGCTGATCATCGTCGGCGCGGCATCGCTCTTCGGATGGGTACTCACCACCGCGCGCGTCACCGAAGCGATCACCGAGGTCCTGCTCGGCATCTCGCGCGATCCGCTGGTGCTGCTGCTGATCATCAACGTACTGCTGCTGATCGTCGGCTGCTTCCTCGAGACGATCGCGGCGATCTCGATCCTCGTGCCGGTGCTGATGCCCGCCGTCACCGCTGCCGGCATCGATCCCGTTCAGTTCGGCGTGATCATGGTGCTGAACCTCATGATCGGGCTGCTCACGCCGCCGGTCGGCATGGTGTTGTTCATACTCTCGCGCGTCGCAAAGATATCATTCGATCGAACGGTCAGGGCTGTCGTGCCCTTCCTTATTCCACTGTTGGCAGTGCTGATGCTGATCACG
>JAEYPL010000045.1 GCA_023410905.1 Pseudomonadota bacterium
AAGCAGCACGCTCCTTCGCTGCCTCTTTGGTGGCAGCCAGCAGCAGGTTGCGAACCTGCTCAGGGTTGCTTTCGATCAGCATCAAGTAAGCGCGCAGGCCGCCGAGCGGCCGTGATCGGCCCTGCTCCCACGCTTTGATCTGGTCGATGGTGAAGCCGAAGTAGGCTGCAAAATCGTCTTGGGAGAGATCCAGTTTCTGCCGGATCGCCTTCACGTTGATCTCCGGCGGCACATACAGCTTAGCCGGATGCGCCTCGCCCTTGGCTATGGAGAGCGCTTCCTGCAGCGCCTCTTCCAGCCTGTCGAATGCTTTCCTGCTACGAGCCATCTTATGCACCCTTTCGTGCCACGGGGCTGACCCGTGATTGGTACGCTTCTACAATGCCCTTGGTAAGCTTACGTAGGGCGTTCAGTTCCGCTTGCGACAAGTTGCTCTTTTCGCCTTTCCCATAAACATCCAGAAGAAACACCGGCATGATCTCTCCGGTGAAGAAAGTTATAGTCCTATAGCCGCCGCGCTTTCCTTTGCCGCGCCGGGGCGATCGGACCTTTCTGCAGCCGCCCGTGCCAGGCATCTCGTCGCCGGCATCAGGATTCTCGGCGATGAAGGTAACGAGGTCATCGACCTCTTCCTCCGTCATGCCGACTTCCTTAGCCCGGCGGATAAAGACATGAGTTTGAGCGACTGCGTGCATCGCTGGAGACTACGTAAGTTACGTAGTAACGTCAAACGTTTTAACAAGACGTTAACCGTTGTCTTTCTGGGCGCCTTAACGGCGAAATATGCATTTCACAGCTCACAACCCCACCTCCCAAAATTGCCCATTCACGTCGTGACCGAATTCGTTGTGGCGCTCTTCGCGGATGAGCTTGAAGCCGGCGGCCTCATAAATGCGGATGGCGGGCGTGAGAATGTCGTGCGTCCA
Organism: Pseudomonadota bacterium; assembly: GCA_023410905.1. Lineage (GTDB taxonomy): Bacteria > Pseudomonadota > Alphaproteobacteria > Rhizobiales > Hyphomicrobiaceae. The sequence goes on from JAEYPL010000045.1 coordinate 927, forward strand.
GAGCATCAGCGTTTTGTAGCCGCGCGCACGTGAAAAGCGGATGCATTCGTCCACGAGGCGGCGGCCGAGGCCGAGCCCGCGTGCAGAAGGCTCCACGTACAACATCCGCAACTGCGCCACGCCCTTCGAACCACGCGTGATAAAGACCGAGCCGACGACCTCGCCGTCGCGCTCGGCGATCCACGCGCGATCGAATTTCTCGTCGTAGTCGCGTACGAATTTCGAGAGGATCTCGGCCATCATGGCTTCGAGCCCGATCCCGGTCCAACCGTATTCGGTCGCGTAGATTGTGGACTGCCGATTGACGATCCATCCGATATCGCCGGTTTCCAGTCCGCGCAGAATGTAGGGCTCGGTGGTCGGCATCGCCTCGCCGAGCAGGCGCCGGACGGTCTTCGTCGCGTTAACCAGCCGCGGCCGGTCGGACGCCGCGACCTTCTCCAGCATGGCGACCACACCCTCATGCGAACCGCGATCCAGCGGTGCGAAGGCGGCCTCGCCCTTGGCGGTCAGCGTGATGATAGCGCGGCGGGCATCGTCCTCGGCGGGCGCGCGGCGAATGAGGCTCTGGTCCTCGAACTTCCGCAGCATCCGGCTGAGATAGCCCGCGTCCAGGCCGAGCTCGCGCATGAGGTCGCTGGCGGTGATGTCACGCCCATGGGCGAGCTCATAGAGCACGCGCGCCTCGGAGAGCGAATAGGGGCTCGCCAGCATGCTCTCGGCGAGCAGGCCGAGCTGGCGCGTGTAGAAGCGGCTGAAACGCCGGATGGCCGCGATGTCCTCTGGTGACGGCGGGACTTGAGCGGGGATCGGGGTGCTCTCGTTCATGGACGGTCCTCCCGCCATCACAGTCAATTAATTAATTGACTTAGTCAAGTAAATGGCGCGAGCCCGCCCTTTTGCGTCCGCTCAGCGGCGTCTTTCCAAGTGTCCATGCGGCGTGCATAAGAACGCGCAAAGTAGAGCTGGGGAGGAAGTCATGCTGCTCGCTGAAAACCTGAAAAGACTGGGCACGGAGACGGCATTCGAGGTGCTCGCCCGGGCTGCCGAGCTTCAGCGGCAAGGCAAGGACGTCATCAATCTCGGCATCGGCCAGCCGGACTTCCAGACGCCGGCTCATATCGTCGAGGCGGCCATCAAGGCGCTGCGCGACGGCCATCATGGCTATACGCCCGCGCAGGGCATCCTGCCGCTCCGCGAGTCGGTCGCGAAGGATCTGCACAAGCGCCATGGCGTCGAGGTGAGCCCCGACAACATCGTCATCATGCCAGGCGGCAAGCCGACGATGTTCTTTGCGGTGCTGATGTTCGGCCAGCCGGGCATGGAGATCATGTATCCGGATCCGGGCTTCCCGATTTATCGCTCGATGATCCAGTACTCGGGCGCCAAGGCCGTGCCGATCGCGCTCAAGGAAGAGAACGGCTTCGCTTTCAGCGCAGATGAGGTGCTCGCGCAGATCACGCCGAAGACGTCGCTCATCATCCTCAACAGCCCCGGCAATCCGACGGGCGGCGCAGTGCCGAAGGAAGAAGTGGCGAAGCTCGTCAAAGGCCTGGCGAAGCATCCGCACGTGACGGTGATGTCGGACGAGATCTACAGCCAGATGCTCTACGACGGCCGCGAGCACGAGAGCTTCCTGCGCTATCCCGAGATCCGCGATCGCCTGATCATCCTCGACGGCTGGTCGAAGACGTACGCGATGACCGGCTGGCGTCTCGGCTTCTCGGTGTGGCCGAAGTCGATCGTGGACACGGTTGTTCGCCTTTGCGTGAACAACCATTCTTGCGTCAACGCGCCGACGCAATTCGCCGGTATTGCCGCGCTGGAAGGCCCGCAGGATGACGTGGTCAAGATGGTGAAAGCGTTCGACGAGCGCCGCCGCGCCATCGTGCCCATGCTCAACCAGTTGCCGGGCTTCACGTGCGTCAATCCGGGTGGAGCGTTCTATGCGTTTCCGAATGTCACAGGCACTGGCATGAGCGCGCGCGAGCTACAAAATAGGATGCTGGAGGAAGCCGGCGTCGCGACGGTTGCCGGCACGAGCTTCGGCATTCACGGTGAAGGTTACATCCGCTTTTCCTATGCCAACTCCATCGAGAACATCCGCAAGGCCATCGAGCGCGTCGGCACGCTGCTCATGGAGAAGCGGTAAGGCTCAATAGTCCCCTCTCCCCGCTGGCGGGGAGAGGGTTAGGGTGAGGGGCGGCGCCAATTGCCGACGCCGGAGTTTGTCGCCGCCCCTCATCCCGACCTTCTCCCCGTAAGCACGGGGAGAAGGAGAAGAAGTGAGGTGCTGTTTGACTGAATCCCCTGACGCTTTCTACGCCCGCCGCCTGAGCGAAGAGATCGAGGGTGGCGAGCCCGAGCTTGCGATGCTCGGATCATTGGTCGGCAAAGGCGGCGTCGCGGTCGACATCGGCGCCAATGAAGGCATCTATGCTTTTGCTCTCAGCGAGCTCGGTGCGGTCGTTCATGCTTTCGAGGCCAACCCGGCGTTCGCGGATTTCGCGAAGCGCTCGCTCGGGGGCCGCGCGACGGTACATCAGCTCGCGCTGTCGAACGAGACGGGCCACGCCTCGTTCTTCATTCCGCTGGCCGACGACAGCAGCGAGCTGCATCTCGCCGGCAACCTCAAGAATTCGCACAGCCAGTTCGAGCGCCAGAGCGTGATCAAGGTCGAGGTGCGCACGCTCGATTCGTTCGCGCTGACAAACGCGCAGCTCATCAAGGTGGACGTCGAAGGCAGCGAGCTCGAAGTGCTCGAAGGCGCGCGCGAGACCATCCTGCGCGATCATCCGGCGCTGCTGCTCGAGCTGCTGTCGGGGACGTACAAGGATCCGCTCGCGGTGACGCGTGAGGTCTGTGAGAAGTACGGCTACTCGGCCTTTATCGTCGACAAGGGCAAGCGCCTCGACGCCATGACGACGATCGCGGGGCTCAACTCCAACACGACCTGGGGCACCGATATCGCGACCCGGAACGTGCTGTTCCTCTGATCACTCGAACAGCGAGAGCTGGCCTTCGGGTTCTTTCGCGGGGCCGCGCGGAATGCGGCGGTAGCCGAAGCTCACGCGATCGACGAGGCCGGGGTGGCGCGCACGGAACGCAGCCTCGGCCTTCTCGCGGCTCGTCGGAAACTTTTCGCCCCACCAGATGGCATAGAGCTGGCGCGGATCGCATTCGTACCGCGCCATGAGGTCCTTGCGCCGGACGCGCAGCCAGCGTGCGATCCAGATTTCGATGGCCTCGGCTTCGCCGAGTACGCGTGCGGCCGTCTCGCGCGCAGTGGCGGCAACCGGCGCATTCGTGACTTCGGACAGGCAGAGCGAGGAAGCAATCATCGGCGGTACATAACTTCGTTCGGACGCATCGAACGCCTAACCTGACAGAACATTGCGGCAACGCAACGGCGTTGTGCAGGTCTGGTCACCGCCTCGTTACGCGGAATGCGGATTGCCTATTGCCCGTCGCGATGGCACAGGGACCGGCGCCTCATCGAGCCGAGATCCCGATCGTGACCTCAGCAACTTCAAATCCGCCCATGCGAGCCGCTGTGATTCTCATCGTCATGCTCTCGGCGACGACGATCCTTTCGCAGTTCTTCCGCTCGTCCGTCACGGTCATCGCGCCGGAGCTGATCGTCGAGCTGAAGCTCACCTCCGAAGCGCTCGGCATGGCCAATGCCATCTTCTTCTTCGCGCTCATGGCGGCGCAAGTGCCGGTCGGTATTCTTTTCGACCGCATTGGCGTACGGTTCACTGTCGGTGGGCTCGCGGTGCTCAGTGTTGCCGGCGCGCTCTGGCACGCCGTGGTGAGGGATGGCAGCGAGCTGATCGCGGCGCGTTTCCTGCTGGGCCTCGGATTCGGCGGCAGCTTCATGTCGGTGGTCGTGCTCTGCTCGCGCTGGTATCCGCGCGCCCGCTGGGCGACGGCCATGAGCTGGGTTTTCAGCCTGAGCATGATCGGCGTTGTGCTGGCGGGCACGCCGCTGGCGCTCGCAGCACAATGGATGGGATGGCGGGCGGCGTTCGTGATCATGGCCGTCGTGGCGGCGCTGGTCGGTCTGCTTTTCGTGTGGCTGGTGCGTGATGATCCGCCGGGCAAGGTGCCGGTGGCGCATCCGCCGGAGACGCTTGCCGGCGCGCTCGCGGGTTTCGTCGCCGTCCTGCGCCTGCCAGGCCTCCTGCGCGTGCTGGGGTTACAGACCGTGGCCTATGCCGTCATGGCGACCATCATGGGTCTGTGGGCGGGGCCCTACCTCCACGACGTGCACGGCCTGGATGCCGTGGCGCGCGGGAACGTGCTCATCGCCATGGCGATGGCGCAGTTCCTCGGCGTGCTGGCCTTCGGGCCCATGGACCGCGTATTCGACACGCGCAAGTGGGTGGCCATGAGCGGCGCAACGGCGACGATCCTAGTCCTGCTCGCGCTGGCGTCCGATCCGCCGACGACATTGGCCATCGCGCTCATCATCGGCTTGTGCGCGACCTCCTCGTACGGCGTCGCGGTCGTGACCCATGCGCGCACGTTCTATCCGGATCATCTTGCCGGGCGCGGAGCGACGACGGCGAACATGGCCCAACTTTTTGGTTGCGCCATGGTGCCGGTCGTCACCGGATACATTCCGAACTGGTTTCCGCAGACGGCGTCCGGCTATTCTCCGGTCGCCTATCAGTGGATCTTTGCTACCATTGCGGCGGGGCTTGCGGCAGGCCTCGCGGTCTACGCCACGTCGCGGGATGTCCGGCCGAGCAGCCAGCTCGGCCCAACAATGCCGGCTCAGGCCGGCGATAAATCCAAGCCCACCGGCAGCTAGAGGAAACGCACCATGCGCACGCGAATGACCGAAGCTTTGACCCTGCCGAAGGATGGAACGGAAGGTGCACTCGCGGGCCGTGTCTGGCGGCCGGACGTCGAAGGCCCTGCGGTCGTCGCCGTGCGCGCCGATGGCCTCTACGACATCTCGCGTCACGCGCCGACCATGCGCGACCTGTGCGAGCGCACGGACGCGGCGGCGATCGTAAAGAGTGGGGCCGGCGAGCGGATCGGTACTCTCAGCGAAATCCTGGCCAACACGCCGGAGATGTATCGCGATGCGTCTAAGCCCTCGCTGCTGGCGCCGATCGATCTGCAGGCCGTGAAGGCAGCAGGCGTGACATTCCCGCGATCGATGCTGGAGCGCGTGATCGAGGAACAGGCGAAAGGCGCGCCTGAGAAAGCCGAAGTCATCCGCAAGCAGGTGCAGGCCCAGATCGGCGGTGACCTGCGCGCGTTGAAGCCCGGCTCCAAGGAAGCCATGGCGCTCAAGCAGACGCTGATCGCGGCTGGCGCGTGGTCGCAGTATCTCGAGGTCGGTATCGGTGAGGACGCCGAGATCTTCACCAAGGCACAGCCGATGTCGGCCGTAGGACACGGCATGACCGCCGGTCTGCATCCGAAATCGACCTGGAACAATCCGGAGCCCGAAGTGGCGATGGTCGTCAATTCCAAGGGCGCAATCGTCGGCGCGACGCTCGGCAATGACGTGAACCTGCGCGATGTCGAGGGCCGCTCGGCGTTGCTGCTATCGAAGGCGAAGGATAACAATGCTTCCGCGACGGTCGGACCGTTCGTGCGCTTCTTCGACGACACGTTCTCGCTCGATTCAGTGCGTGCGCTTGACGTGCACCTGACGGTGGATGGACCGGAGGGCTTCCGCCTGACCGGCAAGTCCTCCATGCACGAGATTGCGCGCGATCCGGCGGATCTCGTCGGCCAGTTGATCGGCAAGACGCATCAGTATCCCGATGGCGCGATCCTTTATCTCGGTACCATGTTCGCGCCGAGCGAGGATCGCGGCGAGCCCGGCATGGGCTTTACGCACAAGGTCGGCGACATCGTCACCATTCACGCCGATCCGCTCGGTGCGCTCACAAATGTGATGACGACATCCGATCAGGCGCCACCCTGGACCTTCGGCGTCGCCGATCTCATGCGCAATCTCGCCAAACGTGACCTGATCTGATCGAGCCGCGTTTGGGGCGATGCTCTCTTACTCCAACATATTCCTTCTCCCTCGTGGGGGAGGCTAGGAGGGGGGATCGCAGAACATCAGCAGTCGGGGATCCCCCCACCCCTAACCCCTCCCCACAAGGGGAAGGGGAACTATCGGAGTTAGCGAATGCTCTTCATGGTGATTTCGACGCCGCGTCCCGAGAAGCCATCGACGATGGTGCCGAGCCGCAAGGCCTATTGGGAGTGGCTGGCGCCGATCCAGGCGAACGGCATGTGCAAGGATGTGTGGGCGCGCACGGGTCGCGGCGCGGTCGTGCTGTTCGACGTGCCGGACAACGAGACGCTGCATCGGCTCATGAACGAATGGGCGGAGATCATTCCCGCGACCTTCGAGGTCTATCCGCTGATCGATACGGGCGCGGCCAAGGCCTATCTCGGCAAGTCGGGCGCATAAAAGCAGAACGGCCCGCGGAAGGCGGGCCGTTCGACATTTGCGGCAGTTGCGATCAGCCGTAGATTTCCGGATTGACGGCATTTTCCTTGCGCGGCTTGCCATCGAACACGGCGAGCACGTTCTTCGCGGCTTCCGCCGACATGCGCTCCATGGCCTCCGCTGTGACGCCGGCAATGTGCGGCGAAGCGAGAAGGTTCGGCAGCTTGAAGAGCGGGTTCGCCGGATCCGGCGGCTCGCGGTCGAACACGTCGAGCGCTGCTGCCGGCAGCGTGCCGTCGGTCAGTGCTGCGTGCAGGGCGGCCTCATCGATGATGCCGCCGCGTGCGGTCGACACGAGATAGGCCGTTGGCTTCATCGCCTTGAACTGCTTCGCGCCGAACATGCCGACCGTCTCCGGCGTCTTCGGGCAGTGGATCGTCACGTAGTCGGCGCGCGGCAAGGCCGCGTCGAGATTGGTGACGGGCTCGCAGCCCGCGGCCTTGATGGCCTCCGCTTTGACGTAGGGATCATAGACGAGGACGGTCATCTCCATGGCCTGGCAGCGCTTGGCCGTGCGGGTGCCGATGCGGCCGAAGCCGATGATGAGAACGGTCTTTTCGAAGAGGTCGTTCGAGATCATCGCGGGCTTGAGACGATCGCCCCAGCGACCTTCCTTCACGAGCGCGGAAAGCTCCGGCCCCTTGCGCGCGAGCGTGAGCATGAAGGTCATGGCGTGCTCGGCGACCGATGGCGAGTTCGCCGTGCCGGCGATCATGACCGGCACCTTCGCCGCAGTCATGCCGGGAATGTCGATGGCGTCATAGCCGACGCCAACGCGTGCCACGCACTCCATGGCGCCTGCCGCATCGAGCTCCGCCGGGCGGAAGCGTGTGCCGCCGAGGATGGTCGCGTGGACCGGCGCGTGCTGCTTCAGGATCGCGCGGTATTCCTCGTCCTGCGCCATGTTGGGAAACGGGATGGCTTCGACGTCGGGACGCGATGCGAGAATCTCTCGCCCGGCATTCCCCATGGAATCCGTGAAAAGCACTTTCTTCTTGTTGGTCGCCATACCTTCTCTCCTGGTCGTACACGTCCGTCAGCATTGCGCTGCGGCACACTAATCCACGTAGCGAACCCGGTCGGACGCGAGCAGATCCTCGATCCCCCCGAGATTGGTGAAGCCGTTCTTGATCTTGCCCTGTGTCGCGCCTTCTGCGGCGAGCACTTCCTCGACCAGCGGCAGAATGGTGTGCAGCTGTTTGCGCGGCAGGACGACAACGCCATCGGCATCGCCGATCACCACGTCGCCGGCTTCGACCGAAACGCCGCCGATGATAATCGGCAGGCCGACGCGACCGGGGCCGCTGCGTACGCACGAGTTCGGCGTGATGCCCCGCGCGAATACGGGCAAGCCGACAGGCGCAATGCCGGCAATGTCGCGCGCCATGCCGTCGATGACGATTGCGGCAGCGCCTTTGCCCTTCGCTACCATCGTGACGTTGTCACCCACGACCGCGGACTGCGTGAAACCTTCCGAGGCGGCCATGATCACGTCGCCCGGCTGCGCGAGGGCGACGGCTGCGAGGATGGCGAGATTGTCGTTGGGTCCGGTCTCGCAAGGTAGTGCCGTACCGAGAAAGAATGCGTTCGCCGGATCGATGGCCTTGATGGCCGCATCGAGCGCGCCACGCCCCTGCATGGCATCGACGGCCTGCCCGGTCTGCACGCCTTTGAGGCGACCGAGCGTGAAGGCGTCAGGACGTTGCCACATGCGGCGGACAGTCAGTAATGGCGGATCTTTCAGCATGAATGGACCTTTGCTTCAGTGGCGGGGGGACCTCGAAGGATCGGCCTTGGTTTCCTCGCGGGCTATGTAATGACCTTGCTGCGTGGCTCCACGATTTCGAACATGCGCTCGAAGGTGTCGAGCAGTGAGAAAAGAGCGGTGACCTTTGATGGATCACCCGAGATCTGGATCGCGCCCTCGGCGATCGCGGCATCGAATGTCGTCTTTTCGGAGATGACGGCGTCGAGATCCGTCCGCTTCAGCGTCACCGTCGCGTCGGGCGCATTCGACAGGCGTCGCGGTGAGATCGACATGGCCGCGTTCGAGACGATGAGGCAGAACTTCTCGCCAGTATCGCTGAAGATCCAGTTCTGCGTCGTGCGGAAGCCTTCCGCCTTGGGTCCGTTCAGCCGTACGGCCAGATAGTCGAAGAGCTGATCGGTGGGGAGTGCGCGCAGGATATGCGGGCCGATCGCGGAGCGCGAGGGCACCTTCGGCATACCGGCACGCAATTCGAGCGCGCCGAAGAGATAGGCGTTCCGCCACGTCGCGCTCTCGGTGAGATAACCGAGCTGCTCGAAGGTATCGGCCAGCAAGCTGCGCGCCGCGGCATTGTCCGGCTCCGCAAAGACGAGATGCGAAAGCACCTGCGCGACGAAACGAAATTCGCCCTTGTCGAAGTCCGCCCGCGCGCGCTTCAAGATGGCGTCGCCCCCGCCCATGTACTCGACCATCTTGCGGCCCGTCCCTACGGGCGGCAACGGATCGAGGTTCGCGGGATTGGCGTCATACCAGCCGAGATAGTGCTGATAGATGGCCTTGGCATTGTGCCGGATGTGACCGTAGTAGCCGCGCGTCGCCCATGTACCGTCGAGGGATTTCGGCGTGCCGATCTGCTCGGCGATCTCGGCTGGCTTCAGCCCGTGGTTCATCAACCGCACGGTCTGGTCGTGGGCGTAGCGGTAGAGATCACGCTGCGCTTCGAGATGACCGATGACGCGCTCGCGACCCCATGCCGGCCAATGATGTTGGCCGCAGAGCGCTTCCGCCTCGTCGCCCCAGAGATCGATCGCCTCCTGGATGTACTTCGACCAGTCGAGCGAATTGCGCACCTGCGAGCCACGGAACGGCAGCAGGTTGTGGAAGTTGTGCGTGGCGTTCTCGGCGAGGTTCAGCACTCTGAAGGCCGGCAGATAGAAGTGCATCTCCGCGGGCGCTTCGGTCTCCGGCGCCATCTGAAAGACGAACTCGATGCCGTCGATCGTGCGCGTCTCGCCGGTGTGCGTGATGATGTCGTTCGGCGGCACGAGCGCGACGCGGCCCGCGCTGATCGACTTGCCGAGCCCGCAGTCCACCTGCTGCGCCGGGCCACGCGGCAAGAGCCCGCCGAACTGATACTGAGCGCGCCGCAGCATGGCATCGCCTGCAATCACGTTCTCGGAGACGGTGTGCTCCATGAACTGATCCGGCGCGATCACCGGGACTTTCCCCGCGGCGACATCCTTGGGATCGACCACGCCGGCCGCGCCGCCCCAGTGATCGACATGCGTGTGCGTGTAGATGAGGCCGCTGACCGGGCGCTCGCCGCGATGGCTGCGGTAGAGGGCCAGTGCCGCGCGCGCGGTCTCCGTGCCGGTCAGCGCGTCGACGACGATGACGCCCGTCTTGCCCTCGACGAGGGTCATATTGGCGATGTCGAAGCCGCGCACCTGATAGACGCCGGGAACGACCTCGAACAGGCCGTGGATTGTGTTGAGGCGGGCCTGACGCCAGAGGCTGGGATTGACCGTCGGCGGCGCGGCTTCCTCGCGCTGGAAGCCGTACGTTTTCATGGTCCAGACGGCGCGCCCCGTGTCACCGACGATGTGCGCATCCTCGATCGTGCCGAGAAATCCGCGCCGGGCGTCGTCGAAATCCCGCGTATCGCCGAATGGCAGTGCGTCGAGGACGACAGCATTCTGCCGAACGACGGCAGCAGAGGCCGGTTTCGGCCCCTCAGGCGCCGAGCCTTCGGATGCAGCCATGGACGTTTCCTCACGGGCTTGGCGTCGGACTTGCCACGGTCGACCGAGGCCGCCGATGCCATTTTTTGTTCTTGGAACGCAGTCAACTAGCCCGTGGGCGGACGGTCAACGGTATTCAGAGCAGGCAGGGCGTGAAGAGTTCAGTCCTTGGCGCGCTCGACGTAGGAGCCGTCCTCGGTCATGACCACGATCCGTGTGCCGGACTCGATGTGCGGTGGCACCATCACGCGGGCGCCATTGGAGAGCTTGGCCGGCTTGTAGGAGGAGGAGGCCGTCTGGCCCTTGACGACCGGGTCGGCTTCCACGATCTCGAAAATCACGCGCTGCGGAAGCTCGATCGCGACGGGGTTGCCCTCGAAGAGCTTGATCGAGCAGCGCATGTTCTCGACCAGCCACTGGGCGGAATCACCGAGCAAGTCCTTGGGCACGACGATCTGCTCGAAGGACACCGGCTCCATGAAATTGAAGCCCATTTCGTCCTCGTAAAGATAGTCGAAGTCCTTCTCGTCGAGGAAAGCGCGCTCGACCGATTCCGTCGTGCGATAGCTTTTGACGATCTTCACGCCATCCGAAATGCGGCGCATGTCGATGTGCGTCGTCGGGGTGCCCTTGCCGGGGCGGATGCTCTCGGCCTTCAGGACCGTGCAGAGATCGCCGTCGATCTCGAGAACATTGCCTTTGCGGACCTCACTTGCGATAACCTTGACCACGAAACCGTTCTCCGTCCATGTCCCCGCAGGGCCGCTCAAAAATCCTAGGTTGGCGGCTTCATAGCTGTTTCAGGGGCTCAGGCCAAGCCGGCCCCTTGGCGAGGACCGTAGAGACCTCATGATTGAGCGTCCATGGTGGCATCCGGACAAGCACGCCGACCGGCGGCAGTATCTGCTCGCCCGGGGGCGGATCAAGGCCGCGTTCCGGGCATGGTTCGAGGATCGGGGGTTCGTGGAGGTCGAGACCAGTGCCTTGCAGGTCTCGCCGGGCAACGAAGTGCACCTGCACGCCTTTTCGACCGAATTCCGCACCGAAGCGGGCCGTAGTACACCTCTGTACCTCCACACCTCCCCGGAATTTGCCTGCAAAAAGCTGCTGGCGGCGGGCGAGCGGCGCTTGTTCACGTTCGCGCCCGTTTACCGGAACCGCGAGCGCGGGGCCCTGCACCATCCCGAGTTCACCATGCTGGAGTGGTATCGCGCAGGGGAGGCGTACGAGGTCTTGATGCGCGACAGTGCCGAGCTGTTGGCGCTGGCTGCTGCTGCGGCGGGGACCGATCTCCTGACGTACCGCGATGAGCCTGTGGACCCCTCCGCCCCGCTGGAGCGGCTGTCCGTCGCCGAGGCCTTCCGCCGGCACGCGCGGATCGATCTGCTGGCGACGCTTGGCGGCGAGGTGCCCGATCGCGACGGGCTCGCCGCCCAGGCGCTCGGCGTTGGCGTCCGCGTGGCGGATGACGATACCTGGGCCGACATCTTCAGCCGCGTGATCGTCGATTGCGTCGAGCCCCGCATCGGGCGGGGACAGGCGACGATCCTCATGGAGTATCCGACGGTCGAGGCGGCGCTGGCGCGACCATCGCCGAATGATCCGCGCGCTGCCGAGCGCTTCGAGCTGTACGCGTGTGGGGTCGAGCTCGCGAATGCCTTCGGCGAGTTGACTGACCCCGCCGAGCAGCGCCGCCGGTTCGAGGCCGAGATGGCCGAGAAGGAGCGCGTCTACGGCGAGCGCTATCCGATCGACGAGGACTTTCTCGACGCGCTCGCGATGATGCCGCCTGCGTCGGGTATTGCGCTCGGCTTCGACCGGCTGGTGATGCTTGCAACGGGCGCGCGGACGATCGAGCAGGTGCTCTGGGCGCCGGTGGCCGCGCCATGAGCGATCGCGGCACAACCCGCACGCTACGTACGCCGGGGGATCTGATGGAGGCGGGGCTCATCGGTGCCGACAGTGTTGAAGCTGCCGCAGACGTTGCGGCGCGTTATGCCGTTGCCATCACGCCTACCATGGCCGAGCCGATCGACCGCGCTGATCCGCACGACCCGATCGCGCGGCAGTTCGTCCCTGACGCCCGCGAGCTGCAAACGCGTCCCGAGGAGCTGGCCGACCCGATCGGCGACGACGCGCATTCGCCCGTGCCGGGCATCGTGCATCGCTATCCCGATCGCGTGCTGCTCAAGGCGACGCACGTCTGTCCGGTCTATTGCCGCTTCTGTTTCCGTCGCGAGATGGTGGGGCCAGGTGGCGAACAAGCGCTGTCGGGCGAGAAGCTGGCGGCCGCGCTCGACTACATCCGCGCGAATCCGGCGATCCATGAGGTCATTCTCACCGGCGGCGATCCGCTGGTGCTCGCGCCGCGCCGCATCGCAGAGATTACGCAGGCGCTCGCGGCGATCCCGCACGTGCAGGTCATCCGGTGGCATTCGCGCGTGCCGATCGTGGATCCCGAGCGGATCACGGTCGATCTCGTCGCCGCGCTGAAGGCGCCCGGCAAGGCTGTCTGGATCGCCGTTCACACGAACCACGCGCGCGAGCTGACCGAGGCGGCCCGCGCCGCGCTCGCCCGGCTTTCGGCGGCCGGTTTCCCGCTGGTCAGCCAGACCGTCCTGCTCAAGGGCGTGAACGATGATGCGGAGACGCTGGCGGTCCTGTTCGGCACCCTCGTCGCGCTCGGCGTTAAACCCTACTACCTGCATCATGCCGACCTTGCGCCCGGGACGTCCCATTTTCGGACGACCATCGCGGAGGGGCAGGCGATCATGCGCGCGCTCAGGGGGCGCATATCCGGCCTCGCCCTGCCGACTTACGTGCTGGACGTGCCCGAGGGCTTCGGAAAAGTGCCGATCGGGCCCAATTACGTTAAGGAATTCAGCGGCGTGGCCCAGATCGAGGATGTGGCCGGGGGTTTGCATTCCTATCCCAAGGATAAAGGCTGAGGTGCCACTGTGCCCTCGGCCCCCTTCGTGGTATGTGCGCGCCGCCTCATAAAAAGGTCAGGGGAAACGCCGTGGAATTCAAGATCGCCAAGCGCCTTCAGCGCGTCGAGCCATCGCCGAGCATCGTTGCCGCGCAGCGGGCACGTGAGCTGAAGGCTCAAGGTCGCGACATCATCTCGCTGTCGGTCGGCGAGCCGGATTTCCCGACGCCTGCTCACATCATCGAGGCCGCCGCGGCGGCGGCCGAGCGTGGCGAGACCAAGTACACCGCCATTCCCGGTACGTTGGAGCTGCGCACCGCGCTCGCAGCCAAGCTCAAGCGCGAGAACGGGCTCGACTACACGACCGACGAGGTCATGATATCGACCGGCGGCAAGCAGGCCATCTTCAATGCCATCGTCGCGACCATGGAAGCTGGTGACGAGGCTGTCATCCCGGCGCCCTTCTGGATCGCCTATTCGGACTGCGTTCTCTACGCGGGTGCGAAGCCGGTCATCGTACCCTGCCCGGCCGAGACCAAGTTCAAGATCACACCTGAAATGCTGGAGCGCGCGATCACGCCGGCCACGCGCTGGCTCGTGCTGAATTCGCCGTCGAACCCCTCGGGTGCTGTCTACACACGTCAGGACTATCTCGGTCTCGCGGAGGTGCTGCGTCGCCATCCGCACGTTGCCGTCATGGTCGACGAAATGTACGAGCATATTGTCTTCGACGGGCATACCTGCGAGAGCTTCGTCGCCATCTGCCCGGACATGAAGGACCGCTCGGTCATCATCAACGGCGTATCCAAGACGTACTCGATGACCGGCTGGCGCATCGGCTTCGCGGCTGGTCCGGCAGAGCTGATCAAGCAGATGTCGAAGCTGCAGGCACAGGTGACATCGGGGCCGTCGTCAGTGGGACAGGCAGCGGCACTTGCTGCGCTGAACGGCCCGCAGGACTCCGTCGAGCAATATCGCGCAGCATTCGAGGAGCGGCGCGATCTCATTGTCGCGATGCTCAATCAGGCCAAAGGCATCACCTGCGTGAAACCGGCCGGCGCATTTTACGCATTCCCGAGCTGCGCCGGGCTCATCGGCAAGCGCACACCCGAGGGCAAGGTCATCGAGAACGACCGCGATTTCGTCATGTATCTCATGAACGGAGAGGGGGTCGCCGCGGTGCATGGAGCGGCCTATGGTGTCTCGCCGCACTTCCGCTTGTCCTTCGCGGCTTCGACTGAGGACATCACGCGGGCGTGCGAGCGCATCCAGCGGGCCTGCGCGGCCCTGCGATAAGAACATAAACGGCGGAGGAAACACGGTATGGCCAAGCTGCGCGTCGGTATTTTGGGGTTCGGTGAGGCAGGCCAAAGCGTGGCCACGGGCCTGAAGAACGCCGCGACGGCCGAGCATCCGATCGAGATTTCGACATGGGATATCCTGCTTCCGAGCAATGAGAAGGGCGCACCGCTCAAGGCGGCAGCCGACAAGATCGGCATCCGCACGGTGGGCAGCGCCCAGGAGCTGGCGCAGGCGAGCGATATCATCCTGAGCCTCGTGACGACGGAAGAGAGCCTCGTTGCGGCCGGCCAGATCGCAAAGCATCTGCCGAAAGGCACCCTGTTCCTCGACTGCAATTCGACATCGCCCGGCATGAAGCGGGACGTGGCGAAGACCGTGACGGAAGCCGGCGGACGCTCGGTGGAAGCGGCGGTCATGGATCTGGTGCCGCGCTCGCAGCACAAAGTGCCGATGCTGCTCGCCGGCAAGGATGCGGAGGAGCTGATCGGTAAGCTCGCGCCTTATGGCGTCGACATGAAGTCGGTCGGCGATGACATCGGCGCGGCGTCCACCATCAAGATGTGCCGCAGTGTCTTCATGAAGGGCCTCGATGCCATTCTCATGGAATGCATGGTCGCGGCCGAAACAGCGGGCGTCACCGACCGTATTGTGTCGTCGATGCAGGTGACGATCCCCGAGATCAACTGGCCGGTTTTCATCGGCAAGAAGCTCGGCGGCGCGGCGCAGCATTCGGGCCGTCGCGCAGGCGAGATGCGCGAGGTGGCGACGACGCTGCGTGAGCTCGGTCTCGATCCGACGATGGCGGAGGCGACCTCGCGGCGTCTGCAGTGGTGTGCTGATCTCGGCATGAAGGAGCGTGCGGCCGCAACGCGCGTGCCGGCATCGATCACCGATTTTGTCGACGACATTCGCGCCGGCCTCGCTGCGCAGAACGCGGCGAAAGCCGCCGAATAGCGGATGTTGCGGATCACCGAGCTGCGGCTGCCGCTTGACCATCCGGAGGAGGATCTTCGGAAGGCAGTTGTGACGCGGCTCGGGATCAAGCCGGATGATCTGCTGAGCTTCAGCGTGTTCCGCCGCGCATGGGATGCGCGCAAGAAATCCGCGATCAAGCTCGTCTATACGATCGATACCGACGTGCGCGACGAGGGCCGCATAAGTGCGCGGCTCAAAGATGACCGCCACGTCAATCCATCGCCGGATACAACCTACAAATTCGTCGCGCGCGCGCCGGAGCGCATCGAGAAACGCCCGGTCGTCATCGGCGCGGGACCATGTGGCTTCATGTGCGCGCTCTTGCTCGCGCAGATGGGGTTCCGTCCCATCATTCTGGAGCGCGGCAAGGTCGTGCGGCAGCGCACGAAAGATACGTGGGGCCTATGGCGGCGCGGCGTGCTCGATCCGACGTCGAATGCGCAGTTCGGCGAAGGCGGCGCGGGTACGTTCTCCGACGGCAAGCTGCATAGCGGTATCAGCGATCCGCGCCATCATGGTCGCAAGGTTCTCACTGAGTTTGTGAAAGCCGGCGCGCCGGAGGAAATTCTCTACGTCGCCAAGCCGCACATCGGCACGTTTCGCCTCGTGACCGTCGTCGAGAATGTGCGCGCGGAGATCGAAGCGCTTGGCGGCGAGTACCGCTTCGGCAGCAAGGTCGTCGATATCGATCTGGCGGATGATGGAAACGGTAACCGGCAGGTGCGTGGCGTCGTGCTCGAAGATGGCAGCACGATCGAGACGGATCACGTCGTGCTGGCGGTCGGCCACAGCGCGCGCGACACATTCGAAATGCTTCTCTCGCGCGGCGTGACGATCGTGCCGAAGCCGTTCTCGATCGGCGTGCGCATCGAGCATCCGCAATCGCTGATCGACGCCTGCATGTTCGGGCCATCAGCCGGTAATGCGATCCTCGGCGCGGCGGACTATCACATCGTCCACCACGCATCGAATGGACGTTCAGTCTACAGCTTCTGTATGTGCCCAGGCGGGCAGGTCGTTGCGGCAACATCGGAGCCCGACTGCGTCGTCACGAACGGCATGAGCCAATACTCCCGTGCCGAGCGCAATGCCAATGCCGGCATCGTGGTCGGCATCACGCCTGATGAGGACTATCCGGGCGGGCCGCTCGCGGGCATCGCCCTGCAGCGTCATTGGGAAAAGAAAGCCTTTGAAGCCGGTGGCGGCACATACGCGGCACCCGCGCAACGTGTCGGCGATTTTCTCAGCGGGCGTGCGTCGACCTCACTCGGCGATGTCGTGCCGAGCTACAAGCCGGGCGTCGTGCCGACCGATCTCGCGCAATGCTTGCCGGAGTTCGCCGTCGTCGCGATCCGCGAAGCGCTGCAGGCCTTCGAGAAACGCATTCCCGGTTTCGCGATGGCCGATGCGGTCATGACAGGCGTCGAGACGCGAACGTCGTCGCCGATCCGCATTCCGCGCGATGAGAACTATCAGAGCGTCAATACGCGCGGGCTGTACCCGGCTGGCGAGGGCGCAGGCTTCGCGGGTGGTATTCTGTCGGCGGGCGTGGACGGCATTCGCGTCGCGGAAGCGCTCGCGCTCAATTTTGCCAAGGGTTGAACGCGGGCTCCGTCGTCGTCTGCCACGGCTTGAGCTGCGGCTCGGACTTTGTCGTGGGGCGCGCTGCGGGTTTTGTCGCGGGGCGGGCGGGCGCTTTGGGTTCGGCGCGAGGCAATGGCCTCAGTCCAAGGCAACTTACGAAGGCATCCGAGTGCGCCATGCGCCCGCGCAGGCGCGTAGCAAGCAGCGCCGTGATGCGGCCCGGCTCTCCGGCATCACGCGCGATCGGGTTCGGCAATGACGCCGCCAGCAGAGCAGCTTCCTGCGCAGTCAGTCGCGAGGCGGGTTTGTCGAAGTGGTAGTAGGACGCGGCTTCCGCCCCGAAAATGCCGGGGCCCCATTCCGCGATATTCAGGTAGATTTCGAGAATGCGCCGCTTGGGCCAGACGGCATCGATCGTCAGTGCAACGGGAATCTCGATGGCCTTGCGAACATAGCTGCGCGACGACCACAGGAAGAGGTTCTTCGCCACCTGCATGGTGATCGTGCTGCCGCCGCGCGACTCGTTCATGGCCTCATAAAGCGCGGCCCAGTCGACGCCGCGGTGATAGCAGAAGCGCGCGTCTTCGGACGTCACGACCGCGCGCTGCAAATTCGATGAGATGCTGGTGATCGGCACAGGGCCATAGACGACGGGCTGGCCTGAGAGCCGCGTCGCAATCATGAGTGCGGAACGCGGCGGATCAACCCAGCGATAGGCGACGATCAACGACAGCACGAGCACCGCGTAGCCGACCGCAAGGCCGATGAGAATGAGCACGGCGTGCCGAATTCGGCGTGGCCACATGGACCGAGGGGGTGCCGAGACCGGTGCTGGGATGTCGATCGCGGGATGATTTGCAGTCGCGATCGACGCGGCAATGGCGGGTGCCGCTACGAGCGGAGGTGGCGTTGTCGGCAGCGGCGGCGGACTGACCTGGAGCTGAGGCTCCGGCCGCGGGTAGGATGGCGGTGACGGCGGTGCTGGCGCGGGATCAGGTTCTTCGATGAAGGGCGCATCGGTTACGGTCGGGTCGCCACTTGGGGCTATGACCGATCGGGCGACCGGCAGATCCAGCATGATGACGGGAGCCGGGAGCGCAGCGGCCTGTGCGCCGACGCTGCTGCTGGCCAGCTCGACCATGACGAAGACCGGCGTATCGCTCGGCGCTTCGGGAATGGCGAGCACGGTCGGGAAAGGATTCGGATGCATCGCCGCGGGCGGCACTGCGACGGGATCAATCTTCTGGGGGGCGGCCGCTGGAGGTACGATCTCCGGCGTCGCCTCCGCTTCGGGCGGCGCGGTCCAGGGCTCGCTCCTGGCGACCAGCTCCGGCGCGTCGATTGCCTGGCTTGCGAAGAGAGCATCGAGGTCCGCCGGCGACCAGCCGGACTCGGGTGCGTGCACGATATTCCGGGCCTCGGTCGTGATTTCCTCACGAGCCGGCACAGACATTTCCTGGGCGTCTGCGATCACCTCGGCGATCGGTTCGCTCACCGGCGGCGCGGCAATGACCTCGGCGGGGACCGGCGCAGACACGATGGCAGGCCCCGTCGGCGGCCCCGTGCGCGGGGCGACATCGGGCAGTTCGTCGCCCGGTCCGGTGGGGGGGCCTCTATCGTCGCTCATGACCGCTTTATACTTGCAAACGCTCGTGACGCCTCGGAAAGAGCATCATAAGAATGGCGCCGGAGCGGCGCACGCCCCCTGCGCCCGCATGGTTCACAAGCATTAGGGCCAAGGACCGGAAAATGGCATTCGAGAATCGGCTCAGTGAGGTCGCGGCGCTTGTGGAAAACCACCTCGGCGACCTGCTGGGCGCGTCCGCGCTAGGCGCCACGCCCCCCGTCCTTGGGGCGGCCATGCGCCATGCCGTTCTCGGTCGCGGCAAGCGCTTTCGCCCGTTTCTGGCGATCGAAGGCGCGCGCGTGCTCGGCCTGACCGATACGGCTGCCGTTGATGCGGCGTGTGCCATCGAGTGCCTTCACTGCTATTCGCTCGTTCATGACGATTTGCCGGCCATGGACAACGACGAGCTGCGCCGCGGCCAGCCGACCGTCTGGAAGGCTTTCGATGAGGCCATCGCCATTCTGGCTGGCGACGCCCTCCTGACTTTCGCCTTTGAGCTGATGGCGCGGCCCTCGACACATCCCGATCCGGGGGTGCGGGCGGCGTTGGTGCTCGGGCTCGCGGAGGCGAGTGGCGGCGCGGGCATGGTCGGCGGTCAGGTGCTGGACTTGGCTTCCGAGAAGGGGGACGCCGCCCTCCATTCGCTCCATGGCGTGACGGCGATCCAGCGCATGAAAACCGGCGCGCTCATTCGCTTCGCGGCCGAGGCGGGCGCGGTCCTCGCTGGTGCTCCAGCTGAACAACAACGCGCGCTCCGACTGTATGGCGAAGCGCTTGGCGCTGCGTTCCAGATTGCCGACGATCTGCTGGATGCGGAAGGCGACGTCTGCGCAACCGGCAAGGCCGTCGGCAAGGACGCAGCAGCCGGCAAGGCGACTTTCGTCACGGTGCTCGGTGTCGAGGGCGCCCGCGCGCGGCTCGCCGAGCTCAATTCCGAAGCGCGCGCTGCGCTGGCACAATTCGGCGCGCCCGCGGGCCATCTCATGTCTGCAATCGAGTTCGTCAGCAACCGACGCGGATGAGGGTGGCCTTCTCCGTGCTTCCGGTGCGATAGTGAACCCATAGGTTCCGCTAGATGGACCGGAGCAGAAACAGGAGGCCCCGTCCGCATGAATTTCACCGAGCACGCTGGGAAAGCGGTGCTGCGCGCAGCCGGCATTCCGACGCCCGAGGGCATTCTCGCGCGTACGCCAAAGGACGCCGCCGACGCCGCACGCAAGGTCGGCAAGTGCGTGATCAAGGCACAGGTGCCGACGGGCAAGCGCGGCAAGGCGGGCGGCATCAAGCTCGCGGCCACGCCGGATGAAGCCGCCAGTCATGCGCGCGCCATTCTCGGTATGAGCATCGGCGAGTATGAAGTCGATCACGTTCTCGTCGACCCGCAGGTGAACATCGCGCGCGAGATGTACGCCGCCGTGCTGAACGATCCGGAGACGGAGGGGCCGCTGCTGCTCTTCTCGCCGGAAGGCGGCATGGATATCGAGGACATCGCGGACGAGCATCCGGACGCGCTGCTGCGCATCCCGATCGATATCATCAAGGGACTCGACGAAGAATCGCTGGCCGCTGCCGTGCGTCGCTACGATCCGCCCGCCGCGAGCGCGATCACCGACATCCTCGTCAAGCTGTACGACGCCTATCGGGCGAGCGATGCGGAACTCGTCGAGATCAATCCTCTCGTGCAGATGCGGGACGGACATTTCATCGCGCTCGATTGCAAGCTGACCGTCGACGACAGTGCGCTCACCCGTCACGAGGCGCTGGCGCGCACGGGCACGCCGGACAAAACGACGGAGCTCGAGGCGCGGGCCAAGGCGCTGCATCTCAAGTACATCGAACTCGACGGCGAAGTGGGCGTGCTGGCCAACGGCGCCGGTCTCACCATGACGACCATGGATGCGATCCGTCACTTCGGCGGGAAGCCCGCGAACTTCATGGAGATCGGTGGCGACAGCTACACGAAGGCCATTCCCGCGCTCGAAATCGTGCTCGCCAATCCGAACGTGAAGGCGCTGCTCGTGAATTTCTGTGGTGCTTTCGCGCGCACAGACGTCATGGCCGAAGGCGTGATCAATGCCTGGCTCGAACTGAAACCGAAAATTCCGATCGTCTTCACGATCCACGGTACGGGGGAGGATGAAGCCATCGCCATGGTGCGCGATCGCCTCGGCATCGAGCCACACGATCTCATGGACGATGCCGTGAAGGCAGCCGTCGCGGCGGCGAAGGGGGCGCGGGCATGATCATCGGCAGCAACGATACCGTGCTCGTGCAGGGCATCACGGGCAAGCAAGGTACGTTCTGGTCGGAGCGCATGCGCGACTACGGCACGAAGGTCATCGGTGGCGTCAATCCGCGCCGTGCGGGCGAGCGTCATCTCGATCTGCCTGTGTGGGCTTCCGCGCAGGATGCGGCGAAGGATCAGAAGATCGACGCGGCCGTAATGTTCGTGCCGCCGTTCGGCGTGAAGGAAGCCGCGCTCGATATCATCGCTGCGGGCGTGTGCAAGATCGTGTGCCTGACCGAGCACGTCCCAGTGCAGGATACGATGTATTTCCTCGCGGCCGCGCGCGAGCGTGGTGCGCAGGTGATCGGCCCGAATACGGCTGGTCTCGTGACGACGGGTGTGAATTTCGTCGGCTTCATGCCGGCGTTCAATGCACGCGTGTTCCAGAAGGGTGATATCGGCGTGATCTCGCGCTCGGGCTCGCTCGGCACATTGCTCTGTCTCAATCTCGTGCAAGCGGGGCTCGGCATTTCGTCGTTCGTCGGCATCGGCGGCGATCCCATTATCGGCACGACGACACGCGATGCGCTCGTCGCACTCGACAAGGATCCGGCGACGAAGGCGATTGCGCTCGTCGGCGAGATCGGTGGCGCGATGGAGGAAGCAGCGGCGGAGTATGCCGCGACCATGCGCAAGCCCGTCGCGGCATTCATAGCGGGTGCGGCGTCACCGCCCGGCAAGAAGATGGGGCACGCGGGCGCGATCGTCATGGGCAATCGCGGCTCGTATGCGGGGAAGAAGGCGGCGCTGGAAGAAGCCGGCGTCACCGTCTGCGCGACGCCGAACGAGGTGCCCGGCGTGCTCAAGTCACGGCTGAAGCGGTAGCTTCAGCGCCCGATGAGCCCCTCGATGGCGGGAATGAGCTCGTCATAGTGCTCGATCACGGCATCGGGTGCCAGCTCGCGCACATGGACGTCGGTGTAACCGAAGGTCACCGCGACCACGGGAATGCCCGCCGCCTTGGCCGTATCGATATCGGTCTTACTGTCGCCGACCATAATTGCGCGCTTGGGATCACCGCCCGCCATGCGGATCGCACCGATGAGGTGATCGGGGTGTGGCTTGCAGACCGGAAAGGTGTCGCGGCCAGCGAGCGCTGCGAAGCGCGTGCGCAGTCTGAGGTCGCCGAGAAGCTGCTCCGAGAGCGCGGCCTGTTTGTTCGTGCACACCGCGAGCTTTGCACCTCCAGCCGCTAGGCGGTCGAGCGAGGTCTCCAGGCCTGGGAAGGCGTGGCTCGTCGCGGCGATGTTCGCGGTGTAGTACGCGATAAAGCGATCGAAATGAGCCGCAGCCTCATCGGCCGACACCTGCCGCCCATGGAGGCGGAAACCCTCTCTGATCATGGCCGCGGCGCCGAAACTGATGGTGGGCCTGATCAGTTCAGGGGCTACGGGCATCAGGTCGACAGCCGCCAAGACGTGGTTCGTGGCGGCGATCAGGTCCGGCGCTGTCTCGACAAGCGTCCCGTCGAGGTCGAAAGCGACAGTCAGGTCACGCATAGGCGGGGCTCCAGCAGGCGCTTGCTCATGCAAGCTAACTCAGGTATTGTGAACATAAAGAGAACATAAGCGTCTGGCATGAAAGGCTGGCAGTGCGGCCTATGCGACGAGGATAGCGTGCATAAGCATCGATCCGCCGCGAGCCCTGGTCGGTTAGCGCGTACTCTCTAATTGACGAATCGGGCTCCCGGAAGCTGGCGCTTCAGCGCGGCAGACGTTGCGCGCGAGGGCAGCTTCGGGGCCAATCAGAGGAGTAATGACATGGCCGGTTCTGTGAACAAGGTGATCCTGATCGGTAATCTCGGCAAGGATCCCGAAATCCGCCGCACGCAGGATGGGCGGCCGATCGCCAATCTGCGCATCGCGACGAGCGAAAGCTGGCGCGACAAGAACTCAGGCGAGCGCCGCGAGAAGACCGAGTGGCATTCGGTCGTGATCTTCAGCGAGCCGCTCTGCAAGATCGTCGAGCAGTACGTCAAGAAGGGCTCGAAAGTGTACATCGAGGGCGCCTTGCAGACGCGCAAGTGGCAGGACCAGCAGGGTCAGGAGCGCTACTCGACCGAGGTCGTCCTGCAGGGCTTCAACGCCGTGCTGACCATGCTCGACGGACGTCCAGGTAGCGGCGGCATGAGCGACAGCGCGCAGTCCGACTACGGCGATAATGGCGGCGGCTACAGCGAGCCTCCGCGTCGCTCGGGTGGCGGTGGCGGCAGCCGCGGCGGTGGTGGCGGCGGCTTCGACAAGAAGCTCGACGACGAAATCCCGTTCTGAAGAACACTGGCGGCGGGGGGCGCCTTCGGTCCCGCCGCTAACTGCGCAGATGGCACGCGACGGCGTGGCCATCGGCGCCAGCCTTCAGCTCCGGTTTTTCATTCGCGCAGAGCGGGAGCTGGCGGATCGGGCAGCGCGTGTGGAAGTGGCAGCCCGTCGGCGGATTGATCGGGTTCGGTACGTCGCCCTGCAGCGTGACACGCTTGCGCTTCACCTTCGGATCGGGGATCGGCACGGCCGAAAGGAGCGCCTCGGTGTAGGGATGCTTGGGGTTGGTGTAGAGATCGCGCGCCGTGGCGACCTCGACGATCCGCCCGAGGTACATCACAGCAACGCGCGTCGAGATGTGCTCGACCACCGACAGATCGTGCGCGATGAACAGGTAGGTGAGGCCGAACTCCTCCTGTAGATCCTCGAGCAGGTTGATGACCTGCGCCTGGATCGACACGTCGAGC
The DNA here is from genome assembly GCA_023410905.1 of Pseudomonadota bacterium. Classification (GTDB taxonomy): domain Bacteria; phylum Pseudomonadota; class Alphaproteobacteria; order Rhizobiales; family Hyphomicrobiaceae. The sequence continues at coordinate 24,572 of JAEYPL010000045.1, forward strand.
GCCGACACGGGCTCGTCGCAAACGATCAGCTTCGGTTCGACAGCGAGTGCGCGCGCAATGCCGATGCGCTGACGCTGGCCGCCCGAGAACTCGTGCGGAAAGCGGCGCATATGATCGGGCTGCAGGCCGACGCGGCCGAGCAGTTCGACAACGCGCTCTTCGAGCGCTCTCCGATTGGTGGCCAGGCCATGGATGACCAAAGCCTCACCGATAATGGCGCCAACCGTCATGCGTGGATTGAGCGAGGCGAATGGATCCTGGAAAATGATCTGCATGTCGCGAGCAACCGCGCGCAGATCCGCCTTTCCCATGGCCGCGACATCCTTGCCCTCGAACCACACTTCGCCCGAGGTCGGCTCGATGAGGCGTAGGATGCAGCGGCCCGTCGTTGATTTGCCGCAACCGGACTCGCCGACCAGCCCGAGCGTCTCGCCCTTCTCGATCTGAAAGCTCACGCCATCGACCGCGTGCACACGATCGATCACGCGCGAAAGAATGCCTCCGCGGATGGGGAACTGCTTGACGAGATTGTTCACGGTCAGCAGCGGCTTCGTCGTCACCGGCGGGGCTCCATCTGGGGACATTCGTTCTCCGGCTCCTTGGGAGGTCCTAAGCGACGTCGGATCAATCGTAGAGGATGCACGCCACCTTGTGTCCGGGCTCTACCTCGCGCAGTGGCGGCACTGCCTTGGTGCAGTCGTCGCGTGCAAATTTGCAGCGTGCGGCAAACCGGCAGCCAGGCGGCGGCTTCAGCAGGCTCGGCACCGTACCGCCGATCGCCTCGAGGCGGACCTTCTGCGTCGCCGCAGTGTCGATGCGAGGGATCGAGCGGATCAAGCCTTGCGTGTAGGGGTGGCGCGGTTGAGCGAAGAGCTGCTCGACGCCCGCCTCTTCGACGACCTTGCCGGCGTACATGACGACAACGCGTTGTGCCGTCTCAGCGACGACGCCCATGGCGTGCGTGATCAGCATGATCGCCATGCCGAGCTGCGATTTCATGTCCTGCAGCAGTTCGAGGATCTGCGCCTGTATGGTGACGTCGAGCGCGGTCGTCGGCTCGTCCGCGATCAAGAGCTTCGGATTGCACGAGAGCGCCATGGCGATCATCACGCGCTGGCGCATGCCGCCGGAGAACTGGTGCGGGTAGTCATGCACGCGCCGCTGCGGATTTGGAATGCGCACGAGGTTCAGCATCTCGACCGTGCGGTCGATCGCGGCTTTGCGGCCGAGGCCTTGGTGCCGGCGCACCACCTCAGCAATCTGCTCGCCGACGGTGAACACGGGATTGAGCGAGGTCATCGGCTCCTGGAAGATGATCGCGATTTCCTTGGAGCGGATGTTGTCCATCTCCTCCGTCGGCAGCGGGATGAGATCGCGGCCCTGCCAGAGGATTTGCCCGCCGACGAACTGGCCGGGCGGCATGGCGATGAGCTTGAGCACGGAGAGCGCCGTCACGGTCTTGCCGCATCCGGATTCGCCGACGACGCAGACGGTCTCACCACGTGATATCGAGATGCTGACGCCGTCGACAGCGCGCACCATGCCGTCGTCGGTCTTGAAGTGTGTCTCGAGACCGCGGATCTCGAGCAAGGGCTGGTTCATGCGGTCTCCCCGATGCGCGGGCTCGTAAGTAGCGGTCACTTGGGTCTCACAGCACGCGGCGTGGATCGAGCGCGTCCCGGAGCCCGTCGCCGATGAAGTTGATCGTGAGCACGGCCAGGAAGATCGCGGCGCCGGGGAAGATCGCCCAGTGCGGTGCGAAGTCGAGGTTGTCCTTGGCATCGAAGAGCAGCCGGCCCCACGTCGGGATGTCCGGCGGGAAGCCGAGGCCGAGGAAGGAAAGCGTCGACTCCGCGATGATCGCGGCCGCAACGTCAATCGTCCCGGCGACGATCACGGGGCCGAGCGCGTTGGGCAGGATGTGGCGCACGACCTGGCGGGTCTTCGAGGCGCCGAGCGCGCGCGCGGCCTCGACGAACTCCTTCTCACGCAGCGACAGGAACTGAGCGCGCACGAGCCGGGCGACGGGCATCCAGCGCAGTCCGCCGATAACGATGACAATCAGGATGAACGTGCCGCCCTCGGGGCCGAACGTGCCCTTCAGGGTGTCGCGGAAGAGATAGATGACAAGTAGCAGCAGCGGGAGCTGCGGCAGCGAGAGAAAGAGGTCGGTGAGCCACATAAGCGCCGAGCCGACCCAGCCGCGCGACATGCCGGCAATGGCGCCAACGATCGTGCCGACAAAGATCGCGACGAACATGGCGGCGAGGCCGACAGCGAGCGAGATGCGCCCGCCGTAGAGCATGCGCGCGAGAAGATCTTGTCCGAGGTCGTCGGTCCCGAGCGGGTGCTTCCACGACGGGCCCTGCAGCGTGGCGCCGAAATCGATGTGGTTGATCGGCACGCGCCAGAACAACGGCCCAAGCAGGATGGCGAGCACCATCAGGCCGAGGATGAAAGTGCTGATCACTGCGAGCTTGTGCCGGCGGAAGCGGCGCCACGCCTCGCGCGTCGGCGAGAATGTCGGCGCCCGCGTCGCAGCGGGTGCGGCCGCCTCAGCGGAAGGTGATGCGAGGGTCGAGCCAGCCATACAGGATATCAGCGATCAGGTTGAAGAGGACCACGAGGCACGCGAAGACGAACGTCACGGCCATGATGACCGGCGTGTCGTTCGCGAGAATGGAAGTGATGAGCAACGAACCGATCCCGGGGATGCGGAAGATCTGCTCGGTCACGATGGCGCCGCCGAAGATCGCGGGCATCTGGAGCGCGACGAGGGTCACGACCGGGATCAGGGCATTGCGCACGACGTGCTTGACGATGACGACGCGCTCGCCGAGGCCTTTGGCGCGGGCCGTCGTCACATAGTCGAGTCTGATCACGTCGAGGACGGCCGAGCGCACGTAGCGGACGAGTGACGCGCCCTGGAAGAGGCCGAGCACGGCAATCGGCATGATGGCTTGTCGGAGATGCTGCCAATACCATTGCCAGCCGGTGGCCTTTATGTCGGCCTGATAGACGAACGGCAGCCAGTCCAGCCAGATACTGAAGATGAGGATGAAGAGCAGGCCCGTGAAGAACGTCGGCAGCGAGAAGCCGATGAAGGCCAGCGTATTGGCGATCTGGTCGAAGAGTGAGTAGGGCCGCGTTGCCGCGATGACGCCGACGGGGATTGCGATCAGCAGTGCCAGGATCTGCGAGGTGCCTATGACGAACAGCGTCACGCCGAGGCGCTGCAGAATGAGATCGTCGACGTTTATGCGACTGACGAAGGAGTAACCCCAATCGCCCTGGGCCATGGCCGTGATCCAGCGGACGTATCGTACGGCGACCGGATCATCGAGGCCGAACTTGGCCCGCAGCGCCATCCGGACCTCGGGAGGCACTGCGGGATTTGTAGCGAGTTCTTCGAAGGGATCGCCCGGCGCCAGCGCGAGAACCGTGAACAGAACCACGCTGATGCCGAGCAGGCTCGGTATGGCGATCAGAAGTCGGCGCAGGATGTAATATCCCATGTAGGCTCGCGTCCGTTCTTACTTCCGATGCTACATCCTTGTCCCTAGATCAGCCTTCGCGATACCAGCGGGCGAGCGCCCACGTATCATTGTCCCAGCCGCTGATATCTGCGCGGAGGGTCTTGGATCGTGAGTGCGCACGCGGGCGATAGACCACCGGAATGATCGTGCCATTCTCCATACCGACGACGATGTCGTTCATCTGGATGAACAGCGCGGCACGCTTGATTGGATCGAGCTCACCCTGCGACGCACGATAGAGCTTGTCGTACTCCTCGTTGCGGAAACGCGAGGAGTTGCGGCCTTGCCACTTATTGTCCTTCGTCGCGACTTCCCAGGTGCAGTACTGGTTCATGAAACGGTCCGGGTCCGGCTGCGACATGGTCGTCGTGTACATCTGCATGTCGGCGTAGAACTTCGGATAGGTATCCGGGTTCGCGACGTCGGATGAGAAGAAGACCGAGGCGACGACCGACTTCAGCTCGAGATCGATGCCGGCCTGCTGGGCGGCCTGCTTGACGATGGCCTGGTTCTTCTGGCGCGGCGCGTTGATGGACGTCTGATAGACGAACTTCAGCTTGACGCCGCCCTTCTCGCGGATGCCGTCAGCGCCCTTCTTCCAGCCCGCCTTGTCTAGGATCTCGTTCGCTTTTGCGACGTTGAACTCGAACTTCACGTTCTTCGAATTGAAGCGCTCGGGATTGTTGAGGAAATTCGCGGTCGCGATGCCCGTGCGCCCGTAGATGTGATCCTCGACCGATTTGCGATCGACGAGGAGCATCATCGCTTGCCGGACAGCCGGGTCTGAGAATGCGGGATGCTTGGTCTTGATGCTCGCGCGTTCGCCGTCCACCTCCGTCCAGGGGTCGGTCGAATTGAGCTGAATGAACTCGATATTGCCGCCGGGGACGACGTGCACCTCACCCTTGCCGCCGGTCTCGAGGCGCTTCAGGATCTGGTCTTCGACCTGCATGTTCCAGGCGTAATCGTATTCGCCGGTCTGCAGGACGGCGCGGGCGGCCGACACGGCATCGCCACCACCCTTCATCTCAAGCGTATCGAAATACGGCTGGTTCGCGATGTGATAGTCCGGGTTGGCCTCGGCGCGCACCATGTCGCCCGGCTTGAAGTCGACGAACTTGAACGCGCCGGTGCCGACCGGCTTCAGGTTGGTCGGCGCCTCGCGGGACTTTGCGCCCCTGAAGTCGACGAAAAGATGCTTCGGAATGATCATGCCGGCGGTGCCGACGAAGGCGTCGGCCCAGAAGGGTGTCGGCTTGTCGAAGAGAACGCGGACCGTGAAGTCGTCGACCTTCTCGACCTTCACATCCTTATAGGAGCCGCTCGTGACGGTCGCCGATTCCGGATCCGAGGAGAACTCCCAATTGAACACGACGTCGTCGGCCGTGAAGGGCTTGCCGTCGTGCCACTTCACGCCCTGCTTGAGCTTCCACGTCACCGACTTGCCATCCGCGGCGAGACCGCCGTTCTCACGGCTCGGGATTTCGGCGGCGAGCGCGGGGACGAGATTGCCGTCCGAGTCCCAACCGGCGAGCGGCTCATAGAATATGCGCGAAGCGTCCTGGTCTTTCGTACCGGTTGCGAAGTGCGGATTGAGAAGCGTGGGGGCCTGCCACCAGAGCAGCCGCAGTGCGCCGCCGCCGCCGCGCTTCGTCGGCTTGTAATTGAATTTCGTATCGGCGCGCGCGACGCCGACGAAGTCGAGCATCTGGCTCGCCATCGGCGCGGTCAGCCCGAGCGCGACCATCCGGGTGACGAAGGCGCGCCGCGAAAGCTTGCCCTCCTTCACCTCGCCGACGAGTGCGCGCAACTCATGCTCTTTCATTGGAGAACTCCACGGTTTTGAGCTTGCCCTTCGGCCGAGTTGACCTCGGCACGGCCCAGCGACGGTAATCTTGGCGGGCATCAAATCAGCCCCGCTCGGTTCGGTCAATGCGCCTCACGGTGATAAGCATATTGTAGGCTGCACTTTCTCTCCGCTAAGTTTGCTGGAAGAACCGGCGCTCGTAGCTGGCAAAAGAAGCATCTCGGAGGGAAGCTCATATGGTTTCGACGCTTGGCGAAATCCTGCCCTATGCGACGCGCCGCTACGGTGACCGCACTGCGCTTGTCGTCGGGAGCGATCAGCTCACGTACAGACAGCTCGATGATGCCTCGAACGCATTTGCGAACGGTCTTGTCGGTGCCGGCGTCCGACCCGGCGACCGGGTGACGCTCTATGGACCCAATGCCATCGAGTGGATGGTGGCTTACTTCGCGATCGCAAAAACCGGTGCCGTCGTGAACCCGATCAATGTGATGCTGACGCCTTCCGAGGTCGCGTTCATCGTTCAGGATTCGGGCGCCCGCGTCATCGTGGCCTCGGCCGACAAAGCCGAGCCGTTGATGGGTCTCAAGGGTAAGGGCGAGCTCACCGAGATCGTCGCCTGGGGCGACAAGCCGCCGACCGGCGCCGTTCCCTTCGATCTCTGGCTGAAGCTCGGCGCGGCGACGTTCGATCCCGTGAAGCGCTCGCCGAAGGACGTCGGCGCCATCTGCTATACGTCGGGAACTACCGGTCATCCCAAGGGCGCTGTTCAGCAGCATCGTTCAATTGTCACGGCGGCCTATGTCGCGGCGATGATGAACACGCGCACGGCCGCGGACACGGTCGTCTCGCCGCTTCCCTCGCCGCACGTCTATTCGAGCTGCGTGTTCAATGCGGCGTTCATGGTCGGCGCCAAGATGGTCATCCTGCCGCGCTTCAGCGAGGAGGGCATGTTCGCCGCCATTCAGGAGCACCGCGCAACCATCATCGATAGCGTGCCGACCGCGTATTATTACATGCTCGCTCATCCGAAGTTCGAGCAGTACGACCTCTCGTCGCTGACGCGGTGCACCGTCGGCGGACAGACGCTTCCCGTCTCGAAGTCGCTCGAATGGACCGAGCGCACGGGTGCGCCTGTGCTTGAGCTCTGGGGCATGACGGAGCTTGCCGGTGCGGCGACGTTCAATCCCTACTACGGCATCAACAAGCCGGGCACGATCGGCCTGCCGGTTCCGGGCTTCTCCTGCAAGATCGTCGACGTGACAGATCCGGATAAGGAGATGCCGGCCGGCGAGCGCGGGGAGTTTATGGTCAAGGGCCTCATGGTCATGGATGGCTACTACGGCAACGAGGCGAGCACGCGCGAGACGCTTCGTCCGGATGGCTGGATGCATACGGGCGATATCGCGACCGTCGACGAGGACGGCTACTACACGATCGTCGATCGCAAGAAGGATATGATCCTCACGTCCGGCTACAACGTTTATCCGGCCGAGCTCGAGCGCATCCTGTGCGGACATCCGTCGGTGGCTTTGGCAGCCGTGCGCGGTGTGCCGGACGAGGCCAAAGGTGAGCTCGCCAAGGCCTATGTCATGCTGAAGCCGGGCGCCAAGGCGAGCGGCAAGGAGCTTGCGGACCACTGTCGCCAGCACCTCGCGGCGTACAAGGTTCCGCGTGCGGTACAGTTCGTGGAAAGCGTGCCGATCACATCCTCGGGGAAGATCATGCGCCGCCTGCTGTCGGACATCGATGACGGTCGCGTCGTGGTGGACGAAGTGGCGGTAACGCGTCCGGGGTGAGGACGGCGCGCCTACTCTCCGTTCCCACGCCGTGATGTGCCGGCAAAGTAGCCGAGCCATGCCCAGCCGGCGCCGAGAACGAACGAGAGCACGAAGATGCCGGGGAAGAGGCGCGGATGGTCGGGTGACAACCCGATCTTCATCACGAGCCACGCGAAGAGGACGCCCGCAGCGCCCGCAGCAAAAGCACCGACGATGATCTTCTGTGGTTGGTCGGCGCGTCGGCCGATCAGATAGCCAGCGACGATGGTGCCGGGATTCATCACCGCGTGCGTGACGATCTCGATCAGGTCCGGGGGTATATTGCTGAGCATCGACACCGATGGCGCCCTTTCGGTGTGGATCAGCTCTTCTCGGCCTTGGCGGCGATCTCGTCCTTCAGCTTTTCTTCCTCGTATTGAATGAACCAGCCGACCATCTGTCGCCAAAGCGCCTCGCACATATCGGGCGGAATGCCCTTTTCCTCGGCGAGCTTACGCACGCGATCGAACACCTGCTGATTGCGCCAGGGTACGTTGGCTTCCTGATTGAGGCCGAGCTTGATCTGCCAGGCGCGCTCCACATAGCCGAAGCGCTCCGCGATCATGCTGACGAGCTGCTGGTCGCAGCGGTCGATTTCGACGCGGACCTCGGACAGATCCTTGCAGTCCTGGGGCGGGCGCCCGGTCGTGGCAGTGCTCATCGCGGCCTCTTTATATTGTGC
>JAEYPL010000076.1 GCA_023410905.1 Pseudomonadota bacterium
CCAGCAGGTCCATGAGCTGCTGAAAACCCGCAGGATCGCGATAGGCGAAGAGGCGCGCGGCTGCCTGATCTTTCGATCCTCGCCCTTCGATCATGTAGGTCGCGACCGTCCATGGTGCCCCGCAAAAGCCGATCAGTGCCGTCTCGTCCGGCAGGTCCTGGCGCAGGCGCTGGACCGTCTCGAAAACGCGTTCGAACTTGGGTCGAGTCGCCGTCGGTGACAAGCGGGTGAGATCCTTCGCCGTGCGGATTGGATCGAGCAGCGGACCTTCGCCTTCGGCGAAGCGCACCGCTTGGCCAAGCGCATCGGGCACGAGCAGGATATCCGCGAACAGGATGGCCGCATCGAAGCCATAGCGACGGATGGGTTGGAGCGTAACCTCGGCAGCCAGTGCCGGTGAATAGCAAAGATCCAGAAAACCACCCGCCTTGGCCCGCGTCTCGCGGTACTCGGGCAGATAGCGACCCGCCTGCCGCATGAGCCAGATGGGTGGTGGATCGAGAGCCTCGCCAGCGAACGGTTGCAGGAAGCGTCGACGGGTCTGGGATGCGGAGTTGTCCACGGATCGGGTCTCTGCCTCTTAATCTTTCAATTGAGAGTCTTCAGGTTACTTCTTTTCTTATTACCGCTGTGGGTTGCGGGAATTGGTCCGCTGCCACAAGGGTCTCAACAGCTTCTTCCGAGCGTCGGCAAATCTGCGAGCAGATCTGGTACGTCGCTGCGGTGGATCCTACTAGCGCAGAAACGACGTTTTGTGCCATGGGCTTGCGGAGCGAGTTGCAAGGGCCTGGACGCGGAAGGGCCTGGGGATGGCGGCTGGAAAAGGATCGGACGCAACCACCTCCGCTGGAAGCCGGCGCACAGCACGGATCGGGAGGCGTCCCCATCGGCTCGCCTGTTGATCGCCCTGTTGGCCAATCGGTGGACAGTGTAGAGTGCCGGGGCTGGCCGCAGCACCGCGCTGGATAAGTCGGAACTCTATCAACAAATGCCCCACACCCAGCCGAGCTACTTCCACTTGCACCTCATATCGGATGCAACCGGCGAAACGCTGACGACGATCGCGAAGGCGGCGGCCGTGCAGTACGCCCAGGTGCGGCCGATCGAGCATGTCCACCCGCTGGTGCGGACGCAGCGCCAACTCGATCGCGTCCTGCAGGAAATCGAGTCCGCGCCGGGCATCGTGCTCTACACGGTAGTGAATGAGACGCTGCAGACGGCGCTCGAACAGAGATGCCGCGAGCTCGCGGTGCCCTGCCTGCATGTGCTCGAGCCGATCATGAAGATTTTCGAGAGTTATCTCGGGGCGCCGAAGACGCCGATCGTCGCCGGCCAGCACGTTCTCGATGCGGATTACTTCCGGCGCATCGATGCGCTGAACTTCACCATGGCGCATGACGACGGCCGCCTGCCCGATGATCTCAACCAGGCCGATATCGTCATTCTCGGTGTGTCGCGGACATCCAAAACGCCGACGAGCATCTACCTCGCGCAGCGCGGGTACAAGACCACCAACCTGCCGCTGGTGCCGCGCATCGACGTGGCGCCGTCACTCCTGGAGCCGCACAAAGCTTTCGTCGTCGGGCTGGTCGCTAGTCCTGATCGCATTGCCGAAATTCGCCGCCATCGCGCGATGATGATGTCGGATCGCGATCTCGACGATTATGTGGACCGCACGCGCATCGCCGAGGAGGTTGCCTATTCGCGGCGCCTGTGCGCCCGGCATGGCTGGCCCGTGATCGACGTAACGCGCCGCTCGATCGAGGAAACGGCCGCGACGATCATCAAGCTCATGCATGAGCGTAAGGAAGCTGGCGACGAGGAAACGGTCGATGGCTGAGCGCTTGCGCGTCGTACTGGCCTCGCAGAGCCGTTCGCGCCGGATGATGCTCGAGCAGGCGGGGCTCGCCTTTGATGTCATGCCTTCGACAGTCGATGAGGTCGCCTTGCGGGCGAGCTTCGAGCCGGAGCGCGCGCTGGACGAGGAGTATCCGATCGAAGTCGCGGAAATGCTGGCGGCTGCCAAGGCCGTCGACGTGAGCGTGCGATTGCCGGATGCGCTGGTGATCGGTTGCGACCAGGTGCTTGCGCTCGCGACGGAACGCCGCATGGAGTTTGGGGGCAAGCCCTGGAGCGCGGCGAGCTACGAAATCTTCGAGAAACCGGCGGATGTGTCGGCGGCACGCAAGCACTTGTCGCGCTTGCGCGGACGCACGCATCAGCTCCATGCATCCGTCGTGCTTGCTCTGGATGGTGAGGTGCAGTGGACGTACACCGATAGCGCTGAGCTCAGCATGCGCGATTTCTCGGACGAATTCCTGAGCCAGTATCTGACACGCGCGGGAGAGCGCGCATGCGAGTCGGTCGGCGCGTATCAGCTCGAGGGGTTGGGTGTGCAGCTCTTCGATGAGATCGCCGGCGACTATTTCACGATTTTGGGAATGCCGCTGCTGCCCTTGCTCGAGGAGTTGCGCGAGCGTGGAGTTTTGTCGACGTGACGGATGACGCAAATCGAGATGTGAAGCGGGCCTGCGTGATCGGTTGGCCGATCGAGCAGTCGCGTTCGCCACTAATCCATGGCCACTGGTTGAAGAAGTACGGCATTTCCGGGCGCTATGACCGCGTTGCCGTGGCACCTGGCGAAGCACCTGCCTTCATTCGGTCGCTCGAATCGCGCGGTCTCGAAGGCTGCAATGTCACGGCACCGCATAAGCAGGCTGTATTCGAAGCTGCGGACTGGCGAGATCCTTCCGCCGAGGCTGTCGGCGCCGCGAATACTGTCTGGCGTGAGGGCGCCAAAGTCTGTGTCGCCAATACGGACACGTATGGCTTCATGACGCATCTCGTCCGATCCGCGCCCGGCTGGGATGACCAGGATGCCCCCGTCGCTATTTTCGGCGCGGGTGGCGCGGCACGCGCGATCGTTTATGGCCTTCTGGATGCCGGTGTCGAAAAGGTCCGCCTCATCAACAGGACGGCGTCGCGGGCAGATAGCCTCGTTGCGCATTTCGGACCGCGCGTCGAGAGCTGGGCATGGTCGGATCGCGGGCGCGGCGTGTCGGATGCAAGTGTGATCGTGAATACGACGACGCTCGGCATGATCGGCAACGCGCCGCTCGATCTCGATCTTTCGACGCTCGACGCGCAAGCGATCGTGGCGGACATTGTCTACGTGCCGCTGGAAACGCCATTGCTGGCAGCCGCACGCGCGCGCGGACATCGCATCGTGGACGGTCTCGGCATGCTGCTGCATCAGGCGGTCCCGGGTTTTGCGCGCTGGTTCGGCGTTCGGCCGGAGGTCACGCCTGCGCTGCGCGACATCCTCGTCGCCGATATAGAGAGGAAATGATGCTCGTCATCGGGTTGACCGGCTCGATCGGTATGGGGAAATCGACGGCCGCGTCGCGCATTCGCGCACTCGGCGTTCCGGTCATCGATGCGGATGCGATCGTTCACAAGCTGTACACAGCTGGTGGAGCAGCTGTGGAGCCAATCGCGGCGGCATTTCCGGGAACCAAGTCGCAGGATGGCGGCATCGATCGCCAGAAACTCGCCGCGGCCCTCCTCGCCGATCCGAGCGCTTATGCGAAGCTCGAAGCGATCGTTCATCCGCTCGTGCTGCGGACGGAGCGCGATCAAATGCACGCCGAGGCAGCGAAGGGTGCGGACAAGATCGTCCTGGAGATCCCGCTGCTCTTCGAGACGGGTGGTGATGCGCGTGTCGATGTGACGATCGTCGTCAGTGCGCCGCCGGAGGTTCAGCGCCGCCGAGTGCTCGAACGACCCGGCATGACGGCGGAAAAATTCGAACAGATCCTCGCGCGGCAGACGCCGGACGAGGAGAAGCGTCGGCGCGCGGACTTCGTTGTGGATACCTCGCGCAGTATCCCGGAGACGGAAGCGCAGATCGATCGAATCATATCCCAGTTGAGCGGGCGAACAGGGACGGCGTTCGCGAAACATTGGGCGTAATGCCCGGGCTCACGGGGAAGACAATCCATGCTGCGCGAGATCGTGCTCGACACCGAGACCACGGGTCTCGACGCCCGCCGCGGGGACCGCATCATCGAAATCGGATGCGTTGAACTGATCAACCGCATTCCGACCAGCAACACCTTCCACGTATACATTCATCCCGAGGATCGCGACGTTCATCCGGATGCACAGGCCATCCACGGGATTTCGATGGAGCAGCTACGCGATAAACCTAAGTTCCGCGAAGTCGCACCCGCGTTCATGGAATTCATCGGTGATGCGCCGCTGGTCATTCACAACGCGGCCTTCGACATCGGCTTCATCAATGCCGAGTTCCAGCGACTGCGTCATGCCGCGATCGGCATGGATCGGGTCGTCGATACGCTGGCGCTGGCCAAGCGCAAATATCCTGGCGGGCCGAACAGCCTCGATGCGCTGTGCAAACGCTACGAGATCGACAATTCGAAGCGTACGTTCCACGGCGCGCTGCTCGACTCGTGGCTGCTCGCGGAAGTCTATCTGGAGCTGCTTGGTGAGCGCCAGGCGACGCTCAGCCTGGCTCAGACAGTCATCGGCCAGCAACGTTCCGCCGGCGCCGCGACGACACTGACCGCTCGTGCGCGGCCGCATCCACTCGCGCCGCGCCTCAGCGAAGCGGATATCGCGGCCCATCGCGCCTTCGTCGACACGCTCGGGCCGGAGGCACTGTGGATCAAGTTCGATCGCGCTGAAGAGACCTCAGGAAACAATGCTGCCTGAAGGCGTGGCCTGCGGCGGCATACCGAGCTGCTTCTTGCGCATGTAGAGCGAGCCGAAATCGACGGGGTCGAGGAGCAGAGGCGGAAAGCCGCCTTCGCGGGTCATATCGGCGACGATGCGGCGCAGAAAGGGAAACAGCAGCGCCGGGCAATTCACGAAGAGCATGGGCTCCAGTGCCTGCTCCGGTGCGTTCTCTATGTGGAAGGCACCGGCATAGACGATCTCGAATTCATAGATCACGAGATCTTTTGCTTTGGCGCGCGCCTGAAACTCGATGGCCGATTCGTAGAGATTGGGGCCGAGATTGGTAATACCGACGTTGATCTCGACATCGAGATTCGGGCTCTCTGGCTGAGCGGTTATCAGCTTGCCGATGTTGGGATTTTCGAAGGAAAGATCCTTGATGTACTGGCCGGCGATGCGGACCTGAACCTGCTGAGGCTGGGCCGTGGGCGAGGAGGATGCGGCAGGACCGTTGCGGGATGTTGATGTGGGCTTCTTCGGCATGGTGATGCGCGCCTCTGGAGTGGACGTGGTCGAGCTAAGATGTCATGTGCTCAGTACATCTGGCGGGTAGCACGCGCGGCGGCACGTCGCAATGCTCGGGCGCGACGACCGGCGCCCAGATCTCGTCCCAATCTTGGGGGAATGGGTTTGCTGCACTGGAACTGTTTTAGGGCGGATGACATGAATTCGCTGATGGGGCGTCGTATGCGCGCAGGACTGGATATGAGGCGTGGCGCAACGATCCTGTGTGCGGCTACCGCTCTGGCCTGGGCCCTCGTAGGGATCGCCGTGTGGTCGAACAATGCCAGCGCGCAGAACCCCGGGAAGCCGGCGGCGAGCAGCCCGCTGGGCAATCCGTCCTGGGGCACCGAGGTCAAGCCGGAGTCGACGATCGCCGGCATTGCGCTGGAGCCTCAGCAGGTCCAGACCGTGACCAAGGTCAGCCGTTATTTCAATGAACTGGCGAACTTGCGCGGCACGTTCGTGCAGACGACGTCCGACAACAAGCGGATGCGCGGCACGTTCTTCGTGAAGCGGCCCGGCCGGCTCAGGTTTGAGTACAACCGCCCTAGCCGCCAGCTCATCGTCTCCGACGGCAAAATGCTTGCGATCCAGGACCTCGAGGCCCATTCGGACGATCGGATCGCGCTCGATCAGACGCCATTTCGGCTCTTGCTCCGTCAGGACGTCGACCTGCTCCGGGATGCCAGCATCGTCGACGTGCAGGAGATGGATGATTTGATCATCGTTGCCCTCCAGGACAAGAGCCCCGATGCGCCGGGTCAGATTCGGCTCTTCATGACCAAAAGTCCCGAGCTCGAACTTCGTGAATGGGTGACGACCGACTCACATGGCGCGGATACGCGGGT
>JAEYPL010000141.1 GCA_023410905.1 Pseudomonadota bacterium
ACCTCAAGGCCGTCAAGGCCGCCGGCACGGATGAAGCCAAAGCTGTCTCTGCGAAGATGCGCGAGATGCCGGTCGATGACTTCTTCGCCAAGGGCGGCAAGATCCGCGAGGATGGCCGCTTGATCCACGACATGTATCTCGTCGAGGTCAAGAGCGAGAAGGAATCGAAGGGGCCGTGGGACTACTACAAGATCCTGCGCACGATCCCCGGCGATCAGGCCGCACAGCCGCTCGAGCAAAGCAAATGCCCGCTCGTGAAGAAGTAGACTGCTCTTCCCCTTCTCCCCATCCTTAACGGGGAGAAGGCCGGGATGAGGGGCGGCACAATCGCAGACGTTGGCATGTGCCGCCGCCCCTCACCCTAGCCCTCTCCGCGCAGGCGGGGAGAGGGGATTGTTGCGTGAGTGATTCCCGCAAAGCTCACCCGTAACTGCGATCGTCGGCGATGACCTTGCCGTCGTTCGGCAATGTGCCGGGCGCGACGATTTCTACGGCCGACTTGAGCTTCGTCGCCTGCTGCACGGCCTCGCCGATGCGCCCGGCGAGCGCGGCATCCTCGGCGGGCGCCTCCGCCTTCAGCGTCATGACATCCTGCTCGCCCGCGCGCGTGACGACGAGACGGACGCGGCCGAGCTCGGGAAAGCGCTTGGCAACTTCCGCCACCTGCTCCGGATGAACGAACATGCCCTTGACCTTGGTCGTCTGGTCGGCACGCCCGAGCCAGCCGCGAATGCGCATGTTCGTGCGCCCGCACGGCGAGACGCCTGGCAGCACTGCGGAGAGATCGCCGGTCGCAAGGCGGATCATCGGATAATCGCGATTGAAGGCGGTGACGACGACCTCGCCGACCTCGCCCTCGGGAACTGGATCGCCGGTGCCGGGCCGCACGATCTCGATGATGACGCCTTCATCCACGATCATGCCTTCGACGGCGCCATCGGGACCGGGGCTCTCGTAGGCGATGTTGCCGACATCCGCGATCGCGTAGGCCTGGAACACGGCAACGCCGCGACTGGCGTACTCCGCGCGCAGCGAAGGAAAGAGCGCGCCGCCTGAGACGAGTGCGCGTTTGATCGACGACGCGTCCTTGCCGGCCTCGGCCGCCTTGTCGAGCAGGATCTTCAGATAGTCGGGCACGCCGACATAGACGGTCGGCTTCAGATGCTGGATCGCATCGAGCTGCTGCTCGGTATTCCCGGGACCGGCTGCGATGACGGTGCAGCCAAGTGCACGCGCGCCGGCATCGAGGAGCCAGCCGCCGGGTGTGAGGTGATAGGCGAAGGTATTGTGGATGATATCGCCTTTGCGGACGCCCGCTGCAAAGAGCGCGCGCGCCGAGCGCCACCAGTCCGCGCCGAGGCCTTCGGGCTCGAAGATCGGGCCGGGCGACATGAAGATGCGGCCGACCGCGGGGCCGCTCGAAATGTTGAAACCTCCGAACGGCGGGCGCCCGACCTGAAGACTATGCAGCGCGCCCTTGCGCAGAAGTGGAAGCTTGGCGAGTGCCTCGCGGTTCGTCAGGGCCGCAGGATCGACGCCGGCAAGATGATTTGCCCAACCGGGGGCGCCGGCGATCGCATTGCGTACGAGGTCGGGCAGCAGGCCGAACTGCGAGCGCGCGCGCGCATCCGGATCGCGCGTCTCCAGATGATCCAGGAACTCGTTGGTCACTGTGCCCTCCCCTTTTTGACTACGGCAGTTCGGCTGCCGATCTTGGCATTTTCGCCCGGCTCTGGCGACGACGGCGCAACAGCAACCCGACGCGGGAAGATGCCTGCAGTCGGCCCGCGCAGCAATACTTTGGCAACCCTGTCCGCAGAATGCGCTCGGATCCTCTTAAAGAAAGGATTATTTTCCGTGGCGAAAAGCGAGCGATGCTTTTCACCTATTGGCACCAGTGAAATTGGCAGGTTTGCGCCATGGATGGAACGATACAGATTGCGTTCGCAGCCGTGACGACGGGCAGCATCATCGGCCCCGGCGGTGCGAGCATCGCAGCCCACCCGAATGCTATGGCCATGACGATGGTGCTGCTGCTTGCGGCGCTGACGATGGCTGGCTTGGCCGGGTGGCGTGCGGCAGGAAGCCACACACGCCATGTACCGCCTGGTCCGGCCTTGCCGAAGCTGCGCCGCCGTATGAGCGGACCGCGCGATCGTCGCGCCTGAGCCCGCGGGTAAAACAAAGCTCCATAAAAATTAAGCGGCCCGGTAGTCCCGGGCCGCTGAGTTTATGAGGGTGTCCTTCCGTCGGGACGATTAAGGCGTCGCGACCGTGATGTCCGGGAACACGTCCTCGATGTGCGGAACCGCGTCGCGGAACTGATCGCCGCTGATCACGTCGGAGCGGGGAAGCGCCTCACGGAACTGGTCGCCGCTCACAACCTCGGAGCGCGGCAGAGCCAGGCTCGGGTCCCTGAATGGATCGTATGTCTGGGCGTTCGCTGCACCGGCCAGAACGCCAACTGCGACAAGAGTGCTCAGGATCGTCTTCATAGCTTTTCTCCGTTTCATCCCCGGGTTTGGCTGGGGGAATTTCTGCCTCGAGTGGTTTCTCATTGCCCCCGTGGCTTTGAGCCCAGAGGCCAGTTCGACCGTCATTGCGGTTTCACTGAAACGCTATATGGGGCCCGGCCATTTCCCGCCTAGGGGGCCTCACGCGCGCGTGAATCGAGTTGAGACGGCGCGATTGGGCGCGTGAAAGTTGGTGATCGGGCAATTGACGCCGCGGCCGCGCGGGCGCTGAATGTGGATTAAGAACAATCTAAATCTTGAGGGAGTGCCCGTGATGCAGGATCAACCAAGCGCCCAATCCAAGGCCGAGCCGAGAAGCCTGCGTCTTCACGCGAGCGATAACGTGATCGTGGCAGTCGACCAGATCCCGCAAGGTGCTCGCGCGCAGGGTATTGTCGCGAGCGGTCGCGTGCCGCGCGGTCACAAGATGGCGACGGTGCCGATCGAGAAGGGCGCGCCCGTTCTCAAGTTCGGCCAGATCATCGGCTTTGCGACCGAAACGATTTTGCCCGGAACGCACATTCACACGCACAACTGCGCGTTCGGCGAGTTCGACCGCGACTATGCTTTCGCGAAGGATGCCAAGCAGGAGCCGCTTCTTCCTGTCGAGGCGCGCGCGACCTTCGAGGGCTACCGGCGCGCCAACGGCCGGGCCGGCACGCGCAACTACATCGGCGTGCTCACCAGCGTTAACTGTTCCGCGAGCGTCGCCCGCTTCATGGCGCGCGAAATTGAACAGTCGGGCATTCTCGACCAGTACCCGAATATCGACGGCATCATTCCGCTCGTGCACGGCACAGGCTGCGCGCTTGATCTCAAGGGCGAAGGCTACGAGGTCCTGAAGCGCACGCAGTGGGGCTATGCCGCGAACCCGAACATGGGTGGCGTAGTGATGGTCGGCCTCGGCTGCGAAGGATTCCAGATCAAGGCCTTCATGGAGCAGACGGGCATCAAGGAAAGCGACACCTTCCGCACGTTTACCATTCAGGAGGTTGGCGGCACGAAAAAGACCGTTGCGGCAGGCGTCGAGGCCATCAAGGAAATGCTGCCGAAGGTCAACAATGCGCGCCGCGAGACCATTCCTGCATCCGAGCTGACGCTTGCACTCCAATGCGGAGGATCGGACGGCTATTCGGGCATCACGGCGAACGTCGCGCTCGGGGCGGCCGTCGACAAGCTCGTCGAGCATGGCGGCACGGCAGTGCTTTCGGAAACGCCTGAAATATATGGCGCAGAGCATCTGCTGACACGGCGCGCCGCGACGCGCGAAGTGGGCGAGAAGCTCGTCGACATCATCAAGTGGTGGCAGGACTACTGCGCGAAGAACGATGGCTCGATGGACAACAATCCATCACCCGGCAACAAGGCTGGCGGCCTGACGACCATCCTCGAGAAGTCGCTCGGCGCCGCAGCCAAGGGCGGCACGCGCACGATGACGGCCGTCTATCGCTATGCCGAACCTGTTACCGCCAAGGGCTTCGTCTACATGGACACGCCCGGCTATGATCCGGTCGCGGCGACGGGACAGGTCGCGGGCGGCTGCAATGTGCTCTGCTTTACGACCGGGCGCGGCTCGGCCTATGGCTGCAAGCCGACTCCGTCGATCAAGCTCGCGACGAACACGGCGATCTATCAGCAGATGCTCGACGACATGGACATCAACTGCGGCGATATCCTCGACGGCGTATCCATCGAGGCCAAGGGCGAGGAGATCTTCCGGCACGTGCTGCGCATTGCTTCCGGCGAGAAGTCGAAGTCGGAGCAGCTCGGCTATGGCGATGCCGAATTCGTGCCCTGGGTTCTCGGCGCAACCATGTAAGGATGTGACGTGCGCCGCGCCATGAGAAACACGAGATGAAGTTCGAGCAGGTTCCGCTGCGCTCGGCGGCTGGCGCTATTCTGGCCCACTCGATCCCGACCCCATCGGGCGCGATCAAGAAGGGCCGCGTGCTCAATGCCGATGACATCGAGCGCCTTGCCGCGGCGGGCGTCGATGTCGTAACGGCAGCGCTGCTCGAAGCGGGCGATGTCGGCGAGGATGCTGCTGCGGCGCGCGTCGCTGCTGCACTTTGCGGCAGTGCGATGCATGTCGCGGAGCCGTTCACCGGGCGCGCGAACCTCTATGCTGACGCGGGCGGTCTCATCGAGATTGATGCAGCACGCCTCGGCCGTCTCAACAGTCTAGACGAGGGCTTGACCGTCGCGACGGTTCCGGCGTTCGAGCGCGTGGCGCGCGGACAGATGCTTGCGACCGTGAAGGTGATCACGTTCGCGCTTCCTGAAGCGGTGGTGAGTGCGGCGGAGGCACTGGCGCGCGAGGCGGGCGGCCTCATGCACGTGCGGGCCTTCCGCGCGGTGAATGTAGGCCTCGTGCTCACGCAGCTTCCTGGCACGCGCAAAAATCTGATCGAGAAGCGCCGTCGCGCCATTGCGCAGCGCCTCGATGCGCTCGGAAGCACGATCGGTGCGAGCGATGTCGTGGCGCACGAGACCAAAGCTGTCGCCGATGCCATCTCGCGCATGGCGGCAGCGGGGCATGATCCGATCATTGTGTTTGCTGCGTCCGCAATCGTCGACCGCCAGGATGTCATTCCGGCGGGTCTTGTCGAGGCGGGCGGCGAGATCGAGCGGCTCGGCATGCCGGTCGATCCGGGCAATCTCATGCTGCTCGGTCGCCTCGGTAAGGCCGATGTAATCGGTGCGCCGAGCTGTGCGGCTTCTCCGAAAATCAACGGCTTCGACTGGGTGCTCGAGCGGCGGCTCGCGGGTATCGCGGTTACTTCCGCCGATGTGGCGTCGATGGGCCTCGGCGGCTTGCTCAAAGAAATCGTCACGCGCCCGCAGCCGCGCGAGATCCCGCCTGACGACGATGCCGCGGAGGAAAGCATGGATGCCGTTCGCCGCGCGCCTCGCATCGCGAGCATCGTCCTCGCGGGCGGACGTTCGACGCGCTATGGACATCGCAACAAGCTTCTCGAAATGCTGGATGGTGTGCCGCTCGTCGTGCGGGCGGTGAAGGCGGCACTCGCGAGCCGCGCTGCGCCGGTGATCGTGGTGACGGGGCACGAGGCCGATGCCGTCGCGAAGGCGCTCGCGGGGCTCGATGTTCGCATCGTGCACAATCCGGAGTTTGCGGAAGGCCTGAGCACCTCGCTCAAGACGGGCATTGCCGCGCTGCCCGAAGACGTCGACGGCGCGATCGTCAGTCTCGGTGACATGCCGCGCATCGAGGCGCGCCATTTGGATCGCCTGATCTCGGCGTTCTCTCCCAAGGAGGGGCGCGGCATTGTCGTGCCGGTCCATCTCGGCAAGCGCGGCAATCCGGTATTGTTCGCGCGGGTCTATTTCCCCGAGCTTCTCGCCATCGAGGGCGATACCGGCGCCCGCCACATCATCGCGGCCAGTGCGAGCGAAGTGGCCGAGGTCGATCTCGGCACGGACGCGATCTTCCTCGATATCGACACGCCCGAAGCTCTCGACCGGGCGAAGGAACATTAAAAAAGAGGGGGTCCGGGGTCTCCCCGCTTGGGGCCCGGGGCGGTCGCGCCAGAGGCGCACTACTCGACAAAGCCCCGTCGCGCCGGCGGCGCGAGGG
>JAEYPL010000280.1 GCA_023410905.1 Pseudomonadota bacterium
GCGCGGCATCGTCTACATCGACGAGGTCGACAAGATCAGCCGCAAGTCGGACAACCCCTCGATCACGAGCGACGTGTCGGGTGAGGGCGTCCAGCAGGCGCTGCTCAAGATCATGGAAGGCACGGTCGCATCCGTGCCGCCGCAGGGTGGTCGCAAGCATCCCCAGCAGGAGTTCCTGCAGGTCGATACGACGAACATCCTCTTCATCTGCGGCGGCGCATTCGCCGGTCTCGAGAAGATCATCGCGCGCCGCGGCCGCGGTACGTCGATCGGCTTCGGCGCGACGGTTGTCGGACCCGATGAGCGGCGCACGGGCGAAGTCCTGCGCGCGGTCGAGCCCGAAGATCTGCTGCGCTTCGGCCTGATCCCCGAGTTCATCGGCCGTCTGCCGGTCCTCGCCACGCTCGAGGATCTCGACGAGAAGGCTCTGGTTCAGATTCTGTCTGAGCCGAAGAACGCTCTCGTGAAGCAGTATCAGCGGCTGTTCGAGATGGAGGACGTGCGTCTGACGATCACGGTGGACGCACTCAAGTCCATCTCCAAGAAGGCTATCGAGCGCAAGACCGGCGCGCGTGGCCTGCGTTCGATCATGGAGGGCATCCTGCTCGACACCATGTTCGAGTTGCCGAATCTGAAGGGGGTAGAAGAAATCGTCATCGGCCCCGAGGTGATCGACGGTGGTGCCCGGCCGCTCCGCATCTATGCAGAGCGTGCCGAAGAAAAAGGCACGATCGCCTGAGATCGGAAGGGGGCCGCCTGCAGGGGGTAGGTGGCATCGGCGCATAGCTGAATGCGACTGAGCTGCACAGCTCTTTAACCCTATCGTGGGGCTCACCATATGTGCCCTTGCGATCGTACTATGCTGTGGGCGTCGCCCGTCTGGGCCGAAGACCTGTAAGCGTGATCGGCGAGAGTGCTCGAGGTTACGCGTCGCGAGGTAGGCCAACGGAAAAGGCCCAACAGCAGCGTTAACGCATTGCCGGGATGCCGGTATCGGGTCCCGTGGCGAAGAGAAAAGGCGGTGACACCATGAGCGAAGAAAAAGTGACCCGGGAAAAAGGTGCTGGCAGGGAAGTGTTCCCTGTTCTGCCGCTGCGCGACATTGTGGTGTTCCCCTACATGATCGTGCCGCTGTTCGTCGGCCGCGAGCGCTCCATCAATGCGCTCGAAGAAGTCATGCGCACCGACAAGCAGATTCTGCTCGTCGCGCAGAAGAATGCCGCCGACGATGATCCCACGCCCGGCGCGATCTACAAGATCGGCACGCTTGCGTCCGTGCTTCAGCTTCTGAAGCTTCCCGACGGCACAGTGAAGGTGCTCGTCGAGGGCAGCGCGCGCGCCAAGATCGTCAAGTACACCGAGAACGCGAGCCACTTCGAAGCCGAGATCGAGCGTCTTTCGGAGACCTCCGGCAACAAGGACGAGCTCGAGGCTCTCTCGCGCTCGGCGATGTCGCAGTTCGAGAGCTATGTGAAGCTCAACAAGAAGATCAGCCCCGAGGTGCTCGGCACCATCAGCCTGATCGAGGACTACTCGAAGCTCGCGGACACGATCGCCTCGCATTTGGCGGTCAAGATCTCCGACAAGCAGGACGTTCTCGAGATCAGCAAGGTCTCCGAGCGGCTCGAGCGCGTCTACACGCTCATGGAGAGCGAGATCTCCGTGCTGCAGGTCGAGAAGAAGATCCGCTCGCGCGTCAAGCGCCAGATGGAGAAGACGCAGCGCGAGTATTATCTCAACGAGCAGATGAAGGCGATCCAGAAGGAGCTCGGCGACACCGACGAGCGCGACGACATCGCCGAGTTCGAGGAGAAGATCGAGAATACGAAGCTGTCGAAAGAGGCCAAGGACAAGGCTCTGGCCGAGCTGAAGAAGCTCAAGCAGATGAGCCCGATGTCGGCTGAGGCGACGGTTGTTCGCAATTATCTCGACTGGCTGCTGTCGATCCCCTGGGGCGTGCGCGGCAAAGTCAAGAAGGACCTCGCCGAGGCGCAGACCGTGCTCGACAAGGAGCACTTCGGTCTCGAGAAGGTCAAGGAGCGTATCCTCGAGTATCTCGCGGTGCAGGCGCGCACGAACAAGCTCAAGGGGCCGATCCTCTGCCTCGTCGGGCCTCCGGGCGTCGGCAAGACCTCGCTCGGTAAGTCGATCGCGAATGCGACCGGACGTGAGTTCGTGCGCATGAGCCTCGGCGGTGTGCGTGACGAAGCGGAGATCCGCGGTCACCGGCGCACGTACATCGGCTCCATGCCCGGCAAGATCATCCAGTCGATGAAGAAGGCCAAGCGGACGAACCCGCTCTTCCTGCTCGACGAGATCGACAAGATGGGCTCGGACTTCCGCGGTGATCCGGCGTCGGCTTTGCTCGAGGTTCTCGATCCCGAGCAGAACCACACGTTCAACGACCATTACCTCGAGGTCGATTATGATCTTTCGAGCGTGATGTTCGTGACGACGGCGAACACGCTGAACATCCCGCCGGCCCTTCTGGACCGCATGGAGATCATTCGCCTCGCCGGTTACACCGAGGAGGAGAAGGTCGAGATCGCGAAGCGCCATCTCATTCCGGAAGCACAGACCGCCCATGGTCTGGAGGCCGGTGAGTGGAGCGTGACCGATGAAGCCCTGCAGACGCTGATCCGTCGCTACACGCGCGAAGCGGGCGTGCGCTCGCTCGAGCGTGAGGTGTCCAAGCTCGCCCGCAAGGCGGTCAAGGAGATCCTGGCGAGCGACAAGAAGGCGGTGGAGGTCACGGCCGAGAACGTCGAGGATTATCTTGGCGTGCCGAAGTACCGTTATGGCGAGGCGGAGCTTACCGACCAGGTCGGTGTCGTCACCGGTCTTGCCTGGACGGAAGTCGGCGGCGAGATCCTGACGATCGAAGGCGTCATGATGCCCGGTAAGGGCAAGATGAGCGTCACGGGCAATCTGCGCGACGTGATGAAGGAGTCCATCCAGGCGGCCAACGCCTACGTGCGCTCGCGCTCGGTGGACTTCGGCATTCCCGCGTCGATGTTCGACCGCAAGGATATCCACGTGCACGTGCCCGAGGGCGCGACGCCGAAGGATGGTCCCTCGGCGGGTGTCGCGATGGTCACGGCGATCATCTCCGTGCTCACCTCGATCCCGGTGCGCAAGGATGTCGCCATGACCGGCGAGATCACGCTCCGTGGGCGCGTGCTACCGATCGGCGGATTGAAGGAGAAGCTCCTCGCGGCGCTTCGGGCCGGCATCAAGAAGGTGCTGATCCCGGAGGAGAACGTGAAGGATCTCGCCGAGATCCCCGACAACGTGAAGAACGCGCTCGAGATCGCGCCGGTCGCGCGGATGGACGACGTGCTGAAGCACGCGCTCGTCACGCAGCCGGAGCCGATCGCCTGGGAGACCGAAGGCGGTGGCCCGGTGCAGGAGGGTGGCGGCGACACGCGGCCGACCGCGCACTGAACGAGCACCTGCAACTCTGAGCTCAAAATGGGACGCCCGCCACACTGGCGGGCGTCTTTCTTTTTGCGGCAGAGGCAATTGCAGGTAACGAGTGCGTTATCGAACAATCCGTTTACTTACTGTGCAAGTTCAGCGCGATTTATCGCGTTTCCACGCAACTAAATCGGCCCTGCTACCGTACATTTTAGGCTTGACGCGGCCCTTTCACGGGGCTTGTTAGCGCGGGTGTCGCGGCGATGGTCGCGGCTTTTCGCTTTTTGGGGCTTGTTCGCCCGGACCGCGCTGTAGGCGCGTCGCAAGGAGGACTGCAATGAGCAAGAAGGATCTGATTGACGCGGTGGCGGCCGAGACCGAGCTGACGAAGGAGAAGGCTGGCGACGTCGTCGACGCGGTGTTGAAACATATCCAGGCCACCCTGCAGAAGGGCGACGAAGTGCGTCTGCCGGGCTTCGGCGCTTTCAAGGTCGGCAAGCGCGCGGCGCGCAAGGCGCGCAATCCGCAGACCGGCGCCGAGATCTATATCAAAGCCTCGGTCGTTCCGAAGTTCCAGGCCGCCAAGGGCCTCAAGGACGCGCTCAACTAGCTCTTGCCGGCTCTGTCGCCGATCTGCAGGATCATGGTCGGCGCCAGCGAGGCAGGGAGGAAGAAGCGTGGTCAGGATCAGCGACGAGCAGGTCGAAGCGTTCAATCGGGACGGCGCCGTGCTGCTGCCGGGGCTGCTGGCCGACCGCGTTGGCGAGCTTGCCGGCGCGGTGGCCGAGAACATGGCGGCACCGAGCCGCTTCGAGCGCACGTATCGCCCTGCTGACGGCACCGCGCCCTTCTTCCAGGACTTCTGCAACTGGCAGCGCATCCCGGGCTACCGGGACGCGGTGCTCAGTTCGGATATGGCCGAAGCTGCAGCGCAGCTCATGCGCTCGAAGACCGCGCGCTTCTTCCACGATCATGTGCTGGTCAAGGAGCCCGGCAACTCCATGCCGACGCCCTGGCATCAGGACCAGCCCTACTATCTCGTCGAGGGCCAGAAATCGGTGAGCTTCTGGGTGCCGCTCGATCCCGTGCCCGCCGAGATCGCGCTCGAGTACGTCGCGGGCTCGCACCGATGGGGCAAGGATTTCCGCCCGGAGCGCTTCGACGGCACCAGCCTCTATGCCGGTGACGAGAGCGAGCGCGTGCCCGACATGGCGACACGCAAGAGCGAATTCGAGATCCGCTCCTGGGCCATGCAGCCCGGCGATGTCGTCGCTTTCGACTTCCGCACGCTGCACGGTGCGCCCGCCAATACGACCGCGAACCGCCGCCGCGCGATTTCCTTCCGTTGGGTCGGAGACGGCGCGACGTTCGTCAAACGCAATGGCCGCACGTCGCCGCCGTTCCCCGATCTCGAGTTCGAGCACGGCGCGCCCTTCGACGGCCCCGAGTTCCCGCAGGTCTGGCCGCGCGCTTAGTCCCTGGCAAAGCTGCCCGCGCCCGTCTGGCGCAATGCCTCGCCGAGCACGATTCCCGCCGCCACCGCGATGTTGAGCGAGCGCAAGCCCGGCCGCATGGGAATGCGCAGACGCGCACCCGCGATAGCGTGGACGCTCTCCGGTACGCCGGCGCTTTCGCGGCCGAGCAGGAGCGTGTCGTCGCGTGCGAATCCGAAGTCGGTGTAGGCGGTGTCGCCGGCTGACGTGAGCAGCACGAGGCGACCGTTTCGCTGAGCCTGATAAGCCTCGAACGAGCGGTGCCGCGCGATCTCCACATGATTGAGATAGTCGAGCCCGGCGCGGCGCAGATTGCGGTCGCTCATGTCGAAGCCAGCCGGCCCGATCACGTCGACAGCGACGCCCAGACAGGCGGCAAGCCGCAGGATCGTGCCTGCATTCTGAGGAATGTCAGGCTGATAGAGCGCAAGGCGCATCGGGTGGGTGATCCCGCTCCTTCTCGACGTGTAATGTTCCAAGACGCGCGGGGTGCCTTGATCGAGCGCAGCCATGCGCCAAATTGCCCCTCGGCCATGTCGGCCTATGCGCTTGTGCGTGCTTAGAAAGGATGCAAAAAGTACGCGCGTCAAATCGCCCGTTCCGGGGAGGAGCGGGCTCACGTCATGTTACGGGGACACCGCAGCAGGGGTATGGCTGATTGATGGCGCAGTTTGCGCCATGCCGATCCCTTGTAGTGACGCCGATGGCGGACGTGGCGGCCGGAGGGGCACTTCGGTCATTGAAGACAGGGCAGGCCATTCACGGGCCCATGCTCTGGGGGCAGGAAAGAGGAGGCTGATTTGGCGGCCCATACGGAAGATGCGACACGGCGCGACTTTCTGGTGGTTGCGGCAAGTGCGTTCGCAGCCGTCGGCGGCGCGGCGACACTCTGGCCGCTCATCCAGCAGATGAATCCCGATGCATCGACCCAGGCTATGGCAACGACCGAGGTCGATGTCGCGCCGGTCAAGGAAGGTCAGGCGATCACCGTGATGTGGCGGGGCAAGCCCGTCTTCATCCGCCATCGCACGAAGACCGAGATCGACACCGCGAAGGGCGTCGACCT
>JAEYPL010000055.1 GCA_023410905.1 Pseudomonadota bacterium
CCCCCCCCCCCCCCCCCCCCCCGACTATAATTTCAGGAAGAGCTCACTTAATTGCGATGCCCTTTTCCTTGTACCACTTGGCTGCGCCAGCATGGAACGGGACGCCGATATCCTGCGCCATGATCTCGGGTGTCAGCTTTGCGAGTTCCTTGTTGACCGCCGTCATGCCGTCCTTCGCGCCGAGGATCGCGCCGGTCATCTTGTAGACTGTATCCTCGGGCAGCGAGCAGGCGGCGATGACGTGCGTGAAGTAGCCGATGGTCTGCACATCCTTGTCCTGCTTCGGATACGTTCCCTTCGGAATCGTAACGAGCTTGTAGGCCGGATTGATCTTCCGCATCGGCTCGTAGATCGACGACAGGTCGAGAACCTTGATGTCGCGGGCCGCGGCGAGGTCCATGACTGAGCTGGCCGGGATGGCCGTACCGAGTGCGAACACATGCATTCGGTTATCTTTCATCTGCTCGATGCTGTCCGAGTAGCTGTTGGTGAAGCTCGCCTTCACGTCGGAGTAGGTAAGGCCACCGACTCGCAGCACGTGGCGAGCGATCAGTTCGCCTGTGTTGCCGCGCACCTGTGTGGCGAAGCCCTTGCCCTTCACGTCCTTCAGCTCGTTGACGCCGGCGTCGGCATTGGCAACCATCTGAAAGTACTGCGGATAGAGCGTAGCGACGTTGCAGACCTTGTCGTGCTTCTGATCGAGCGGCTTTTCGCCAGTGCCGTTGTAGGCATCCGCAGTCGAGATGGTGTTGCCGAAGCCCACCTCAGCCTTGCCTTCCTGAATGGCGCGAACATTGGCAATGCCGGCCCCGGGTAGAGATTGGACTTTGAGATCGGGGACGGCTTTCTCGAAGGCGTCCTTGAGCTGGCCACCGAGCGGAACCCAGATGCCGGCCTGCGGGCCCGTCATCATGCGGACCTCGGCCCCCTGCGCTGCGTTACCGAAGCCGAACGAGACTATGATCGCGGCCGCGGCCGCGCGAGAAAAGCGCATTCTAATCCTCCCAGGACTAGTGGTTTGAACTCTGGTGTCGGCAGCGGGCCACTAATCGGGCCAGGCCTTTGACCGTGCTGATGGAATGCTGCGCGGCGTGGGTTCTACTTCTGCTCAGTTCTTTCTATGAAGGCTGGATGCCTCTGTTGCAACAGTGCAATGCTACTTGATCAGGCCTATGCGATTTCGGGGGAGTGTTCCAATAGGCGTACTCACGTCGCCGCCGATGCGCGCGTATGCAACCTATGGTGCGCCCGGGCCTGTGCAATCGGCGGCAATCCACGCCGCGAGGACAGCGCACGCGTCGAGGAAATCGCCGATTTCCATGGCTTCATCGGGGTTGTGGCTGCCGTTCTCGTTGCGCACGAAGATCATGGCCGACGGTACGCCCGCGCTCGCGAAGGCCGCCGCATCGTGCGACGCCGGACTGCCGATGGTCGTTGCCGGAATTTCGAGCAACGCGGCGGTCTGCTCCAATTCCGAGCGGATCGTCGGCGAGACGATGCCGACCTCTGCCGACGCGCGCGGTCCGAGATTGAAGCGTACGCCGCGGCTCGCCTCGATCTCGCGGATAATGCCATTGAGCCGCGCCTCGAGCTTCGCGAGCACCGTCGCGTCGTAGGCGCGGACGTCGATGCTGAAGTGGAACGCGCCCGCAACCGTGGTCATGCCGTGAGCTGCAGCGTCCGTGTGGAAGCGCCCGAGCGTGGCCGCCATGGGAATGTCCGCGGCTTCGTGCTCCTGCCAGAGTCGGTCGAGCGCTACTGCGAAGTCCGCTGCTGCCGTCGCTGCGTCACGACGGAAGCGTCGCGGCGTGCCGACGTGATCGTAGCGACCGATGATGCGGGCGTCCGGATAGCGGAAATTGCCCGGAATGCCGGTGCAGATGGCGATCGGCTTGCCGAGTTCGACGAGGCTCGGGGCCTGCTCGATGTGGACTTCGAGGAATGCGTGGACGTCCGCCGGCGCGATCTCACGACCG
Source organism: Pseudomonadota bacterium (assembly GCA_023410905.1). Classification (GTDB taxonomy): domain Bacteria; phylum Pseudomonadota; class Alphaproteobacteria; order Rhizobiales; family Hyphomicrobiaceae. Next base: position 1,977 of record JAEYPL010000055.1, read on the forward strand.
CCTTCGCGAAGTGCCGCAGGATTGGCGCCCGATGCAGTCATATGATCGGCGAGTGTGCGCCCCGTATCGATGCGGCGGGCGTCGAGTGCGGTCGATGGGAGTGTCCCGAGCGCCGAGCGGCTGCCGATGTAGGACACCTGGAACCACACGCTCTCTTCGGCACGGATGCCCATGACGGTGATGTCCCGGCGCGGCACGGCACCGAGTTCCTTCAGCGCCGCGATGGCGATGAGGCCTGCGACGACGCCTGCGGCGCCGTCGAAATTGCCGCCATGTGGTACGCTGTCGAGATGTGAGCCGGCGATGATGCGCGGCAGGCGACGGTCAGCCCCTGACCACGTCGCGTAGGTGTTCGCGGCTGCATCGCGGCGCATCTCGAGGTCGAGGCTCGCGCCGTATTCGGCGAAGACGTCGTGAGCTGCATTCTCGCCAGCACCATAAGTGTCGCGCGTGATGCCGCGCGGGCGCTGGCTGCAGCGTGCCAGTTGATCGAACAGGTCCTCCGCGCGTGCCCGCTGCCGCGCTACGGATGCCCTGATGGCTTCGGCCGAAAGCGTGCTCATGTCGTGATCGCCCTGCGCGCTCACATTTCCAGAAGGCTACCGTAGCCCGAGATCTTTGCCTGGACGCCGGCCAGCCGCAGGCAGTGCCAGAGACTCGCCTGATTGGCTGAGAGGACCGGGCGCTTCAGCTCTTTCTCCAGCGCATCGAGAATGCCCACGCAGCGAAAGCCGGTGCCGGCGATCAGCACGCCGTCCGCGTCGGTCGGGCATGCTGCGCTGATCTGCGCGTAGAGCGGTTCGATCTCCTGCTCGAAGCCGAGGCCGCGCGGATACATCTCCTGCGTTGGCACATCCCGCCACTTGGCGCCGGGATCGTAGCGGAGATGCGCCGCCGGCGCGAAACCGTGATCGGCATAGTAGCGGACGCCGGCGGCGAGCGTTTCTGCGCCGAACCACGGCGGCATGACGAGAAAGGGCCGGCGGATACCGGATGCGCGGAGCGCGGCGAGGCTGTCGAGGCCGTTGGTCGTGACGACGGCGTCCGTGCCGATCATTTTGGAGAGTGCGGCAACAATGGCTTCATCCCAGCCCTTGCCGCCGAGCACGCTGCTCGATGTGTGTCCGAGGGTAATGGCCGAAAGGCGCATCGTGGCAAATTGCCAGGCCCCGCGTTCGAGATCGGCTTCGAGCTCGACGCCCGTGCGATCCTCGCGCCAGCGCGCCCAAGGTGCGCGCGCCGTCACGCGCGCGGCGTGCACCGACACGTTCGGCGGGCACATGGCCCACCATTCGGCCTCGGGTACGGCTTCATTGCCGACGATGAACATCCCGATGCGGGCCCGAGCGCCCCAGTTGTCGTTCTGAGTTTTCAAAGTATCCCTCCCGGCCGCGGTCGCTCATGCCATGCGGTGGTAAAGGAACACTCCCAGCTCAAGTTTGCAAAGGCGACCTTTTCAGCGGCCGGAGCGGATGTCCTGCACGGCCTGCTCGAGCGCCTGCAGGAAACGCGAGCGATCGGCTCTTGCAAAAGCGGGCGGACCACCTCGGATGTCGCCCGTTTCCCGGAGGTGGGCTTTCAAGTCGCGCATCGCGCGCGACATGCCGATATTGTCCGGCGTGAATGGCCGCCCGCTAGGTGTCAGCGCCCGCGCGCCCTTCTTCAGGCATCGCTCGGCGAGTGGGATATCCTGCGTCACGCAGATATCGGCCATCAGGATTTCGTCGGCAATCCAGTCGTCGGCCGCGTCCGGGCCCTCGGCAACGATGCGGCGCTCGACCAGGTGGCTTTCCGGCAGCCGCATCCAGGCATTCGAAACGAAGATCGCGGTGAGGCCGTGTCGCTCCGCCACCCGCACGATCTCGTCCTTGACTGGGCAAGCGTCGGCATCGACGAGAATACGGATGATCGGCGGCGCGCTCGGCATTGGCAGGCTTTCAGTAGTCGCGCGTAGCGCCCCGGCCAATGGGGATGATGATGGCGTCGTGCGGGCCATAGCTACCCGCAGCCGCTCAGGGGCAGCCAGTCCAATGAGTTGAAATATAATGATATCACGCCGATGTATGGTGCGGTCGATAGGAGGCGGCATGCGTCTCCGTAACTTATTGATCCAGAATAATTTTACGGACTGTCACTGAGCTCAACCGTAACAGTCAAACCGCACATCTGCAAGGAAGCTGTTTGAGCGAGCTCAGACGCTTCGCTGGCATGGTGAGCACGGTCAGTGGCCATCGACTTGTGCGTAAGGTTGTGGCGGCTTGAGCACAAAGGCCGCAAGGCTGCCGAGGCCAGACCAGACGTCCTGTAAACCCTTGAACGCCAGCGGCTTGCCGCGCTTTGGATAGAGCGGGACTGCTAAGGCGCCCGCTGCGGCGATGATAATGCCTCGAACCAGGCGGCGCACGCCTTTGCTTCCATGAGTGAGCACGGCAGAACGCAAGCCACGACGCTTGATGTGACTTACAGTGGCGTTCGAGGCCACGCGCATGGCTCGATCGAGCTGCCAGCGCATGGTCAGTCGATTGGGGCTGACTGTTTCGCGCACAATCGCATCATCAGCCCAACATATGAGCCAGCCGGCTTCAGCCACACGATAGAAGAAATCGGAGTCCTCTCCTCCTGTGAAGTGCATCGCCTCATCAAACCTTACGCCGCTGCGCGCGATGTCTGCCCGCATCATGACGTTGTTGGTGTGCGCGGTGAGTAGTCGTGTACCGGATGGCCGCTTCTTGGGCGATTGTGATGGGAGCCAGCTTGGGGGAGCTGTGGCGTAGTCGAAGTGCAAAGGGCCATGAACCACATCAGCGTTGAAGCGACTAGCACAGGTGAGCATGGCGGAGAGCCACCCTGGTGACGCCACCTCGTCATCATCGAGAAACGCTATCCAATCTGGCTCAAGCTCAAGAGCGGCCTCCAGGGCGTGATTGCGCGCCATTGGTATGCCCAGACGGGGCTCGAGCGCGTAGAGAACGCGCCAGTCTGCTGGTGCGGCTTGGCCAGCTGCTTTCACTGCCGCCTCGCAGTCGGCGACCTGGTTATTCTCCACCACCAGAGCGATCGGCGTAGTGAGAGCGGGCACTTCTTGCGCAAAGAGGGACGCTAAGCAATCGCGTAGCATGGCCGGGCGACTGCGCGTGCAAAGTGCGATGACGACCTTCACTGTGAGCTGCTCAGAATGCAAAAAAGCATTGAGGTATGGACTTGGCTGCGAGGGCGCGCCTCAAATGAAGCTCTGACAGACCTCAGCGGCCATCATCGCAACTCCGGCCAGGGCGGAGAAGGGTGCAAAGACTTGCCCGCCTTTATCGATGTCGCCGAGAAGCTCTCGCTTCTGGGCGCGTCGGGACCTACGGGTCCTGAAATGCTTCATCATAAGGACTGACAGCGGTGGCAATTCCGGCGAAAGCCGCTGGCGCGCCTCGCTGTAGTCTCTCATTGCACTCAAGAGGCCTGAATAGTATGCGGTTTTCGCCAGATGCCGAGCAACCAGATAGTTGCGGAATTCGAGTTCGCGATCACTGTAAATCGAGTGGCTTGCAAGAAAAGTCAGCAGCGATGGCAAGTAAGTATTGTGGTGCGATGAGACGCCGTCGGGCTGCCACCGCTTGTGCCACAGCGGCTTATTTATAGTCGCGCCATCAGTCCGGCGAGCGACCCGCATGACTAGATCATAGTCCTCCATCCAACGGAGCTCTGTATTGAAACCGCCGACACTCGATAGTAGGTCTTTTCGAAACGTCAGCCCCGACGTCGTGGGTTGGAGGACGTGACGCGCAACGAGGCTCTCAAGTTCGCTTCCACCATAAATGCGGTCAGGCATCTCGTAGTGCGTTTGCTTACCCCGCTTCTCGGTAGTGAACGCAGAAAGCACCACGCCGACGTTCGGGTGACTTCGAAGCATTGACAGCGGAAGTTCAAGACGATCCGCAAGCCACACGTCGTCTGAATCGATGAAAGCAACGTATGGCGCGCGGGCTAGTCCGATGCCAGTGTTGCGCGCGAAGCCAGCGCCGCGATTACTCTTCAGACTTACGACCGACAATCGCGGATCTTCCAACCCTGCAATGATGTCTAGGGTGTCATCGCTGGAGCCGTCATCCACAACGATGATCTCAACAATCTCATGCCGAAGTGCCAAGACGCTTTGAATAGCTTGAAGAATAGTGTGGCCGCGATTGAAGGTCGGGAGAATAACACTTACGGCTGGATTGCCGATGGTAGATACTCGCGCCATCGATTCGGGTGACGCGATCAATTTGGCTGCAGACGGCATAATTACCCCACAGAGTTCATCAAGCAGTGGCACAATCCAATCAATCAATCAAAGACGCGAGCTCAAGTTGTAACCTCCGCGCAAAGATTCATGATTCAGACTAAGATGGGGCGAAGCAATGAGGGCGCGCGACTTATCCACAGCGCGTTTTCGAAGTTCCGCGTTTTATTTTCTAATGTTGCGACGTGGCCACGGGGTTGTGTTCCATCTTGGCCCGGGCTGATTGGACAGTTTGCGGCCATGGCGCATGATGGGCCGAGCGCAGCGTGTATAGTAAGGCACTGACGCTTACGCGGCCGATCATCTCGAAACGACTATACCGGAAGCCAGCGACGATGAAGACCAGCGAGCCTATCTGGCCCATTGTAAAGCGACTGCTTGGTGAGCACGGCTGGGAGTACGCGCCACGTTACGCGGTAGCATTCGTATTCATGGCGATCGTGGCAGGATCAACGGCGCTCACTGCTTGGCTCATGCGCGACGTCATCAACGATGTGTTCGTCAAGCGAGACCAGCAGGCGCTCTTATGGCTCCCAGTGCTCATTGCCGGTCTCTTCATAGCTAAAGGTTCGGCAGCGTACATCCAGGAGGTTCTACTCAGCCGCATCGGCAATGAGATAGTCGCTCGAATGCAGAAGCGACTTTACGATCATATGCTTCGCATGGATGCAGCATTCTTCCAAGAGCGCAGCTCGGGGGTGCTTATCACCTATATGTCGATGAATGCCCAAGCAGCCCGCGAGATGATGAACCTTCTGGCCGTTGGTCTCGGTCGGGATCTTCTTACTGTAGCCAGCCTCCTTATTGTCATGGTCCTGCAGGACCCCGTGCTGGCAAGCGTTCTGATCATTGTGGGACCGGGTGTAGCTTACGGAATGAGGCAGCTAAGCCGGAGAGTGAAGAAGGTTGCGGGGAGTGAGGTGCGTTCGATGGCGCAGGTCATCTCCAGCATGCGTGAGACGGTTCAAGGCATACGCATCATCAAGTCATTTCAGCTTGAAGACAAAATGCGGGAGCAGACGGCCTTGGCAATCGAGGCTGTTCAACGGTTGAACAACCGAATGGTAATGGTCAAGGCGAGAGTGAACCCACTTTTGGAGAGCGCAGCTGGGCTCGCGATTGCCGCTGCGGTCGCGTATGCCGGCTGGCGTACGATATCGCACGGGCAGACGCCGGGCGAATTCTTCGCATTCATTGCTGCGCTTCTCATGGCCGGAGAACCTCTGCGTCGCCTCTCGAAGCTTCAATTGCAGCTTGTGACTTCTGGTGTGCAGGTCAAGATGCTCTACGACGTACTGGATACGCCTGCCGTCGAGGCTGACAATCCAGTCAGAAGCCCGCTGGTACTGAAGCGCGGTGAAGTTCGATTTGATAATGTGAACTTTGGCTATGTCGTTGACGCGCCAGTATTGAAGTCGTTGAGTTTTGTTGCCCCGCCAGGCAAGACTACAGCGCTGGTTGGTTTGTCAGGTAGTGGCAAGACCACAGTTTTTAATCTGGTGCAACGCCTTTGGTGGCCATCAAGTGGCCTGATCTCGATTGATGGCCAATGTGTTGCCGACGTTTCGCTCGCCTCACTTCGAAGGCAGGTGGCATTGGTAAGTCAGGACGTCTTCCTTTTCGAAGGGACCGTGAGAGAGAACCTCTTGGGTGCTCTGAAGGAGCGTTCGGAAAGTGACATTGTAGCCGCTGCGCGAGCGGCGCACGCACACGAATTCATCATGAACCTTCCGCAGGGGTACGACACGCCAGTTGGAGAACTCGGAGGTCGGCTGTCGGGAGGACAGCGACAGCGTTTGTCGATTGCGCGGGCATTTCTCAAGGACGCTCCTATCATCTTGCTCGACGAGCCGACATCGGCGCTGGATAGCGAGGCCGAGCAGATAATTCAGAGCGCATTGCAGGCCCTCACAGGAGGGCGAACGACCATCGTCATCGCGCATCGTTTGGCCACAGTGGCGAAGGCGGACGTGATACATGTGTTGAGCCATGGCAGCGTGGTCGAAAGTGGAACGCAAGCAGAATTACTTCGGCGAGCTGGCCTTTACGCAAAGTTGCACCGCCTGCAGTTCGGCGATTTTGCCGCAGATGCATGAGTTCCGAGTGGGCGTTCGACAGCCGATGACGGTGATGCCGCACTCGATTTCTTCAGTTGCCATGTTTTCAATGATTGCCGGCGTCCGGCGGAAGCAGCGGCACCATGATTGGGGTGAGCATCCTTTATGAGTAAGCGCCCCGCAGTGATTATCACTGGCCTGCCATGGATACGCAGCGGAACGGGCAAAGTCATGCAGGCCCAGATCGATTATTTCAGGGGCTTGGGTTGGGCGACGATATTTGTTGCCTGTCCCTTTAAGCGGGCCGATTCTTATTCCAGAAAGATTTGGAAGCGGTTCGACGAAGAGAAGGCGGACCTCAACGCGGATTTCACCGATGTTGCCGCCTTCAGGTGGCGTGTCTCAAAGCCCGGAATCCTGCGTAAGCTCCGCGGCCGGTGGCGACAGCAAAATTCGATGCATTGGGCTCTTGAGCCGGGGCAAGCAGCCAGCCTTCCTCGAAGAATTCTGGGCATTGCGAGGGAATTCGACATCAGGCTCATTCTTGCGAACCATGTCTATACGTTGCCAGTGGCGATGAAGTTGCGGGCTAGCTTGCCGAGCGCGTCACCCATTGCGGTTGTCACGCACGATGTGCAGAGCCACGTTTTGCTGGACAACTCGGAGTCTAACCCTTTTACGGGGCAGCCAGATACATTCGACGTGCTGCTGGACACCGAGCTGCAGGCCCTTGCTTGCGCCGATTACTTGATCCACGTTTCGTCGGACGATGAGCAATTCTTCCGCGACCGTCTCCCGGGCGTCGCCCACAAGCTTGTTTTACCCACAGTTGATAGTAGCTTTGGAGAGGACGAGTGCGGGGACGAGCGATATTTCTCCGATTTCATATTTGTCGGCGCCCGGCACATTGCGAACTATCACGCAGTGCGGTGGCTTCTCGAAGATGTCTGGCCGTTGGTTGATCAACGGCGGACGATAACGATAGTGGGGCCTGTGAAGGATCTTGTGAAAAGGCAGAACCCGGCGCTTCAAGACAAGTTCGGCGGCTTCTTCACCGGTAACGTGCGCGATGTTTCCCGGTGCTATCGCGGCTCGCGGTGTGTACTGGCGCCCATGGTGTCGGGGCGCGGCGTTTCAATAAAGACGATCGAGGCCTGTGCATTTGGGTTACCTATCGTAGGAACATCCTTTGCCTACCGCGGCCTTCCTAGGGAGGACGTCAAAGCTGCCGGCCTGAGCGCTTACGACGAGCCAAGAGAGTTTGCAGAGGCTGCTAGCCTAGCGTTCGATGCGCCGCATGAGTTTCGGGTAGCGAGCAGACGATTGTATCACGCCCTCTTCAGTCGCGAAGCATTTTGCAACTCTATGAGCGACGTGCTTGAGGAGTTGACTATTCGCTGAGCTTGGAGCTGCAGCTACGCTTGCCCGCCCGTCAGCGCCTAGGGATAGATGATGCCATTGCAAAAAAAGACTTTGCGGCGCATCGTCACGTCAAGGTATGCTCACGGTGAGCCAGATTTCCACGGATCTTGATGACGCAGCAGGGCCGTTCCGGATGTCCGAACGATGCCGCCAGGCCAAGCTCATCGACGTGCTGGAAGATACCGGCGAAGCGGATGACCTATCTCTACGACTTCGGCGACGGCTGGGAACACACCATCCCTGTCGAGTACGTCGTCGCACCCGAGCCCGGTGTGCGCTACCCGCAGTTCGTCGAGGCGATCGGCCGTCGTCCGCCCCGAGGACATCGGCGGGCCGCCCGGATACGAGGAATACCTGGAAGCGATCAAGGATCCCAGCCACGAGCGTCACGTCACGCCGAGTTCACCGAATACTACGACGCCAACTTCGACCCCGCTGCCGTCGACACCGAGGTCATGCGACGCGAGCTTGCAACCCTGACCAAGCGCTGGTCGCGTCCGTCCCGAAAACGCAAGGCGGGCTGACCGCAGTCGTCAGCGGACGCTTACGCATGTGCCGTGGTGAGAAGTGCAACAATCGATTTCATGGGTTACTCTCCACTGGTGGTTGCTGACGTAGGCTCGTCAGCCGGGGCGGAGGCGGAGCGCAAGCGCCGCTAGAACGGGAGGGATGATGATGAACGGGGCCAGCTGGCGCCTGCCCGCGGACTACGCACCGCGCGGCGACAATCCTCTTTTCCTCGATACGCCCTCCGACGTCACCTACCAGCCGCACGTGTACGAGCTCGCCACCTACCTCGCCAAGAGGAGCGGCGCCCGTACCATCATCGATATCGGCTGCGGCAACGGCAACAAACTGCGGGCGTTCGAGAACGCGCACCTCAACATCATCTGCGTGGATGCCGCCCCCGCCCTCGAAATCGCGCGCGGCTACCTCAAGAAGCCGACGTTCATCGCCGCCGATCTCGAACATGGCGTGCCGCCCCTGCCGCGTGAGGCGCTCGATGATGCCATCGTCATCTGCGCCGATGTCATCGAGCATCTGCGTTCGCCCGACCGTCTGGCCGCTGCGCTCGGCGAGATCGCGCGTGCGTGCCGATATCTCCTCATCTCCACGCCCGATCGGACTCTGGCGCGCGGCCTCCTCGACCAGGGCCCGCCCCTCAACGAAGCCCACACCATGGAATGGAGCGCCGATGAACTCGGCCGTTTCCTCTGCGACCGCGGCCTGCCCACCGGCTTCTTCATCGGTCACACGATCAATACCGACCGCCATCGCGTGAAGTCGACCATCCTGGTCATCGCCGGCCGGGAAGCCCGCCGGCCTGAACCCGCGCCCGCCCCGCGCGTTGCCGCGGTGATCCACACCTACAACGAGCGCGATATCATCGGCGAGGTCATAGATCATCTGCTGCAGCAAGGCGTCGAGCCTCACATCTTCGACAATTGGTCCAGCGATGGCTCCTGGGAGTATCTGCAGAGCCGCAAGGACATCCGTTCGGGGCGCTTTCCCGAGGCTCCGGCCGACCAGTACCAGTGGCACGCGCAGCTTACGCATACGGCCCAGTACGCCGCTACGCTCGACGTCGATTGGATCATGCACCACGATGCCGACGAGATCCGGTCCTCACCCTGGCAGGGCGTTACCATCGCTGAGGCGATCGGCCACGCCGATGCGCTCGGCTATAACGCCATCGACTTCACGGTGATCGACTTCCGCTTCCTCCACACCGAGCCCGATACCGTCGCCCCTTTTCAGCAGAACCTGCGGTTCTTCGAGTTCGGCCGGCGCGCCGGTCATTTCGAGCAGGTCAAAGGATGGAAGAATACCGGCACGCCCGTCGACCTGGCTTCCACGGGAGGACACGACGCGGCCTTCACGGGGCGGCGCGTGTTTCCTCTCAAGTTCCTGATGAAGCACTATCCTCTGCGCTCGGCACAGCAGGCGCAGCAGAAGATCTTTGCGCACCGCCTGCCCCGCTCCGACACCGAGAAGTTTCGGTTCGGATGGCATACCCAGTATGATCGCTTCCGGGCGGCGGCCGTGAGCGGCTGGCATCGCTACAAGCTGCTGCCCTGGAGTGCGCCCGTGTTCGCGCAGGAGTATCTGGTTGAGCGCCTCTCCGGGATCGGCCTGGAAGAGCGCGAGCAGCTCGTCGACTTCACGCCCGCATCGTGCCGCCCCCGCCCGCGCAGCAGCACGCCGCGCCGCCACCACCGCCCGGCAAGTGGCGGCCACCAGCCCTTTGCGTCGGTACCTGGAAGCGGCACTTCCGTCAATGGCGGGCCGGGCGCAACGCCTGATCAGGTCTGAGGCCAACGCGCGAGTGAGGCACTTGACATTGCGAGCTATTGAGTCGCCATCGGCGCCACGCGGTGACTTAGCACCCGTAAGTGAAGCGTTCTGGCTCCTCACTCCATCAGTTCCGCAAGCGCAAAGGTCCTTGAACGTGGCCCGAGTGGGCAAGGCGCAACATTTATCGTTCGGCGTCATGTGCTACTGGTGATTGGTGGCGTGCGGCCGTGGCTCTGACATGCTCAAAGAGAAGTGACTTCTGCGACGATCGCTGTATGGGAACGACTCTCGCAGCGGCGATGATCGCGCCCTGACGGGGGCGTGAGATCTTTTGACGGGCCCGATTTCGGACTGGTCGCAAGTGCGCCGTGCGCCGAGCCGCATTTGATGGTTCTCTGTGGGGATTGGGCAGATGTATGCTGTCGATATCGCTCGACGAGGGGGATGCGGCTTGACGTTGGCGGCCTTCCCTGCCCAACCTCAGGTAGCTCAGATGTTCGCATGGTTCCGGGCCAGAAGCGCGTGGCCCGCGCAATCGATGCGATGCCGAGCAGGCTAACCGAGTAATCCCGGAGGCCGGCTTATTTCGACATAATCCGGGCCGGCCAATGCGCCACAACGAGCACTGCACTGAGGGCGGGATGAGAAACAACAACTACGCGAATAACTTCGATCCCGACTATCGGCTGGATGTCGCTCTGCAGATTTTTAGACGCGCCGATTATGTCGGCATACCGTATTCCGACGGCTATGATGCTGAGACGCGACTAGAACGGATCGTTACGGGAACAATCGACCGATCGGTGCTTTCAGATTCTCTTAGAGCGTCTTGTACAGACTGGGTGACTACCTACCATCTATCACCTATGCGGGCTAATATTGTTCGCCCTTTTTCAAAGGATCTCTGCGGTGCGGAGGTATTGGAAGTTGGGGCAGGGTGCGGCGCAATCACTCGTTTTCTTGGAGAGAGCGGAGCGCACGTACTTGCAGTGGAAGGCTCCATCCGAAGGGCTAGGATTGCCCGGCTGCGAACTCTGGATCTCGCAAACGTAAAGGTCCTTGCCGAGCGCTTCTCTGATTTCAGAACAGAGAGACGCTTCGATTTCGTCACGCTGATCGGCGTGCTCGAATATGCAAACTTGTACTCATCTAGTCGAGATCCTGTGGCGGAAATGCTCGGGAGAACTCATCAGCTATTGAAACCTGGCGGCCGCTTGATAATTGCGATAGAGAACCAACTTGGCCTCAAATATTTCGCGGGAGCTCTGGAAGACCATCTAAGTGAACGCATGCTGGGAATTGAGGGGAGATACCAGCGTGGTGGAGTGCGGACCTTCGGTCGGCAGGAACTCGAGCGAAGGGTTTTGGCAAGTGGCTTTGCTGAAACTGAGCTCCTTCTCCCATTCCCAGACTACAAACTGCCAACATCGATTATTGCGGCGACAGCCTTTAGTCACCGGGATTTCAAAGCCGCAGCGATTGCTGCGCAGAGCGTACGGCGCGACCCCCAATTGCCGCACCAGCCCTTTTTCGCACCAGAACGTGTGTGGCCTCAGATTGCCTCAAACGGAATTGCACCCGATCTCTCGAACTCGTTGCTCCTCATCGCCTACGCGAGCCCTCGATCAGCAAAGATCCCCGGCCCGCTTGCCTGGCATTTCGCTACGAATCGCAAGGCGACTTATTGCAAGCAAACCATTTTTGAACAGCAAGACAATGGCCAGATTCTTCTGCGCAACCATCGACTTGGGCCGCCGTCAGAGGATGACCACATGAGCCTGGGATTCAGTCCCGAGCCTGAGGCACCCTATTTTGTCGGGCAGTTGCTGTCCGAAGAGCTTCTTTCGATCGTGGCCATCGACGGCTGGAGCACCGAGGCTGTAGTCACCTTCTTTAAAACCTACCACGCCATCGTATGCGAAATCGCAAGTGCCGAGGTCGGGCAACCACCGGACCCTGCAGAGTATGATATCGACGTGCCTGGATCACTAATAGATGCCGTTCCTCACAATCTTATAAGACTTGCAGACGGAGATTGGCGCTTCTTTGACCGCGAGTGGAGGGCATCCGAACGAGTGCCTTTTCGATATCTGGTTTTTCGATCAATCACATCGCTTGCTGGAGACGTTACAACGATCGGGCGTCCGGAAGACCCAAGAATAGATACGTGGGGGGAGTTGGTCGCTAGTGTCTTCGATGCGCTCAGCATGGCTCCCTTCTACGAATGTAGGAACGATCTTGTTGCGCGTGAGTCAGGTCTTCACAAGTGCGTCTTCGGAGCCACATCCGATCAAGCTATTCAAAACCTTCTCGATATGAAGTTGCCGACGCGGAATGATATTTTCCAACGCGTCGAGCGGTCAGAAGCCATAATCAGCAACCTCACGGGCGAGGTCAATAGCAAGAATGCGGAAGTGTCGCTACTGCGTACGGAGATGGGTCGGCTGAACCAGCTTCTATCGAGTGCGCAACGGCTGGCCCATCGCACGGGAAAATTTCCGTTTTCTGTATATTTTCGCAAGAGGAAGAAATACAGAAAGATTCTTCGGGAGATTCGCGAAGCACCTCATTCAAACCTGTCTGAAGCTGAGCTCACAGCACAAGTATCTGCTGCCTGTGCACGCTTGGAGGAGCTCGTGCCGCTGCAAGCTGAATTGGCTCGGCTGAAACGTAATGTCCGTTCAAAGAGTTGGCTTTTGAAGCAGTTAGTGACCGGAGCGCGACAATCTGCGAAAGCCATCCTACTTCGTCGCCGCCAAAACGCGAGGGGAGTCATTGTTGAACAATCTCGCGCTTGCAATCATGCCGGTTACGCTAGCAAATCAGGCAACTCATTGCGAACCGCTATAGCACGCGTGCAAAATAGGAGTTTTCAGAAATTCACGGCCTATCGTCTTGCCGTCGCCTTCTCGCCATTACTGCCGCAGCGCTTGTCGGCGCGCCTCAGAAACGGGAAAGAGAAATATCGTGCGCGCAGCCAGTTCGAAGATGGCATGCCTAAAGCGCTACCTAGCTTGACAGCGATGGATGCGGAGATATTGAAATCCTCTCATCATTCATATTGGGCGCCTAAAGATTATCATTTGCATGAAGAGCGCCTCCAGGAAATAGCGAACAGGCTGAACGAGGAAGGCTAACCCGAATGGGACTAATCTCAATAGTGGTGCGAACCATTCCCACCCGCGGAAAGCTCCTGATGCGCGCACTTCAGTCCATAGCCGAACAGACCTATTCCCAGATTGAAGCTATTGTCGTCGAGGACGGCGCGGGTGGAGCATCTTCCGCAACTGTTGATCAAATTCGACAAGCCTACCCCACGTTGTCTGTGAGATATATCCCCATCATCAAAAGCGGTCGCTCGGCCGCAGCTAATATTGGACTAAAGCACGCGACTGGTGACTTCATCGGGTTCCTTGACGATGATGATTTTTTTGAGCCCTCACATTGCGAGACGCTACTGAAACTCCTAACCAATTTCCCGGATGCAGCAGGTGCCTACGCTGCAGCAACTGCGATATATGCGGACCTCAATAGCTCGACCGGTCTGTTTGATGTGCCCCGCAAGCAGGAGGTCCATTACTCTCTTTGCGGCTCAACAGGAGAGCTTCTCAACAGAAACCTATTCCCACTGCAGGCTGTGCTATTTCGCGCCGCGTCGCGATCTCCTCAAGACATGTTTGATGAGAATTTAGACGCGCTTGAGGATTGGCTGTTTTGGACGAGACTCTTTCTTGGGAAGCAGATCGTATCAACCGCACGAATAACCAGCAGCTACCATCTACCAGCTGATGAGGAGGTCGCACGTGCCCGAAGAGGATCGCATCTGGAAGCCGAGCGATATTTCAATATTCAGCGCGAAGCCATTTGCGAAGCGCGGCGGATGACTGATCTTCGTTTTGCGAATTTTACCACTCAATCGCGGTTAATCCTCGCTTGCGCGTCCCCCTCGGGGGGGCGCGAACAGAATACGCCAGCTGCATCGAGTTTCGCAACTAAGAGTAACATGGAAACTGAAGCGCAAAGCCGCCTTCGTGAGGCTTTGGATGCCCCTTTCACGCTAGAGCTTTCGACTTGCCGGAGGAGCAAAGCGGTTGCCTTCACAAGCATCAACCTCAAATATCTGCCCAAAGCGCTGGTTCTTGCAAAGTCGCTAAAGCAATATAATCCAAACTGCGAATTTCACATATTACTAAACGATGCGCTTCCACCTGGCGCGAAGGACTGGCCAAACGTCGATGTGGCGTTCCCCGTTTCCGCACTTGGGATCGACAATTTCCACTCCTGGGCGTTCAAGCATAACGTAGTTGAACTCTGCACCGCAACCAAGCCATTCTATTTCCGAAAACTCATGGAGGCCGGCTGGCGGAAGATATTCTATTTCGATCCTGACATCAAAATGTTCGGATCCATCGACGGGCTTTCATCGCGCCTTGATGAGTGCGATGCGCTCTTGACGCCGCACTGCACTGAGGAAGGGATATCTGAAGCAGATATTCATTATAATGAGGTATCTTCACTTGCGCATGGCGTGTTCAATCTTGGATTTTTCGGAGTAAGAGGCGGGCCGAACGGCCGGCGAATCGTTGATTTTTGGTGCAGACGCATGCTGGCGCATTGCATCGACGACCATGCACGGGGCTTGTTCACGGATCAGAAGTGGTTCAATCTACTACCCGCCTTGTTTGACAACGTCCACATACTTCGAGATCGAGCCTTCAATGTTGCCTCGTGGAATATATCGACCAGACCCATTACCAAGCGCGGCAGTCAGTACCTTGCCGGCGGGGAGCCTCTCATATTCTTCCACTTTTCGGGTTACGATAAGGATGTCCCCAGGCGCATGTTTGAGGTCTTTGGTCGTTATAATGACGGGATAAATGAGATTATTGGGGATTATGATCAGGAAGTATCAAAGTTTTCTGATTTCCCCGAGGCGAGACTCCCTTGGGCCCTGGAGGAATTTGATAATGGCGAGGCCATTAAAGGTAGCGACAGGACCTGGTTCCGAGATCACTATGAGTTCCAGATGGCTTTTCGGAAGCCATTCTTTTCGTCCGGCCACGCCAGTTATTATAGTTGGCTATCGGGAGGGGGGCGCAGCCGCATCGCCACAGAGCAACCGCCAAGGAAATATCTCCTTCGTTACTATTGAAAAGCGACCTTTATGGAACTGTCCGTCGTCAGGGGCTTCGCGAGAGTTGGGAGGTGATCTAAGAGATTGTTCGGCTCAATAGGCTGTCAGCGCCGTGTTCGGTGGTCCCCGACCGTACGAGACAAGAATCTCCACGTCAGATCCTTTCTCGACCGGGGCCGTCACACGGCGCTCGCCGGCTGTCACCGGCAGTGTCCTCCGCGCTCTGCGGCGCTGGCGTGCCCCACTGGCGGATCTCGCGGCTCCGTGTGGATTGAGGTGAGTAGCTCTCTATTGCTCGAATGCCGTAAGCGCTCGATCGAATGTGAGATCAGCAGCGTCAAACCGAGCGCGACCCGCCGTGCGCCAGGAGCGTTGGATGGCAATAGTCTATGCTCTGGAAACATGGCTGTGCGCTAGGCTGCTGCAACCCGATTTTCTGCGGCTGGAACGAGGCAATGCGTCAGTTGCAAGGTATTTCCCTTAGAAGATCTGTTAAATAACGTCCATATTCGCTGTTTGTGAGCCCCTTTGTAAGTTCGAGCAGTTGATCGCTGTCTATGAACCCTAAACGGTAGGCGATCTCCTCGGGGCAGCCAATCTTGAAACCCTGGCGCTTCTCTAGGTTACCGACGAATTGCGAAGCCTCGGACAGACTTTCCGGAGTGCCAGTATCGAGCCATGCGAACCCTCGCCCCATTTGCTCAACTGACAGCTTCTGCCTTTCCAAATACATCCGATTCAAATCAGTGATCTCATATTCTCCGCGGGCCGACGGCCTAATCTGCGCTGCAAAGTCTACGACCTCCTCGTCATAAAAATAAAGCCCCGTCACAGCCCAATTGGATTTGGGGGCTTTCGGCTTTTCCTCGATTGAGATTGCTCGCATTTCGCTGTCGAACTCAACGACACCATAGCGCTCAGGATTGCTAACATGATAAGCGAACACAGTCGCGCCCTCGTTTCGGGAGGCCCCGCGCTCCAACAAGTCCGGCAGGCCATGCCCGTAAAATATGTTATCTCCCAAAATCAGCGCCGATCGCGACCCGCAGACGAAATCGGCGCCCAAGACATACGCCTGAGCCAGTCCGTTAGGCACGGCTTGTGTGACATAGGAGAGGGAAATTCCGAGCTGCGACCCTTGGCCAAGCAGGCGCTTAAATGCCTCTTTGTCCTCCGGTGTGGTTATGATGAGAATATCACGAATTCCGGCCAGCATTAGCGTGGATAATGGATAATAGATCATTGGCTTATCGTATATGGGCATAAGCTGCTTGGATATGGCTCTAGTAATCGGGTAAAGTCTTGTGCCCGACCCGCCCGCCAGAATAATACCTTTCATGGGGAACCCTTATTGTTGCAGTAAGCGAGAAAGTACGATCGGGATTGAGGAGCGCCACTCTCGTGGAGTAATGCCGTGGAGGCGCTCTATTTTATCGGTAGCCAGCTTCGAGTTAGAGGGTCTGACTGCAGCAGTGGGATAGTCCGAGGTTGGGATGTGTATGACCTGCACCCGCTTGCCTGTGTAGTGATAAAGGCCGATAAAGATTTCTTCCGCAAAGCCTGCCCAGCTCGTTGTGCCGAGCGCAGCGTAATGAAATGTGCCGCGAAGCTCTTGCGCCGGGTCATTCCTTAGCCTTGAGGCAGTCTTGATGACCGCGTCAGCAACATCGAGTGCAGAAGTGGGAGCGCCGATTTGATCTGCCACAACTCCTAAACTCGTGTTGCTGGCGGATAATCGTAGCATGGCTTTGAGAAAATTGGCTCCATAGGGGGAATAGACCCATGACGTGCGGAGAATGACGTAATCCGTAGACGCATTTGCCACTTGCTGCTCGCCGGCGAGCTTTGAGAGACCGTACGCTGAGAGCGGGACAGTTGCGTCATCCTCTGTATAGGCCGTTGGCTTTTCCCCAGAGAAAACATAATCAGTGGAGATATGTATGATAGGCACCCCAAGGCTTGACGCGGCCTTCGCGACAGCGCCGGCGCCATCGGCATTTATGGCGAAAGCCAGATCCGTCTCAGCCTCCGCTTTGTCGACCGCTGTGTAAGCTGCCGCAGAAACCACTGCATCTGGCTGCGCTGCTGCGAGCGCAGGAAGAATGCTCTCGGGCTGCGTTAGGTCTAAGCCTGGGCGGCCTATTGGCGCAATGATGACGCCGAGCGGGGGGCCGATCTCTAGCAGCGCTTGGACCAGTTGCCCTTTCTTACCGGTGACGGCCAGCTTCAAGTCGACGCCTTTCCTAGAAGGCCCAGGCGTTCACCGAGATAGACGCGGTCACGTAGCGGCCTCCACCACCATTCGTTCTCCAAAAACCACGAGACCGTCTTGCCGATGCCCGATGAGAAAGTTTCGCGCGCCTTCCACCCAAGCTCGGTTTCCAAACGCGTGGCGTCAATTGCATAGCGCGCGTCGTGTCCCGGCCTGTCCGTGACAAAGGTGATCAGCCGGGCGTGCGGCGCCCCGTCCCGCTTCAGTTCATCGAGCAGAGAGCATACGTGGGTCACGACATCAATGTTTCGTCGCTCATTGCGGCCGCCGACATTGTACTTCTGTCCAGGTTTGCCCAACGTTGCGATAAGATGTAACGCTTCGGCGTGGTCTTCGACGTAGAGCCAATCGCGAACATTTGAGCCGTCTCCGTACACAGGCAGCGGCTTACCTTCGAGAGCATTTAGGATAGCGAGCGGTATCAACTTTTCTGGGAAATGGTAGGGCCCATAGTTGTTAGAGCAATTGGATACGACGACCGGCAGGCCGTATGTGCGATGCCAAGAAATGGCCAAATGATCGCTTGCAGCCTTTGAAGCGGAGTACGGCGACGATGGGTCGTATGGCGTCGTTTCATTGAAGAGCCCGTCGCTTCCCAATGAGCCATACACCTCATCAGTCGAAACATGCAGAAAGCGAAAGGAAGTCTTGCGCTCGTGCGTCAGTCTCGTCCAGTAATGGCGAGCGGCTTCCAACATCGTGAACGTGCCAAGGATATTGGTCTCGATAAAATCGCCAGCACCGGTGATGGACCGATCAACATGACTTTCGGCTGCGAGGTGCATGATTGTATCTGGCTGAAACGCCAAAACGGCCTCGTTCACAACGTCGCTATTGCAGATATCCGCCTGAAGAAATCTGTGGTTCTCGGCCCCTTCGATGGATGCGAGGGACGCGCGACAGCCTGCGTAAGTTAGTTTATCTATTGTTAGGACGCTGGCTCCGATGCTTTTGACCAAGTAGCGCACAACCGCGGAGCCTATGAAGCCAGCCCCTCCTGTTACTATGACCCGCATTGCTTTTTCCCCAATATGACTTAAAGGAAGGCTCCAGAAAGCTCCTTTAGAAACGGATGCGACTGGTCCTTTTCGGATAGTATCGGCTCCATAAAGCCTACTGGCCAAGGGATCCCGAGTTCGGGATCATTCCACCGGACGCCCCTGTCATGTTGAGGGCTGTACGGCGCGGTGACCTTATAGTGGACAACGGTATCAGGAAGCACGGTGGCAAAGCCGTGAGCGAATCCCGGCGGGATCCACAGCTGATTGCCTGCCTGGGCCGACAATTCGGCGCTCACCCACTGTCCGAAGGTAGGGGAGCTACGGCGGATATCCACGGCAACGTCAAATATCGCGCCAGCAGTGCAGCGAACCAGCTTGCCTTGCTCAAACGGGCTGATTTGAAAATGCAATCCCCTGATTGTGCCCATGGATGCCGAGCCCGATTGGTTATCCTGGACGAAAATTGTGTCGCAGATGTTGGCCCGAAACCATGCATCCTTGAATACCTCGGAAAAATATCCGCGGTGATCGACATGTTTCGTCGGCGTGATGCGCACTACGTCTGGAATTGTAGTCGGTTCGGCTTTCAAGTTATTGTCCCCCAATTCAGTGCCTAGCCTAAGGGTTCCTGCTCGTGACGCGCCAGGTTCTTATGCCATTTCTTTAAAAACTTGCTGCGATTGCGAGCCATTAGTTCAGTTGCTGTATCGCTAAATGACATGGAGCCAAAATGTATCAGCGCGGACTCTGGTTTATAGATAACCTTGTATCCCAGTTCTCGAACCCGAAATGCTAAGTCGACATCCTCGTAGTAGCCGGGAGAGAAGATGCGATCGAAGCCTCCGAGCTTTCTCCATAGTGCGGTCTGTATGCCAATCGATGCGCCTGATATAAAATCTACTTCCCTCGCGTGGTTGTACTCAGGTTTGGTCGGGTCAGCTTTGTTTCCGATGCGAATGGTCTTGCCGTTCGAGTAAATCACTGAGCCCGCCTCTTGCAATTTTCCATTCGGCCAGATCAGTCGTGAACCCACGATCCCGACTGTGGGGTCGGCATTAAGCTCATCGACGAGTTCATCCAACCATTGTGGCAGCAGCACCACGTCATTATTAAGCAGTACGATATTCCGTCCTGTTGCAAACTGAGCCGCATGATTGCAGTTACCAACGAAACCTTTGTCGCCTGAGTTCCTGTGCAGCCGCACTGGCAGGCGTGATACCGCTTCAACTGTACCATCAGTGGAGCTGTCGTCAGCTACAATCACTTCGAATAGATGCTGGCTCCTGTGGGATAGTAGGCTATCGAGACAGCTTAGCGTGAATTTCAGTTCATTGTGGACCGGAATGATCACGGATGCGTCGATCCTAGCGGTACTGCTCCCCGAGCGGAGTGATCTCTGCCTGTGACGAGCTGAGACGCGAGCGTTGACAGCGTGGCTCGTCGAACGAAGGCGATGTCGTCTAATGTGCCGAATGGTGTCCCGCGCTGCAGCGGCCCCGTATTGCTTCCTAACTGCGCGGCTTAGACGCCGATCGTCTCCGCCGTGGCGGCGCCAAAGCAATTTCAAGTAGCGTAGGCCAGCGCCAAGGTTCGAAAATCGCTTCATGTTCATTCATCTTGAGCGATGGTTCGGCCCCTCTGAGCTAGGCTGTACTGGGGCCCTGCGGTTTCACTCATTACCCGGGCCTCGCCCCGCTCGGCAATCCCCTGCCTCTTCATAATCATGAGGCTTGATCGGTTGGCTGTCGAGCGCGATGACTGCACCCAGCCGCGGTCGAGCGCTCGCGATAGCATCCTGCATTTCTGGACTGTGGCGTCCCGAGCACTCACATGGGCATGCCGGCGGCCAGTCTCTCGAGCGGGAACAAACTGCCTTCGCATTCTCTCGTAGGTAGTGTGAAGCGTCGTCACGTCCGTTCAGCCGTCCGTGCTGTTTCGGCGGAGCGGGGTAGCACCCCGTGTGCGGGCTGTGGGGTATATTGTCTTGGGTCCCATGACGGTGCGGCAATAGCGCGTCGGATTCTTATTATGAAGCTAAATTCGGGATGTCGAATACCCCGACGCCGCAGGGGAAAAACGTGGCTTAGCATGGGAATTATACGGGCGCTCGTTTCCATAATGCATCTTATGCGAATCGAGGGCCGTTCTTAGTAAATTTTCTTTAGGCGCCGGCCAGCCAAATCTTGAGGACGAGGCGCTAGGTCCGAAGCGGTGAAATGCGGAGAGGACAGGGGTGTATTGGCCTCTTTAGCCAGAAGAATTATCAAATGTTACTGCTTATCTCAGACCACAAATTCAAGCTATTGAAGCGTTTCACGTAATTAACCATATATCTCCGGAGACGAAGGTTCACGCGAGATAATGAAAATATGCTCCACGAAAATCTAGATCATATCGCCTTGCTTCTTGGCATCGACCCTACGACGCTTCCCAGCGGCCCCTTTCAGCCTCGGAACTTTCCGGAAAATGCAGTGCCAGATGGCATGACTGAGATCCAGGATCTGAGCGACGAAGAATTCGGACTGCTTCAACCGCACCTGGCGCCGGAGCCCCGAAATTCGGAAGCCATCTCGAACGGGGAGGTCCTTAATGCGCTGCTTTGGTGCCGCGCTACGCGTCGGGCATTGACCCACTTGCCGGCTCGTTATGGGAGTGCAGAGGCGATCCGGAAGAGGGCCGAGCGCTGGGCGATTGCTGGCGTCTGGGATCGGCTCGGCGATGCCCTTGCGGGGCTGGATCTCTCCGAACGACGGCGCGCAGAACTGCGGAGGCTCTGCGATGCCTATGGAAGGCGGGGCGAGCGTATCCGGCGCGATCGTCGAGCCGCTGAGGAGAAGTAGGGAGCGCCCCGGCAGGTCAGCCAGTAGGCGAATTCGATCTCGGGGCTGCGACACAAGCCCCGCAAGGAAGGACATGATCATGAGCGGTAGAAATTTGAAGGTTGAGAAGGCAACTCCAGGGGACGTTGCGTGCATTCTGGACTGGCTGAAAGCTGAGTCTGATGAGGGTGGCGAGGAGAGCTTCTGGTGCAATCGCGATAGTATCAGCGCTTCGCTCGTAGACGGCGACCTGTGGGTGATCCGCGAAGACGAAAAAGCGATCGCCTATCAGGTTGGTTCCTACTCGCCCCATATCGTCAATGTGAGGAAGGACAAGCAGCGGCAGGGCGCCGGCACATTGCTATTCAAAGCCTCACTTGCCCGGGCCATCCGCGATGATGTCAATGTCCTTACTGGTGAGTGCGCCCCGCGAAGCTCATTGCCCTTCTGGGAGAAGCTTGGCTTCGAACGCTACGGCGACCAGAGGTCGGGGGAGGAGATCAAGGTTCGCCTCGTGCTCAAGCGCGAGTTCAAAATTTCACCCGATCTCCCCCGGGCGGAGGTAACTATCGGGTTTTACCCCGAGGCGGCCCTCCATAGAGAGAGCGTCGCGCCGATCTCAGTCCACCGCCTCATCGGCGCTCGGCAGGCGGGCGACGTCGTGCAGCTCGAGCGGCGGGCAGTCGGGCTGACTGACGATGAGCCCGAGGGGAGGGATCTGGTTGTCAGGATCGATATCGATGGAGTTGAGCGATGTTTCTGCAAGGCCAAATCTCGCGAGGCCCGGCAGGCCGGCATCGAGTGGGATCAGGAAGGTCAAGCCTTCTACGTCGATGCCATTCAGCCGCGGGTCGATCGAGTGTCGCCGGCGCCGCACGTTCAGAGTTTCGATCTGGCTAAGATAGTAGTCCACACATAATTTCCATGCTCGCCCAATCGCTTTTTGCTGCCCTGAGCCTCATTTCACCCATTTTGTCCTTCCTTGACCATAATCTATCTGATTTACCTCTTGAATATAAATTGGATCAACTTACATATGATCCGTGAGCGGATGAAATAAATCCCGGTTTAGGAGCGTGTAAATGTTTCAACTAATAACGAGGGCCGAGGCAGCTCGGATTTTGAGGATCAGTCTCCCGACTGTAGACAAGCTTGCCAAGGAGGGTGCGTTAAGACGCGTGGTTCTCGGCAAGCGCATTTTATTCTCTGAGGAAGATATCAAGGCGGCGATTGCGGCCGCAAAACGCTAAGAAAAGAAACACCGCCTTCTGAGGGGCAGTGTTAAGTAGAGTTGATGTGTTCAAGGAATAAATAGTATGTCAAATAAAGAATTTCAAGATTCCCATGCCGGGGACGTTAAGTTTGCTATTTCAATAGCCGATAGTGCAACGAGCCTATTTTGGTATCCTCGCGAGCTGACATTCGATGAGCTAAAGCAGGAGCTATCCCGCCATTCACCGCGCAGTAACAAGAATGGGCCGGCGTTTGTCCCCGCAAGTATTCACGGAAAGCGACGACGGAAAACGAGCATACTCTCGATAGGTTGGCTTGTGTTCGACATAGATGCGGGCCTTACGTTCGAGGAGGTCCGCGATCGCATCAAGGTCCGCGGCTATGCCGGTGCCGTCTATACGTCTTTTTCTCATCTGAAGACGACCACGAACATCAGGCTGTCGCACTATCAAGACTGGGCTCGGAAGAATGGCGCATCAGACAAGGCGGATGAGGCCTCGGTTGACGAATACCTTCAGGGGAAAGGCCTCGGACACCTCTCCAACGTGAAAGTTGGCAATGAGCTGGTCGAAACTGAGGAGGGTGCGTGCATCCGCTTGGAGCACGATCCTGTCCACAAGGTCAGGATCGTGCTGCCATTGAAGGCGCCGTTTGTTGTTGCCGAGAACGGCGGAACCGATGGCGCAAGCGCTTTATGGAAGCGGTACTACAAGTCGATTGGTCGCGCTCTGGGGCTTCCGTTCGACCCTGCGTGTTCGGATCTGACCCGAACTTTTTATTTCCCATCGCATCCCATTGGCGCTCGTGCTGACCAATACGACAGCGTGTTTCTGGAAGGCGAATTCCTCGACTATCGGGACTTTGAGCTGCTGGAGGACGAGGCCCCAGTGAGGACCAAGACCCCGGCCGGAGCGGAAAGACCCAACCAGAACAGAGAACTTGTGATGTTCGCTGCCCGGTACGGCAACACGTTCAGGATTGCTGACGCGCTGGAGGCGCGAGGGAAAGCACCGATCCTCGGCCGGCGTGCCAGAGGGGGCTTGTTTATTGAGTGTCCTTTCGAAGAGGGGCACAGCGGGCCAGCACCACAACGCACCTTTGTCGAGAACGGTGACGGACAAAAGGGCTTCGCCATCCACTGTTCGGGAGCGCATTGCCAAGAGGGCAGCACAGGCCGGGATCGGCTGGAGTTCCTCGCGCGCATACTCGATCTCGGCTGGCTTGATCGCGCTGATCTCGAGAACCCGGTATTCGGCGGCGGTCCGCTTTTCGCCGAAGGAAAGAAGAAGTTCGTGTGGGAAGCCGAGGAGCCCATCAGGCAAGCAAAGCATTGTGCTGACGTGCTGGTAAAGGCGAATGATGCGGAGCCACGCATGTTTTCCATGGGGGGATGCATTCACCTGATTGAATTTGATCGAAAGGATGGTCGAGGGCGATCCGTCCCAATGGAGCGTGAGATGCTCAGGCGCGAGATTGAAGAGCAGACTACATGGGTGAGGCTCAAAGATGACGACGAGCGAACACGTTATATCTCTGCACCGCGCGCGATCTGCGATCACGTCATGCAGCTGATCGAGCCGCGCCTTCCGCTGCTCGAACGGATTGTTCACGCGCCCTTCTTTGACGCCGAGGGCAATCTGGTCGCCAAGCCTGGGTATCACGAAGTGAGTCGCACTTACTATGCGCCGCCGCGTGATCTTGAATTCTCTGTCCCAGACCGCCCGACCGAAGAGGATCTGCAGCGCTCAATCGAACTCCTACGTGAGCCCTTTGTGGATTTTCCGTTCCGCGATTGGAACGGGGCGGATTCGGGTGAGGCTTCATTCGCTCACGTCATGGCCATGCTGTTGCACCCCTTCGTCCGCTTGATGATCTCGGGACCGACGCCAGCCTACCTCATTCAAAAGCCGACGCCGGGTACGGGCGCAGGTCTTCTGACGGATGTCGTCTCGCTGATTGCTTTCGGTATCCCCGCAAAGATGGAGGTGGGCAAGACCGATGGTGACGAATGGCGCAAGTCGATCACGGCAAGTCTGCTGGGCGGTGCGTCGATGATCGTGTTCGACAACATTCACAGCGAACTCAAGGACCAGTCCATCGCCGCGGCGATCACGGCGGAGACATGGTCGGACAGGCTTCTCGGGAAATCTCAGAAGGTCGAGCTGCCGAACAACGCTCTGTGGGTCTTCACCGGCAACAACGTCACCTTCTCAAGCGAGATCGCGCGCCGGTTGGTCATGGTGCGACTTGATGCTGGGCTCGTCGACCCGACGCAGGAGCGGAGCTATCGCCATCCCGATCTCAAGCGCTGGGTGAAGCGGAGCCGAGCCACATTCGTCAGCGCGATCCTCACGATCATCCAGGCTTGGGTCGCGGCAGGACGACCTTCCGCTAAGAAAAGCCAGCGACTTGCCTCTTTCGAGGATTGGTCGGCGCTGATGGGAGACATCCTGTCCTTCGCCGGCATCGAGGGCTTTCTCGGAGATCGCGAAACCATCAAGAGCGGTATCTCGGATGAAGCTGATGCCGTGCAGCAGTTCATCCAGTACATGTTCCAGAGCTTTGGCTCGCAGCCCACCCGTGTCGGTCGGCTTAACTGGGACGACAAGTCCAGGTCAGGGAATGTGCAGGCCGAGTTCTTGGAAGAAGCAGCTGCTCAAAGCTTGGCTGAGCTCGTACTCGACCACGCGGACAGCCTGACATTCTGGTGGTTGTCCGAGCCCAAGGAGAAATGGGGTAATCGCATCGGCCGCGAGTTATCGCAGCATATCGATCGGATATTCGAGGTTGAGACGGCGAGCGGCATCGCGCAGGTCAAGCTTCGAAAGAAGCGGAAGGAAAGCGGGATCTTGTATTTCCTTGAGCTGGTCAAGCCGTCAGTCCCGAACCCGGTCGTGGTAAAGTCGTCCGATGACGACGGCGAGGCCCCCGGTTTGAACGAGTACGTGCGGCGCGATCCTGTAGCTTGCCCCGGGCCTGCAGGAGAGACGAGTGAGCGCACGGCAAGTCCTGCATCGCAAACTGTTCATTGAAATCAACATGGTAGGCAGTGCTGCTGCAGAACCTGCAGGACATGTAGGAGTTGATGAGACCCTTAAGCAGTGAGTTTTTCCCCAACTCCTCTTTTTCTTCTCTGTGCCGCGCGCGAATGCTCAGTCGACGCCTGTACATGCTACAGATCCTGCAGAATGTGCAGGAGGCGTCGAGCCGCATGATCGTGCCAACATCAACCAAGTCGCGCAACTATTGTTGCGCGATCTATGGGATTCCTGCGCGACAGCCTCTGTCGCGCAACAAATACCTCCCGTCCGCTCCTCCATTGCGCTAGGCCGCTGTCCTGCGCGGCGCAGGCCTTCGGGCATCACGCGGATCCTCTCCTCAGCCGAGATGTGTCGCCTAGTGTGCGTGCGTTTTTACACGCGAAGGCTGGCAAGGCCAGGAGCATGGGGTCTTGCCACTGGTTGTGCGACAATAAGGTGTGAAAGATCCAGCCCCTTGAATTTGAGTTTCTTCATCTCGCTCGCGAGAATTTCCAGATCGGTCTCGCCATTGCCATAGCGAGCGATGGTGCCCTTAAAGGTGTCGCCCTTCAACGCTTGGATGATCTCGTGTGGAATGCGTGAGTTGCGTGCCGCGTCGACAAAGTTGTGCCGGAAGCTCTTGAGGGAGGTCTTATCCGTCTTGATACCAAGCCCCGGCAAAAACGTGTCGCTGAAGCGCTGGCTGATGCCAGCATAGAGTTTCCCGTATTTGTTTGGTTTTAGCTCAGGGAACAATCGCTCGTGTCCAGCCTTCAGGGCACGATCCGCAAATTCAAGGAACCCAAAGGAGACCAAGTCGTCGTGCAGCGGGACGCGCCGATGGCTTGTTGCGTTCTTTACGCGCCCGGCGATAGAGCTGTCATCGTCGTCCTCCCATTCAATGCTGAGGTAATTGACGCCGACTTCCTCGCCTATGTCCTTGGGGCGCAGCTTGCATATCTCGTTTACGCGAGCTCCGGTGTAGAGTAGCAACAATGGCACCCAGAAGCGCGCGCTATCCCGTGGAACATCGGGGCCTTCTGTCAGCCAACGCTTCGCGGATTCGCAGCCTCGATAGAGAGGTGCGTTGAAGAACGCAGTTAAGGCGGCGATATCAAAGGGATCCCATTCCGTCCGAGGATTGGTCCGTTCGGGGAACGCAGCCTTATTGAATGGATTCTTCTCCACTGCTTCGTAGTTGCCCTCTGCATAGTCGAACAAGTTCCGCAGCGGGGCAATGTATTTATTGTTTACGGTCTTGATGCTCATTGGCTCGAGGCCGAGGCTGGCAGCCTTCTTGGCTGCGGTCCTCGCCTTCATTCCCCTCGTCGCGCGGATTTTGTTTCTGTTTGGAGGGAGCTTAATTAAAATTTCCTTGAAGTCCCGGATATCAGTTTTCGTATATGAGTTTATTGCCTTATCGCCTGAGACTTCAATGAATAGTTCAACGGCACGCTCGCAGGCTTCAATGCGAAGCGGTGTCAATTTAAGCTTTGTCTTTTCCGCAATCCAAGCTTTCGAAACAGCAGACAAGAGCGGGGCCTCCTCAGGAGCGGTAGCAGCTCCCCGAGCGGGTACAGCGATGGGAGGTGCTGCCGGTATCGATGCTTCGATCGGTGAGCCGTTAATGAGGTCCTCCAACAATGCCGCTTCCGCGAGCATCAGGCGCCTGACGAAACTGCGCCTCGTCGGTGGGGCGCAATCATAATCACGCAGGAGTGCCTCGGCTTCTTGATCGATCCTGGCGGTCTGTCCCAGTTGAAGCTCCTCCTTCACGCGCGCCAGGCGGAGCTTGCGCTGGGCATGAAGGGCATAGATGACGCCATCCTTGAGCGGGGTCTCGCCATCACCACAGAGGCGATCCCAGTAGCTGAAGGGCTGCCCCTTGACGTAGTGCGTATCCTGCGGTCGTGGGAGGATTTTGCAGGTCCAGAAGGCGTCGGGATCGGCCTCTGCCTTGGCAAACACTTCGAGGCGTTCATCGAAGTCGCGATCTCTCAGGGTCTGAATAAAGCGAGCTGCGAGACGATCCGCTTCCTGGGGCGTGAGGGGCTTCCCACCCGCCGCTTCGCTCCTGATGCTTGATGCCACTATGGAGCCAGCTAGAGCCCGCTTCTCGGCGAAGTCACGCTCAAATTCGGCCTGCCTTTCGCGAGCCAGGCTATTGGCCTCTTTGAGATCCCGCGTCCCGAGCGACTTGGCGGGAAGCTCCGACTTGCCACCGTAGTGGCTCCGCAGATCCTTTGGAATGAACACGCGATGCTGCCAGACATCGCTGCCCTTGCGCTTGAAAACGCCCTTATCCGGAGACATCTCTGACATCCTGTTACCGTGACACTTCACCGTAACAGTCCGGTTAAAAATGCTCTGGATTTACAATTTGTTAGGACTTATCAGCACCCTGAGCGAGTACTGGTGCGGTCGAGAGGACTCGAACCTCCACGCCTTGTGAGCGCTACCACCTCAAGGTAGTGCGTCTACCAATTCCGCCACGACCGCACAGGAACTAAGGATGAAAATGGCCGGCCCGGCTTTCGCGCGGCGGCCACCCTCCTCGTTCGCCACAGGTGGGTACCAGACCGCCCCATGCTTTGCAAGTCCCGGGGCCGCGAGAACAATCAATATTGCCCGGCCCGCCGCCACGCCTGCCGACAGATGCGCTCACTCCAGGGCCAGCACGTCCAGAAGGGCGGCCGTATAAGCCGCCGGCTGCTCGTACATCACCCAATGGCCGGCATCCGGCACCGTGCGCGTGACGAGCTCGGGATGACCTTGGCGAAGCATGTCATATCGAGCCTCGACCGATGGCCATGCGGTCTGGTCCTCGGCGCCCCAGATGGCGCGGACGGGGACGACGACCTCGGGGAGCTTCACCGCGATCTCGTTCGTGCGGGCGAAGGGCCGCGAGCGGAAGCGGGCGCGGCGGATGTTCTCCGACTGCAGGTAGACCGCGAGCGGGTCGATGCGATCGTTCTCCTTGAACATCAGGATTTCGAGGAGCTGGCGATGGACGCCCATGCGCTCCTCTTCGCTCATGCAGGATCGTTCCTTCGGAAACTCGATACCCGGCCCTTGCGGCAGGCCGAGTGCAGCGCAGCCTGTAATCGTAAAGTCCGATACCCAGTCACCGAGGCGAACCATTGCGTGCGTCGAGACATGCGCGCCGAACGAGAAGGCGACGTAGTGCGCGCGCCGCTCGCGCGGGATGAGCATCTTGAGGCCCTCGGCGACGGCTGCGCCACAGCTCTCGGGCGTGTGTGGGCTATGCGGCATGGCGCTGTCGCCGAGACCTGGCAGGTCTATCGCCCACACCTCGTAGTGCTGCTTCAGGGCGGGGATCTGCTTGATCCAGTGCGTCCATGAACCCGAGCCGCCATGCGCGAGCACAAGCGGACGACCACGCCCCCAACGGCGCCAAACGAGCTGCCCATCGCCGCACGGTGTGGTGGCGATTTCGGCGTCGGCAGCAACGGCCGCTACGATATCGGCCGGCGGCTTGCCACTGCGCGCGAGCGTGGCAATGGGATCATCAAGGGGCGAAGTCGTTGTGTCCGCGCTGGCAGTCGTGCTCATGAGTATCCGGTCTATCCTCGTTTCTTGCGCGCGCTCGCTCAGGCGACGCCGGCAATGTTCTGCGGCACGGGCTTGCCCGCGATGAAGGGCTCGGTGAGGGCCATGAAGTCGTTGAGGCGATCATGATGGACCCAATGACCGGCACGTTCGAAGCGCGCCACCGCCGCGCTCTTGAAGTGCTGAATGCGGCCGTCTTCGCGCGGATCCGATGCCCAGCTCTCCTTGCCGTAGACGAGCAGCGTCGGGCACGTGATGCGTGACCAGAGATGCTCGAGATCCGCCATGGCGAGATCATCGGGCGGCCAGGAGCGAACGTAGTTGTCGAACTTCCAGCTGTAGGTGCCGTCTTCGTTCTGGTTGATGCCGTGGACGGTCAGATGACGCGCCTGCTCGGGCGAGAGATGCTTGTTCTCCTCGTGCATGCGCGCGTAGGCGTCCTCGATGGTCGGGTAACGGCGCGGGAGGCGGCCAGCGAGCTTGCGCTGATCCTCGATCCACGTGGCCATGCGCTGATCGATGGGCTTGCCGTAGCGTTCGGCATGCTTCTTCGGCGAGGGACCAAGACCCTCGATCGCGACGAGGCGCGCGACATTCTCGGGATGGATGCCCGAATAGCGCAGCGCGATGTTGCCTCCGAGAGAGTGCGCGACGATCGTGACCGGCGCCAGCTTGAGCTGATGGATGAGCTGCGCGAGATCGTAGATGTAGCCGATCATGCTGTAGGTGCCGGTACGGGACCATTCGCTGTCGCCATGCCCGCGCAGATCCGGCGCGATCACGTGCCAGTCGCGGCGGAGCCGCTCGGCCACCCAGTCCCAGTTGCGGCAATGATCGCGACCGCCATGAAGTAGAATGAGCGGCGGGGCCGTACTGTTCCCCCAATCCACATAATGCAGTCGCAGGCGCTGCGAGAAGAACACGCGCGAGGTCGGCCCTGGCGCTTGCAGGGCGTTGATCGTCGAGCTGTTCGTGCTGTCCATGGGGCTGCGCAGTCTTTGTTCGATGGCTGAATGGAAGTGGCGTTCGCAGGTGCAACATCGAGCGAACGGCTGCCGCCGTCAACCTCCCCCGCCGCATGTGTGGGCTGTTGTCTCCTGCCAGCCCGGAACCCGCCCGTGACCCCTGCGTTCGGCCTAGAAAGCAGGAGGCTCTACAATGGCAAGACATGAGACGATCGAGGATCCGGATAACCCGGAAACGAAAACGACGGTCGAAGCCCGCCAGGGTGATCGCCGCACGATGAATCTACGGGTGTTGCTGATATCGTTTCTGCTGGCGGTAGTCATACTCGTGGCGCTGTATGCGTTCGTATATCCTTTCCCGGAGTAGATCGGTCTTCAAGTAAACGTATGGCTGGTTTCGAGGCTCAGGTTGCCGGGCTATGCTGGCTGAAAGTGCCCGAGCCTCGGAGAACTGAGCCATGCCCATTACCGGTCCTCTTTGCCGCGCAGCTCGCGCGCTTGTGCAATTCTCACGTGATGAACTGGCCGACGACAGCGGCGTCAGTGCGGAAATGATCAGCGACTTCGAGACGGGTCGCGAAACGCTACCGGTTGATGTACTGCACCGGCTCCAGGCTGCGCTCGAGGAAGGCGGTGCCGTCTTCATTCCGGAGAGTAACGACGGCGGCGTTGGCGTGCGCCTCAAATTCAACAGGCGCGATGTGCGCGCGATCAACCGGCTCGAAGGCGAGGGCGGAGCGGTCGGCAACGATGATGTTTGAGCCCGCTACTCCAATCGTCGACGGAACAGCCACGCAGCCGCGCTCAGCGTGCAGAGCGCGATGATGGCAAGCGGCAGCGTGTTGTGCGCGACCTCGCTCAGCGGGATGTCCTTCAGAAACACACCTTTCACGATCACCAGGAAGTAGCGCAGCGGATTGACGAGCGTGATCGGCTGCAGCCACTCCGGCATGTTCTCGATCGGGGTTGCGAAGCCCGAGAGCAGCATGGCCGGCACCAGGAACAGGAAGGCACCGAGGATAGCCTGCTGCTGCGTCTTCGAGAGGGCCGAAATGAAGAGGCCGAGCCCGACCACGGAGCCGAGATAGAAGATGGCGCTGCCGTAGAGCAGGACCAGCGAGCCGCGCAGTGGAATGCCGAAGACGAACACCGCCGCCAGAATATAGATCGTTATGTGGAAAAGACCGATCAGCATCGGTGCCGCCAGCTTGCCGATGAGGATTTCATGCGTGCGGAGCGGCGACACCATGAGCTGGTCGAACGTGCCGAGTTCGCGCTCGCGCGCAATCGATAGGGCCGTCACCACGAGCCCGATGAGCAGCGCGATGCTGGCGACTAGATTCGGCACCATGAACCACTGGTAGATGAGGTTCGGGTTGAACCAGTTTCGGGCAACCACGCTGACAGCTGCGTCGGTGGTCTTGCGACCGGCGAGTGTTTCGGCGGCAAGGCTCGCGACGATCTGATTGAGATAGCCGCCGACGATCTGCGAGGCATTGGAGCGACGGCCGTCGAGAATGATCTGCACATCTGCTGGCCGACCGGCCTCGATATCACGCGAGAACGTGGGGCCGATGTGGACCGCGGCAATGACGCGCTGACGATCGATGGCGTCGTGCAGCGCGGCCGGCGTCTGTGCGTAGGTGATCTTGCGAAAGGTCGGGGCGCCATCGATGCGCTGGACGAGTTCGTGCCCCCATTGGCCCCCGTCACGGTTCAGCACGAGGAGGTCGACGTTGCGCACCTCGAGTGTGGCCGCATACGAGAATACGAGTAGCTGAATGATCGGCGGGCCGATCAGGATGGCGCGACCCTTGGGATCGCGCAGCACGGCCAGCAGTTCCTTGATGATGAGGGCCTTGAGCCGGATCCACCACATGTCACGCGATCCTCTTCTTCGTGCTGCGTGCGGCGAGAACGAAAAGGACCGCGCCGATCAGCAGCATTATCGCGATATCGCGAAGGAACATCGGCCAGATGTCGCCGGCGAGGAAAACCGTCTGCAGGCTCGGGATGAGATAGCGCGCGGGTACGATCATCGTGATCCACTGGATCACCGTCGGCATGGAGCTGATCTCGAAAAGGAAGCCTGAAAGCAGGAACGCCGGCAGGAAGGCCGAGATGAGGGCTGCCTGCGAGGCGAGGAACTGGTTCTTGGTCGCCGCGGAGATCAATAGGCCCTGGCCGAGCGCGGGCACGAGGAAAGAGGCGCTGAGCACATAGAGCGCCAGTAGCGATCCGCGAAATGGCACGCCGAACAGCAGCACCGCGAGCGCCACACAAAGCGTCATCGAAGTCAAGCCGAGCACGAAGTACGGCAGGATCTTGCCGGCCAGCAATTCCGTTGCGGTGACCGGTGTCGCCATGATGGCTTCCATGGTGCCACGCTCCCATTCGCGCGCGACGACGAGCGAGGTGAGTAGCGTGCCGACCAGCGTCATCACGATCGCGATCGAGCCTGGGACAAGAAAATTGCGGCTCTTGAGCTCTGGATTGAACCAGAAGCGTTGCTCGACCGTGATCGCGGGCGCGCGCGCCGCCACTTCAGCGCCGCGCAGGGTGGCCCAGTTGGCGACGACGCCCTGCGTATAATTCTGCACGAAGCTCGCCGTATTGGGATCGGAGCCGTCGACGATCACCTGGATGGTCGGGCTGTTCTGAGCGGCGAAATCTGCGGCGAAAGTCGCTGGCACGACAATGACGCCACGCACCCGCCCGAGTACGAGGGCTTCCTCGAAGGCACGCCGATCGCGATCGATCGATACCTCGAAGTAGCGCGAGGCCTGGAAGCTCGCGGCGAGATCTTGCGTCAGCGGCGTCTGCGATTCGATGACGAGGCCGACTCGCGTGCGCGCCGTGTCGAGCGATACGCCATATCCGAAGAGGAAGAGCAGCACCATCGGCAGCACGAACGCGATCAGGATGCTGCTCGGATCGCGCACGACCTGCAGGATCTCCTTGCGCACGAGAATCGCGAGGCGCCGTGCCGATCCACGGCGCGCTTCCCGATCGGTGCCGTGCGCGGTAGCCGTCATGCAGCTGCTCGCTCGTTGGCGCCCTGCACGAGGGCGATGAAGGCGTCTTCCATGCTCGGGTCGGGGTTCTCAGGCGTCGCGACGCGAGCCTTGAGCGCGTCGGGTGTGCCGAGCGCGATCGAGCGGCCCTTGTCGATCAGCGAGATGCGGTCGCAGTATTCCGCCTCGTCCATGAAGTGCGTCGTGACGAGCACGGTGATGCCCTTTTCGACGAGACCATTGATATGCGTCCAGAACTCGCGGCGCGTGATCGGGTCCACGCCGGATGTCGGCTCGTCGAGAAAAAGCGCATCGGGTTCGTGCATGACGGCGCAGGCGAGTGCGAGGCGCTGCTTGAGGCCGAGCGGCAGTTCCTTGGCATTCGATCCAGCGTGCGGCGCGAGATCGAAGATCTCCGTCATGAGAGCGATGCGATCGCGCTTCTGCGTGCCGGCCAGGCCATAGACGCCGGCGAAGAATGCGAGGTTCTGGGCGACGCTCAGGTCGCCATACAGCGAGAATTTCTGCGCCATGTAGCCGAGTCGGTTGCGTGCTTCTGCACCATCGCGCCTCAGATCGAAGCCCGCGACGCGACCTTCGCCAAGTGTTGGCTTCAGAAGGCCGCAGAGCATCTTGAAGGTTGTCGATTTGCCAGCACCGTTCGGCCCGAGCAGGCCGAAGATCTCGCCGCGCTGCACGTCGAAGGTGATATCGGCAGCAGCGGTGAAATCGCCGAAGCGCTTGGTCAGGCCTCTGGCCTCTATGACGGGGCGTGTATTGTCCGCAGGACGTGCGCGCGTTTCCTCGGCGAGTTTGGAACGGCCGCCGGGGCCACCGCCAAGCATATCGACGAAGGCATCCTCGAAGCGTGGCGATGTCGGCGCTATTTTCGCATCTGTGCTATCGATCGCGGCGAGCAGTGACGCAGGATCGCTCTTGTCCTGCATGACAATCCGGATGGCTTCACCCTGAATGACGCCATCGACGATAGTGTCCTGCTCCAGAACGCGTGCGAGCGTCGCGCGCCGTCGTCCGGACGTTCCCGCGAGCTTGAACACGCGCCCCGCGACCCGCTCCGTCAGTTCTGACGGGATACCCGCGAACAGAAGCTTGCTTTGATTGAGCAGGAGTACGCGATCGCAGGCCTCCGCTTCATCGAGGTAGGCGGTCGACCAGAGCACGCCGATGCCCTCGGACGTCAGTGCCTCGACCATCTTCCACAGATCACGGCGCGAAATGGGATCGACGCCGACGCCCGGTTCGTCGAGCAACAGCAGCCGCGGCTTTTTCAGAAGCGCGCAGGCAAGTCCGAGCTTCTGCTTCATGCCGCCCGAGAGGTTGCCCGCAAGGCGCGCCGTGAACCGCTTGAGATCGGTGAAGGTCAGCAACTCGTCATAGACAGCGGGGCGTTCGGACTTCGGCAGACCGCGCAGATCAGCGTAGAGATCGAGGTTCTCCTGGATGGAGAGATCCTTATAGAGGCCGAAGCGCTGCGGCATGTAGCCGATTTCGGCGTGAATGCTCGCGGCATCCGTGCGCGTGTCATGACCGAGCACTTCGATGGTGCCCGCGTCCGGCAGCATGAGGCCGGTCATGAGGCGGATGAGCGTGGTCTTGCCGGCTCCGTCCGGTCCGACGAGGCCTGTAATCTCGCCGCCGCGGATCGACGCGGTGATGTCGTCGAGCGCCGGCGGTGCGTCACCGAACGTCTTGGTGACGCCGGCGAGACGGATGACCTCCGGCCGCGATGCGCTGTTGCCCGCTGCGTTCGTCATGATCCACCTGCATTGCCCTTGTGGAGCGGAATGCGCACGGTGACTGGCATGCCCTGGCGCAGACCATTGGAGCCCTGATCCACAACGACACGCAGGCGATAGACGAGATCCGTGCGCAGCTCCGGCGTTTCGACGGACTTCGGCGTGAACTCGGCGACGGGCGAGATGAAACCGATCGTGCCACTGTAAGGCTTGCCGGGTGAGCTATCGGCGAAAATCTCGACCTTCATGCCTGTATGAATGCGGCCGAGATCCGGCTCCGCAATATAGGCGCGAACCCAGACCGGCGTCGCGAGCGAGAGCACGTAGACGATGTCGCTCGGCGCGACGATCGCGCCCGGCTCACGCACGCGAGAGAGGATGACACCATCGGCGGGCGCAACGAGCGTTGCATCCTTGAGAGAGGTTTGGGCGGCAGCGAGACTCGCTTCACTTGCTTGCAGGTTCGCGCGTGCGGCCGCGATGTCCTCGGCCCGCGAGCCCTGTTCGAGCAAGCGCAAGGCTTCGAGGGCCGACTGCGTACGCGCGACCGCCATGTCGCGGGCGGCCTTGGCCTGATCGAGTGCGGCTTCAGACACAGCACCGGTCGGTCTCAGCCGTGCCGAGCGCTCGAAAGCCAGCTCGGCATTCTGCTGATCGGCGACACGCTCCTGATGCGCGGCGCGCGCCTGATCGATTTCCGCAGGGCGCGGGCCGGCTTCGAGTTTCTGTAGCGTGGCGCGTGCGGCTCCCGCCTGTGCGTCGGCTACGCGGATCTGATCCTGGTAGGGCTGCGCATCGAGACTGGCGAGACGGTCGCCCGCCTTCACGCTGTCGCCCTCGTCGACCAGCGCTTCCGCCAGACGACCACTGACGCGGAAA
The DNA here is from genome assembly GCA_023410905.1 of Pseudomonadota bacterium. Classification (GTDB taxonomy): domain Bacteria; phylum Pseudomonadota; class Alphaproteobacteria; order Rhizobiales; family Hyphomicrobiaceae. The sequence continues at coordinate 37,688 of JAEYPL010000055.1, forward strand.
CCGAGCTGCACCTGCCGTATATCGACGTTGCCATAGAGCGTGAGATTGGGGCCGCGCTCGCGGCCGCCGGAACCGAGCAAGCCGCTCCACCATGCGATGGCGGCACCGGCGGCGAGCGCGACGGCAACGATCGGAAGTGCCTTCTTGTTCATGGCACGCCTCTACTTGCGAGCGAGTGTACAATGTCAGTGACGTTCGCGCGCATCGCGTCGAGTTCCTTGGGGCCCATCTCGGTCCATTCGAGCTGGCGCAGGGCAGCGGCATTCGCCACGCGAAAGATCATCAGGCTGCCGATGAGCGAGAGCGTCCTGAGGCGCACGCGCTCGGATGTCGGCGCTTCGTCGAGAAGAACGCCGACGAGATGTCGGACGGCTTCGAGCATCGGCCGCATCACGGCCTCGTAGACTTTTTCGAAAGCTTCGGTCGGCTCCATCTGCTCACGGATGAGGAACCGCGCCCACGGCCGCGATTTCTCGCTGACCATGACCTCCGCAAGCGTGTGCAGCAGCGTCGTGAGAAGCTCGCGAGCCTCATCGCGCGTCACGGGGCGCCCCTCGGCGTGGATCTCGGCGAGGCGGGCCTGGACCTGCTGGCGCCGGCCGCCGACGTGGCTCGAGATCATCGTGGCTAGGTGCTCGGCGGCGGCCAGATAGAGACCTTCCTTGCCTCCGAAATAATAGGGGATCGCCTGCAGGTTGACGCCTGCCGCCGAAGCGAGCGCGCGAGTGGTCGTGCCGTCGAAGCCGTAGTGGCCGAACACGTCGATGGCCGCGGTGAGCAGCTTGTGACGCGTGGCATCGCCGCGTTCGCCGGCGGTTTCCGCCGTGTCCGGAGGTGTTCTGCGTGGTTCTTTCATACCTCATGAATTATTTCATTCGATTGAATTAGTCAATCGAATGAAATATTCACATGTCCGTGACATCTGCGCGCAACGCGGGGTTTGCTGGTGAATTTACAGGGCTGGGCCGAATTGGCGGCGGAAAGGGATTCGTGACATCCGAGCTGATCGGGCGCACAGGTGCCGCCTAAGCCAGGATCGCCGCAGCCTTCGAGAGTTCCTCATTGATGTCGCCCATGCCCCCATCCAAGTCGAAGCCCGCAGACCCCTCCCGAGGGCGCGGGGCTGGGAGGCGGCGGTGGACGAAATGGGTGAGCCGGATTGTCCTGGGGCTCCTCGCGCTCCTGTTGGTCGTCGGCTTCGCGGCGGGATATGGCCTGCGCGGTAGCCTCGCCCGGCTCGATGGTGAAGTCGCGCTGCCGGGATTGTCCAAGCCGGTCACGATTTCCCGCGACGCGCTCGGCGTCGTCACGATCGAGGCGGCAAGCGAGGCGGATGTCGTGCGCGCGCTCGGCTTCGTTCATGCGCAGGAACGCTACTTCGAGATGGATCTCGCGCGGCGTAGTGCTGCGGGTGAGCTGTCGGCGCTGGTCGGTGAGGCGGCGCTGCCGATGGATCGTGAGCGTCGCCCACATCGCATGCGTGCCCGCGCGGCGCGGCACGCGAGCGAGGCCGATCTGCTCGGCAAGCGGCGGCAACTCCTCGAGATCTATGCAGCCGGTGCCAATGCGGGGCTTGCGGCGCTGTCGGTGAGGCCATGGGCCTATCTGCTCCTGCGTCAACAGCCCACAGCATGGACGGCTGAAGACTCGGTGCTGGCCGCGCACGCGCTCTATTTCGACCTGCAGGGCTATCATCCCTTTGCACGGCTGGCGCTCTGGCGCTTGAGCCGGTCGCTGCCGGCACCGCTCTTCGCCATGCTCGATCACGGCGGCACGTCATGGGATGCCCCGATCGTCGGCGATGGGCTCGGAGACGCGTCACTGCCTGGACCGGATGCAATCGATTTGCGCGGCCTGCCGGCTGGTGTGAGATCCGGTGCGGTTTCGGGCGCAGAAAGCGCACCGGGCAGCAACAATCTCGCGGTCTCTGGCGCCTTGACGAAGGATGGCCGCGCCATTCTTGGCGGCGACATGCACCTTGCGCTGCGTGCACCGGGTGTGTGGTTCCGCGCGCGGCTGATTTATCCCGATGAGCGCGCGCCCGGTGGTCGCATCGATGTCTCGGGCTTCTCGGTTCCCGGTATTCCCGGCGTGCTCGCCGGAAGCACCGGGCATGTCGCCTGGACATTCACGAACGGCTATGCCGATGCCTCCCAGTGGGCGCAGATGCCGCCATGCACGCGCGCGCCGGCCGAGTGCGGCATCACCGAGCATCGCGAAATCATCGAGGTCGCAGGAGCGGCGCCGCAAACGCTCGTCGTCAGGGAAACGGAGTGGGGGCCCATTCTGCGGCAGGAGCCGGATGGCAGCTTGCTGGCCTTGCGGTGGGTGGCGCATCTGCCAGGCGCCGTCGGCAGCGGCCTCGCGGAGTTCGGCTGGGCGCGCAATCTCGATGAGCTTTTTGCGATTGCCGATCGCGCGGGAACGCCGGTGCAGAATCTTGTCGCCGCGGACAGTACGGGGCGCATCGGCTGGCGCATGCTTGGTGCGCTGCCGGACTGGCAGGCGCCGTGCAATCGCACGGGCATCGAGCGCGTGGTCGTTCCCATGGGCGCGTGTCCGCCATGGCCGATCACGACGACTGGCGCCCCCGAAGTGCGCGACCCCTCATCCGGCCGACTCTGGACCGCGAACAATCGTGTCGATGCACGCGCCGAAAGCGCGCGCTACGGCTATATCGGGCGCGACCAGAGCGCGCGCGCCCGGCAGATCCGTGATGGCCTCATGGCGCGGGAACAATTCACCGAGCGCGATATCCTTGCGATCCAGCTCGATGACCGCGCGATCTTTCTCGAACGCTGGTGGAAGCTGATGCGTGCCGTGGTCGAGCGCGGAGGCAGTGATCAGCTCCTCGTGCGGCTGGATGCGGCCTCTCAGAAATGGGAAGGCCACGCATCCGTCGATTCGGTGAGCTATCTCCTCACGCGCCGCTTCCGCGATGCCGTCGAGCGGCGCGTGACGTCAATGCTGCTCGGTGCGTTCCCGCAAGCGACCGCGCGCGGCGGCGGACAGCTTCGGCTCGGACAGACCGAGGGATGGCTTTGGCAGCTCGTAACGATCAAGCCGCCGCACCTGTTGAGTGCCGGTCACGGCTCGTGGGATGACCTGCTCACGGCTGCCGCGCGTGATACCGCGCGAGATGGCGCGATGATGAACGGGCAGGGCATATTCCGCGCATGGGGTGACTTCAATCGCGGTTCGTCGATTTGTCATCCGCTGGCGCGCGCTTTGCCTGCGGTTGCGAGGCCGTATCTCTGCATGCCGGACGAGCCACTTCCGGGTGATGATGACATGCCGCGCGTGCAGCGTCCCGGGTTCGGCGCCTCGCAGCGGATGGCCGTATCGCCGGGGCGCGAGGCGGATGGCTTCATCGAGTTGCCCGCCGGGCAGAGCGGCCATCCGCTCTCGCCGCTCTGGCGTGCTGGACACGACGCCTGGGTGAAGGGTGAAGCAACGCCGTTTCTGCCGGGGCACACGCAGCATGTGCTGCGGATGATGCCGCAAAGCTAGACTCAGGTCGCGCGGCGCAGCACGTGCTTCTGGATCTTTCCGGCGGCCGTGCGCGGAAACTCACCGACGAACGTGATGTGCTGCGGGATCTTGTATGCGGCGAGGCGCGCGCGTGACCATGTGCGCACCTCGGCGACATCGAGCGCATGATCGGGACGCAGCAAAATATGCGCGTGTCCCACTTCCCCCCATTTCGCGTCCGCTACGCCGATGACGGCTGCTTCGAGAATGGCAGGATGCGCGTGCAGGACGGCTTCGACCTCGGCGGGGTACACGTTCTCGCCGCCGGATATGTACATGTCCTTGATGCGATCGAC
>JAEYPL010000058.1 GCA_023410905.1 Pseudomonadota bacterium
CCCCCGGCCCGGGGCCCCCGGCGCGCGACATCGGCATCGGCTTCAAGCCGAAAAGGGGCGCAAAGGCCGCTCCTCCGCGCGCGGAAGCGGCGGAGTAGGCGCGCAGACGCGAGAGAAAGAAAAAGCCCGGTCAGCTGGCGCTGCCGGGCTTTTGTATTTCTGACGTTGAGACGGGGGCCTTAGGCCGCCTGCGTATCGCCCGCAGCCTCTTCGGTGGTCCGACGACCACGCGCACTGCGCGAGAGGACCTCGGTAATCCGCTGCATGGCCGTGCGCTCGTCGAGCTTGTCGACGACCGCGATCTCGCGCGCCATGCGATCGAGCGCGGACTCATAGAGCTGACGCTCGGAGTAGGACTGCTCGGGCTGCGTCTCGGAGCGGTAGAGGTCGCGCACGACCTCGGCGATCGCGATGAGGTCGCCCGAGTTGATCTTGGCCTCGTACTCCTGCGCACGGCGGCTCCACATGGTCCGCTTGATGCGCGCGCGGCCCTTTAGCGTCTCCATGGCGCGCGTGACGATGTTGTCCTCGGCGAGTTTGCGGATGCCGGCCGCCTCGAGGCGCGCCGTCGGCACGCGGAGCGTGAGCTTGTCCTTCTCGATCTGGATCACGAAGAGTTCGAGGGTCATGCCCGCGATCTCCTGCTCCTCGATCCCGATGATCTGGCCGACGCCATGCGCCGGATAGACGATCGATTCGCCGATCTTGAAGCCATGGCGCGAATTCACCGGCTTCTTCGGCGCGGCGGCGAGCATCTGCTGGCGCTTGGCCTCGGCAGCCTTCGCCGCAACATCCTTCGGATTGGCAGCAGCGGCGCGCGGCGCGGGCGGCTGGGCCGGGAGGACAGGCATGGCAGGCGCCGTCATCATGCGGGACGCCGGCTTGTGGACGGCAGCCGGCATGGCGCGGGCGGCCGGAGCGGCCGCGGCCTTGGCGCGCGCGGCCATCATGGCCTCGGCGGCAGCCTTCGGCGAGGTCACACCGGCCTTCGCGGCAGCAACGGGCGCCGGCTTGGCCTGGACAGGCTTCGCGGCCACGGGCTTGGTCGGAGCTGCTGTTTTAGCCTGAGGCCGCTTATCGGCGACCTTCTTCTTCTGTGCGGCTGTCACTTCGGCTTTGGCTTTCGTCTTGGGCGGGGCCGCCGCTGCGGCTTTTGCCTGGGTTGCGGACTTCGCTTTGTCGACCGGTTTGGAAGGCGACTTGCCGGCGGCCTGGTGCTTCACCGGGGCCGGTTTTGCCTTCGCGGTCTTGGCGGCTGCGGGCTTACTGCTCGCAGGCTTCGACGTGGGTTTCTTGGCCTGCAGCGCCTTGTCCGGCTTACGGGGCACGGCCGGCTTTGCAGTGGACTTCGCCGGGGATTTCTTGCTCTGCGCCATCACAACTTCTCACTCCGCGACCAATCACGACCAACAGACGCCACCACCTTAGTAACCACCTCGGGTTGCGGTCCCCCGGCGACATGCCCGCAAAAGTTCCCCCACAGGCCAAACCTAGTGTGGCAGCCCGAAACCGTATCCCCGAAAAGAGGTTGCTACGTCAGCAACCCCACCTGCTCAAACTGGAAGAAGAGTTCCTCGCCGCGCCTTTGCTTCCCAGCCCAGGGTAGCGTCTCAGCCCATCGGGCGGCGCAAACGATCTCGCGATCGACAGAGGCGCAAGGGGTCAGGCGACTGTTCACGCAAACCGCTCCCGCTCAGTCTGAATGTCGGTCACTGATCCGAACTCCGGAAGTTGGACTTATGCCTCCGACGGATCTTGTAACACATTTTTCATGCAGAATGAAGCCGTCCGGCACAAAGTTCCCGAACATAGCCTGTCCGAATGCTTAAGCTGGGCGCGAAGCAGTATTCGAAATTCTTTCGATCGCTACTTGGCTAGCACTTACGACTTTCGTCTGTTCAGTCGCCTTCTCCAGCCTCGGCACTGAAGTATTTTTCATACTTGTTCTGCTCGTCACGGAAGTTATCCGCGTCCGCCAGGGCTTCCTTCTTGGCCGTTATGTTGGGCCACTTGTCGGCATACTCGCGGTTGAGTTCGAGCCAGCGCTCTAAACCGGGTTCAGTGTCGGGCTTGATCGCCTCGACCGGACACTCCGGCTCGCACACTCCGCAATCGATGCATTCATCGGGGTGGATGACGAGCATGTTCTCGCCCTCGTAGAAGCAGTCGACGGGGCAGACCTCCACGCAGTCCGTGAACTTACACTTGATGCAGCTCTCGTTGACGACGTACGTCATGATGACTTCCTGGCGTCTGCCACCCCAACGGGCGCTCAGACGCATGGTTAATCAAGCGCAGCCCTTCCCGGCCAGCCCGACACGATTTCAGTAGAGCCCACCTATCACAGATGTGCGGCCGAGACCGCTGCCATCAAGCCTGTTGGCGAGCCGGCAACGTGGTAGAGCAAGGTATCAGACAAGACAAGCATCCACCCGTCGCACTCCTAGCACGCTTACCCTCACGAACCGTTACGCCCCCCATCTACGCCCCGGCCAGCGCTTCAATCTGCGCCAGGACCATCTTGCAGGAAGACGTGGCTGAGTGGAACGAGCGACTAGGCTCGCGTACCCTCGTAGAAAGCAAAAGCGGCCCGGAGGCCGCTTCCGGATCGCGTGGGTCGGCGCCCTGGGTCAAGGCTTCAGCCCGCGCCCCTCGCCGCCAAGCGTAATGCGCATACCCGCATAAGCAGCAACGCCGGGCTCGGATCTACTTGGTTGCCTCGACAATGATATCGCTCAGCAGCGTCCGGACGGCCGTAATGGCAGCCTCGGAGCCCGGGCTGCCGCGCGCGATCGGGTTATGGAAGCCGACGACGATATCGCCTGGTTTGTCCTCGCGCTCGTACATAAAGACAATGAACGGGCAGAGGCCCATGTTCGCCGGATCGGCCTCCATCATCTCCCTCGACAACTTCGCCGAGCAGAATACGAAGTACTCCGCCGTGCGATAGAGCTTTTTGGTCGATCCGACATCGGCGCCCGTGCGCTCGAGCATGCCGCCAACATTGCCGGTGTGATCGATGACAAGACCACGCTCGATGATGGCGTTGGTCAAATCGAACTTCACATCCTCGTAGCTGCCGGCTTTGCTGCGTGTCGTAAAGGCCTCGGCCGTCCACGTGCCGGCAGCCATGAGGCCAAGCGCAGCAACAAGCGCGTAGGCGAGCCTTCTCAAAATCACGCTCATGGGTCATCTCACTGGCGGCGCGTTTCCAACTGCCGAAAGCCTAACCCCAATAAGCCCCCCGCGTCACGCTCAGCCCTGCCGCGCACAATTGACCGACCCGTGCGCCTCGACAACACGCTGGGCCGCACTGTAGCCATGAGGCCGGCCCGGCACCGGGCTCACTGCCGGGGACCCCAGGGGCTTCATGACCGTCCAGACGACCGAGCGCGCCGTACGCCTGCCCGTCGAGCTGTTCCTGCTCGCGGTCGTCGGCTTGTTCTGGGGCGCTCAGTTCGGCTTCACGAAGATCCAGCTCGAGAGCATGCCGCCGGTGACCGGCGTCGCGATACGACTTGCCATCGCGGCGGCCTTCATGTGGGCAATCGTCATTGCGCAGGGCGCACGCGTGCCGACGGGCGTCAGGACGTGGCGCGACTTCACTATTCAAGGCATTTTGACGAGCGCGGGACCGGGCGTGCTGATCGCCTGGGGGCAGCAATACGTCGACAGCGCCCTTGCCGCGATACTGAATTCGACGTCGCCGATCGTCGTGACGGTCATCACGCTTCTTTACACGCGCCAGGAGAGTATCGGTCCGAAGCGCCTGCTCGGGCTCGCGCTCGGCCTCGGCGGTGTCATCACGGTCATCGGCTTCGGCGCGCTCGATGGGCTCGACCGTGGCTTTGCCGGCCAGATCGTGATCATGCTGGCAACGCTCGGCTATGCCAGCGCAACGCTCTTCGGTCGACGCTTTACGACCCTCTCGCCGTTCGCAGCCGCCGCGGCGACTATCACCTGCTCGGCCGTGCTCATGACGATGCTCGCCTTCATCGTCGAGCGGCCGCTGCTCATCGATCCGTCCATGCGCTCCATGCTCGCGACCGTCGCGAGCGGCATCCTGTGCAACGGCCTCGGCGTCACGATCTACTTCCGTCTGATCGGCACGCTCGGCTCGCTCGGCACATCGACCGTAAGCTTCCTCAAGGCAGCCTTCGGCGTCGTGATCGGCTGCTTCCTGCTCGGCGAGCCCTTCACGGTCTCGATCGCGATCGGCCTCACCGCAGTGCTGATCGGCGTCGCCGCCGTCAATGAGCCCGGCGCCGGCAAGGCACAGCCGAAATCATGACGACATCCGAGGCCCCGGCAGAACCACCATTCAGGACGATCGCACTGCTGGCACTGGCGGCTTTCGCAGGCTCGCTGAATATTCGCATCAGCGATTCGCTCCTGCCCCAGGTGGCGCACGGGTTCTCGACCACGGTCGGCACCGCCGCGATCATCGTGACGGCCTTCACGATCGGCTACGGTCTGCTCCAACTCGCGTTCGGTCCCGTTGGCGACCGCTTCGGCAAGTACAGGGTGGCAGCCCTTCTTGCGCTCACCTCCGGCTTCGCGACGACGTCGGCCGCGTTCACGACCTCTCTTGGCGAGCTGACGCTCGCGCGCTTTGCAGCAGGCGCCGCCGGGTCGGCCATCATCCCGCTTTCCTTTGCCTGGATCGGTGACGCAATCGCCTTCGAGCGCCGCCAGGCCGTGCTCGCGCGCTTTCTGAGCGCCCAGTTCTCCGGCATTCTCCTGGCGCAGGCGGCCGGAGGCTATATCGGCGCCGAGTTCGGCTGGCGCACGGTGTTCGTCATCGTCGGCGCCGTGCACCTGCTCGCCGGCATAGCGATGCTGACCGAACTCAAACTCAATCCCTCGGCGCAGCCGAAGAGCTCTCCCGGCGCCAACAGCTTCGCCGCCACGCTCGCCGGCGCGCGCACGATCCTGCGGCGCCCGTTCGTGCGCGTCATGCTGCTCGCCGTGTTTCTGGAAGCGTTCGCCATGCACGGGGCATTCGCCTACATCGGCGCCGATCTCGTGCACCGGCTCGGCGCGACATTCGCCATCGCCGGTCTCGTGCTCGCGGTCTATGCATTCGGCGCGCTCGGCTATTCGTTCAGCGCCCGCAGGCTCATCTCCCGGCTCGGCGAGCGCGGTCTCGTGCTGCTCGGCGGCGCGATCATCGCGGTGGGCTATCTGATGCTCGCCCTCGCACCCTCGATCCCCTTCGCCATCCCGGCCCTGGTGCTGCTCGGGCTCGGCTTCTACATGTTCCACAACACGCTGCAGACCAACGCTACCCAGATGGCACCCGAGGCGCGCGGCCTTGCCGTCTCGCTGTTCGCCTTTTGCCTGTTCATTGGCCAATCAATCGGGGTGGCGCTCGCCGCGCCCATCGTCGACCTCTACGGCGCCCCGCCGATCTACATTGCGGCCGCGATCCTACTGCCGCTGACGGCCCTATGGTTCCGCTACCGTCTGACCATGCGCGATCCCGTCTGAAGACGGATCAATTTACCGGGCTGCTTGCCAAGTCTCGCCTAGAACCCCATTTTCGTGTTACTAGGTAACGACAAATCAGCCACATGCGCGGGCCTTGAACCCGCGCCATGGAGAGCCTCATGAGCACACCCCGCCCCCGGCCCAAGGTTTTGACGCTGACGGAAGCCGCCGCTCAGCGCGTCAAAGCCATCATGGCCAGCAAGGGCCCCGCCGTCGCCGGTCTAAAGATCGGCGTGAAAAAGGGCGGCTGCGCGGGCATGGAA
>JAEYPL010000161.1 GCA_023410905.1 Pseudomonadota bacterium
GACCTCATTCGCCGGCCGCTCTTCACGATGCAGACGCACTGCTACGCGTCCAGCCAGTACATTCGCAAGTTCGGCACCCCGGCGAACGTCGCCGCCCTCGACCGCCATCGGATCGTGTCCTTCGTCGGCAATCCGGCACCCCCCCTCTCCCACATCAACATGCTCGAGTCGCTCGGCCGCGAGGGGCGCGCGCCTCGGATCCCGGTCATGCGCGCGAGCGCGATTCTGGCCCTGAAGTACGCGATCCGGTCCGGCATCGGCATCGGCATGATTCCTGACTACCTCACGCAGGAGGAAGCAGACCTGGTACCCGTTCTGGCAGATCTCGAACTGCCGAAGCTGCCAGTCTACTTCGTGTATCCGGAAGAGCTGAAGACGGCGAAGAAAGTGCAGGTTTTTCGAGATTTCATGGTCGCGAAAGGGCGGCAGTGGAAATACTAGGAACACGGTCTTTCAGATCACGTTCCTAGACATGCGCTTTACGCAGGGTCGCCTGCTTCGCTACCGGATTGAATTGAACGGGAACTGGCCACATATACCTCTTCAGCTGTGACGGACAGCTGCTGAAGGCAGTTCCCTCCCTTTGACGCCTTCACGCGCATTGCTTCGGCAATGCGAACCAAACTTCAGCCGGGCCTTGTGCCCGGCTTTTCTTTTTCCTTAAGACGCAGATACTTGAGCCGCATCGGCATTTGCGACCGATCACAAACTGTCCGCCGCAAGCCATAACAATCATTACGGGTACCGGCGCGCGGTAATTATCCTCAGGTTGCGAGCACGTTCTCGTGCGTGACCTCGAGATTGAGGGCGGCTGAAAGCAGTGCCTGCGTGTAAGCTTCGCGTGGCTTCTCGAAGATAACCGAGGTCGGCCCCTCCTCCACGACAACACCATTACGCAGCACAATGACGTAGTTACTCAGTGCCCGGACGACGCGCAGGTCGTGACTGATGAACAGGTACGAGAGGTCGTGTTTGCGCTGCAGATCGCGCAGGAGATCGACGATCTGCGCCTGCACGCTCATGTCCAGCGCGCTCGTCGGCTCGTCGAGCATGACGAAGTGCGGCTCGAGCACCATGGCGCGCGCGATCGCAATGCGCTGACGCTGGCCGCCAGAAAACTCGTGCGGATAGCGATCCTGCGCCGAAGGGTCGATGCCGACCTCGGCGAGCGCCTGACTGACACGTTCCCGGCGCTGCGCGAAGGTGAGGCCCGGGTCCTGGATGAGAAGCCCCTCCTCGACGATCTGGCTGACGGAGAGACGCGGCGAGAGCGACCCATAGGGGTCCTGGAATACGATCTGCATCTCATGGCGCAGCGGCCGCATCTGCTTCGCGCTAAGGCCGTCGATCCGCTTGCCCATGTACACGATGGGCCCCTGCGAGCTGATCAGACGGAGGATCGCGAGGCCCAGCGACGTCTTGCCGGAACCGGACTCGCCGACGACGCCGATCGTCTCGCCCGCCCTGAGCTTGAAGGACACGCCGTCGACGGCCCGCACGTGATCGACCGTGCGCCGCAGGAGGCCGCGCTTGATGGGGAACCAGACCTTGAGGTTGTCCGCCTCGACGACGACCGGCCCTTGCGGATTACCGGCCGGCGGCTGCCCCTTGGGCTCGGCTGCCAGCAGGTGGCGCGTATACGCATGCTTCGGGGCCTCGAAGATTTCGCGGACGGTTCCGCGCTCGACGATGGCCCCGGCATTCATGACATAGACGCGGTCGGCCATCTTCCGCACGATGCCAAGGTCGTGCGTGATGAGCAGCATGGCCATGCCGAGCTCACGCTGCAGATCCTTGAGGAGCGCCAGGATCTGCGCCTGGATGGTGACATCGAGCGCCGTGGTCGGCTCGTCAGCAATCAGCAGGTCCGGCTCGTTGGCGAGCGCCATGGCGATCATGACGCGCTGGCGCTGACCACCCGAGAGCTGGTGCGGATAGGCGCCGAGACGCTTCTCGGCATCGCGGATGCCAACCTTGCGCAGAAGATCGAGCGTGCGCGTCCTCGCCTCGGCCTCACTCAACCCCATGTGCAGGCGCAGAATCTCGCCGACCTGCTGCTCGATGGTGTGCAGCGGATTGAGCGAGGTCATTGGCTCCTGGAAGATGATCGAAATACGCCCGCCGCGAATATCGCGCATGACGGCGCCCGGCACCTTCAGCAGATCCTTGCCTTCGAAATAGATCTCGCCTGTCGGGTGGCGCGCGGCCGGATAGGGCAGCAGGCGCATGATGGAAAGAGCCGACACGCTCTTTCCCGAGCCCGACTCGCCGACGAGCGCCACCGTCTCGCCCTTGCCGATCGAGAAATCGATGCCGGTGACCGCCAGATGACTGTTTTCGCCCGAGCGGAACTCGACCGAAAGATTACGCACGTTGATGAGTGTCTGCGACGGCGCGCGCGGGGTCTCGGGTACGGAGGCGCTCATCGGAAGGTCTTTCTCGGATCGAGCGCATCGCGGACGGCTTCACCGACAAAGATCAGCAGCGAGAGCGTGATCGCGATGGAGAAGAACCCGGCAAGGCCCAGCCACGGCGCCTGCAGGTTGGCCTTGCCCTGCGAGAGAAGCTCGCCGAGCGAGGGCGAGCCCGGTGGCAATCCGAGCCCCAGGAAATCCAGCGCCGTCAGCGCCGTGATCGAGCCCGAGAGCTTGAAGGGCAAAAACGTCAGCGTCGCCACCATCGCGTTCGGCAGCAGGTGCTTGAACATGATCTTGGCGTTCGAGAGCCCGAGCGCGCGCGCCGCAGTGATGTACTCGAAATTGCGCCCGCGCAGGAACTCCGCGCGCACGACGCCGACGAGATACACCCAGTGGAACAGCAGCAGGATGAACAGCAGCGTCCAGAAGCCGGGCACCAGCATGGCCGATATAATGATCAGCACGTAGAGCGAAGGGATCGACGACCACACCTCCAGAATGCGCTGGAAAACGAGATCGGTTCGCCCGCCGAAATAGCCTTGTATGGCGCCGGCCGTGACGCCGATCGCGGCGGCGAGGATGGTGAGGATCAAGCCGAACAGCACGGATATTCGGAAGCCGTAGATGACGCGTGCGACGACGTCGCGGCCCTGGTCGTCCGTGCCGAGCCAGTTGCGATTGCCCAGCGCGAGAAAGCGCGCCATCTGCGCGTCGTCGGCCTCGCAGAGCTCCGCGCTCGATGCCCAGGGCGGTGGTGCCGGATAGCCGAGGCAGCGCCCCTCCGGCCCCTTCACGCGCGGGAAGTCCTTGTTGATCGAGTTGTATGAGTAGCGAATGGGCGGCCAGAGGATCCAGCCATGGCTCTGGATCTCGTCGAGGATGACCGGATCCTTGTAGTCCGTCACCGCGAGAAAACCGCCGAACTTCTCTTCCGGATAATCGACCAGGAAGGGCGTCAGGATCTCGCCTTTGTAGCGCACGAGGATCGGCCGATCGTTGGCGATCACCTCGGCGAACAGACTGAGGATGAAGAGGCTGAGAAAAATCCAGAGGCTCCAATAGCCACGACGGTTGGCCTTGAAGTTGCGCCAGCGCCGTTCGTTGATCGGCGACAGGCTGAAGAGGCCGTGACGACGGCGTTTGGTGCCGACCGGCGTCTCATCCGCATCCGGCACGAGCGGCTCGGTTGCAGGCACGACCGGCGGCGCGATCTCCGGTGCGACGGCCGGCGGCACTTCCGGCTTCCGCTCGAGTGTATCGTCGCGCCGCGCGTCCACCGTGTCAGACCTCCCGCGACTCGAAGTCGATGCGTGGATCGACGAGCGTGTAGACGAAATCCGAAACCAAATTCACGACCAGTCCGAGCAACGAGAAGATGAAGAGCGTCGCAAAGACCACCGGATAGTCGCGATTGATGATGGATTCGAAGCTCAGGAGACCCAGCCCATCGAGGGAGAAGATCGTCTCTATGAGCAGCGCGCCACTGAAGAACGCACCGATGAAAGCGCCTGGGAATCCAGCGATGATCAGCAGCATGGCATTTCGGAACACGTGGCCATAGAGCACCTGCCGCTCGCCGAGGCCCTTGGCGCGGGCCGTCATGACGTACTGCTTGCGGATCTCGTCGAGGAAGGAGTTCTTGGTCAGGAATGCCATGGTCGTGAAGGCACCGAGCGCCAGCGCGATGAGCGGCAGCGTCAGATGCCAGAAGTAGTCGAGGATCTTCCCCCAGAGCGAGAGCTGCGCCCAATTGTCGGACGTGAGACCGCGCGAGGGGAACCACTGCACGAAGGACCCGCCGGCAAAAAGGATCAGCAGCAGCACGGCGATCAGAAAGCCCGGGATGGCATAGCCGATCACCAGAAGCCCCGAGGTCCACGTATCGAAGCGCTCACCATCGTTGACGGCCTTGCGGATCCCGAGCGGGATCGAGATGAGGTAGGTCAGCAGCATCATCCACACGCCGAGCGATATCGAGACGGGCAACTTCTCCTTGATCAACTGCAGAACGCTGATGTCGCGGAAATAGCTCTTGCCAAAATCGAACGTGAGATAGCTCCTCATCATGATGAAGAAGCGCTCGTGCGCCGGCTTGTCGAAGCCGAACTGCTTCTCGAGCTGCTTGATGAACTCGGGATCGAGCCCCTGCGCGCCGCGATAACGCGACGAGGTCGCGTCTGCACCCCCGCCACCTTGCTGGCTCGCCCCGCCGGCGCCCATCCCGTCACCGCCGCCGCCACCGATCCGTGCAGTCGCCGACGCGTCCGTTCCCGTGAGCTGCGCGATCACGCGCTCGACGGGCCCGCCAGGCGCAAACTGGATGATCGTGAAGCTGATCAGCATGATCCCGAACAAGGTCGGGATCATGAGCAGGATGCGCTTCAGAAGATAGGCGCCCATTCCGTTCGCACGCTTCCCTGAGTTGAAGCCAGAGGCCGGGCCGTCAGTTCGGCTTTACCTTCGCAGCTTTCTCCGCGTCGTACCACCACGTATCCGGCGCCCCGCGGCTGTATTTCGGCTTCGTCTCGGGACCGGAGAACTTGTCCCAGTAGGCGATGTGGTGCGACGCCTTGTACCACTGCGGCACCCAATAGTGCCCGGCCCGCAGCACGCGGTCTATGGCGCGCGTCGCCGCGACCAGCTCTTCGCGAGTCTTGGCCTCCACGACCTTGTCGAGGAGCGCATCGACGACCGGATCCTTGATGCCAGCGAGATTGACGCTGCCTTCGACGTTAGCGTTCTCGCTCGCCCAGTAGTTCCGCATCTCATTGCCGGGTGTCAGCCGCATGACGAAGCGTGAGGTCACCACGTCGAAGTCGAAAGCCTTTGTGCGCCGCTGATACTGCGCGCTGTCGACGCGCCGGATGGTGGCGGGCACGCCGATCGCCTGGAGATTTTTGATATAGGGCGCGATGACACGCTCGAATGTGCCCTCGTAGATCAGGAACTCGATCTCGAGCACTTCGCCATTCGGGCACACACGCACGCGATCCTTCATCTTGCATCCGGCTTCATCGAGAAGACGTGCTGCCTCGCGCAGCAGCTTACGGTCCGTGCCCGAGCCATCCGAGACCGGTGAGTTGTAAGGTTCCTCGAAGACCGCCTTCGGCAGCTTGTCCTTGAAGGGCTCCAGCAGGGCTAGTTCCGCCGGCGAGGGCAGCCCCTCGGCCTTCATGTCGGAGTTCTCGAAGTAGCTGTTGGTGCGCTCATAAAGTCCGTAGAACAGATTTTTGTTCGTGAATTCGAAGTCGAATGCCAGGTCCAGTGCCTTGCGCACGCGCGGATCGGCGAACTTAGCGCGCCGCGTGTTGAAGAAGAAGCCTTGCGCGCCGGACGGATTTGCGTCGGGCAGCACGATCTTCTTCATGCGTCCGTCGCGCATGGCGGGCACTTCATAGCCGGTCGACCAATCCCGCGCGGTGTATTCCTCGCGGAAGTCGTATACGCCGGCCTTGAAGCCTTCGAGCGCCGCCGTGCGATCGCGATAGTATTCGAAGCGGATCTCATCGAAGTTGTTCGTGCCGCGATTGATGGGGAGATCCTTGGCCCAGTAATCATCGCGACGCTTGTAGGTGATCTGCGCACCGGGGCGGAAATCCGCGATCAGATAAGGCCCCGAGCCGAGCGGCGCCTCAAGCGTGGTCTGATCGAACTCGTGCTTCGTATAGTAAGCCTTCGAGAGAACCGGCAATCCCGCGACGATCGAGGGCAGATCGCGCGTGAGCTCACCTGTGAATACGAACCGGATGGTGTGCGGATCGATTACCTCGGCCTTCGTCACATCACGCATCATGATGCGGTAGCTCGGGTGCCCCTTTGCCTTGAGCGTGTCGAAGGAAAAGGCGACATCCTCGGCCGTGACGGCCGTGCCATCGGAGAACTTCGCTTCGGGCCGCAGGCGGAATGTCACCGACTTGCCGTCCTTTGCAACGGCGACTTCCTTGGCAACGAGGCCGTACATGGCATCGGGCTCATCACCCGAGCGCTCCATGAGCGTGTCGAAGAGCATGCTGAGGCCCGAGGCCGCATCACCCTTCAGAATAAAAGGATTGAAGCTGTCGAAGGAGTTGAGCGGGCCGCCGTATGTCGAGAAGCGGCCGCCCTTCGGTGCATTGGGATTGACGTAGTCGAAATGTTTGAAGTCGGCCGGATATTTGAGGTCCCCGAAGACGGAAAGGCCGTGACGGTACTCCTCCGCCGCGAGCGGTGTCATGCCGCCCAGGACGGTAAGTGCGGCGATGCCGGCCGCAAAGCACTTCCGGGAGAGCCAGCGCGTCATCGTTTCATCCTCTCATGACCGGGTCGCGCCCGATATCGGGTGTTCGACTGATCTTTTCATTTCTGCCGCTATCGCCGGCGGTTCTCGGCAAGTCGCGCAGCGGCGGCCGTATCCTGCCACCATACCTGCAGAAAACGCGACGTCGCCTGTGCGTGCGTCGGCATACGCGCCGGACCTCGGAACATGTCCCACATGGCGACGCGCTCCTTCGGAACATACCACTGCGGAACGAGATAATGGTTCCACAGTAGGATGCGATCCAGCGCGCGCGAGGCTGCGACCAACTCGGCGCGATCCTCGGCAAAGATCAGCTTCTCGATGATCTGATCGACAGCCGGATTCTTGATGCCGATCAGATTGCGGCTGCCTTCACTGTCGGCCGCAGCCGAGCCCCAGTAGTCGCGCTGCTCGTTGCCAGGCGTCACCGTCTGACGGAAGCTCGCGACAACGATATCGAAGTCGAAGGTATTGAGACGGCGACGATACTGCGCGCTGTCGACGATGCGGATCGAGCTCTTGATGCCGAGACGGGCAAGCGCGTTGCTGTAGGGCTGGATAACGCGCTCGAACTCGGGCGATATGATCAGGAACTCGGCGGTGAACGGCTCGCCATAGTGATTGCGCAACGCGCCTTCATGCTGCTTCCAGCCGGCCGCCGTGAGAAGCCGCGCCGCTTCGGCCAGATGACGGCGATGGTGGTCCGCGCCCGTATTGACCGGGTTGGCGTAGATCGACGTGAACACCTCGCTCGGCACTTTGTCGCGGACGCTCTCCAGCAACTCCAGCTCGCGGCCCGTCGGCAGGCCGGTCGCCTTGAGCTCCGAATTCTCGAAGTAGCTACCAACCCGCTTGTATTGATCGAAGAGGATGTTCTTGCTCGCCCACTCGAAGTCGAAGGCGAGATTGAAGGCGTGGCGCACGCGCCAATCCTGGAACTGCGGCCGACGCAGATTGAAGGCAAAGCCCTGCATGGGCGTCACGAGATCGACCTGCCATTCGTCGCGCTTCACGAGACCGCGCCGTACAGCATCGAAGTCATAGGCCATGGCCCAGGACTTCGCGCTTGTCTCGGCCCAGAAATCAAGCTGGCCGGCCTTGAAAGCCTCGAAAGCAGGAACCGAGTCGCGGAAATATTCGAAGCGCACTTCGCCGAAGTTCCACTGTCCCCGCGTCACCGGCAGATCGCGCGCCCACCAATCCTCGACGCGCTCGTAGACAACCGAACGACCGATATCGGCGCTTTTCACGCGATAGGGTCCGGAGCCGAGCGGGATTTCCGTCGAGCCGCGCGCGATGTCGCGGAACTCGCCGTTTGCGTCCTTACCTTCCCAGTAGTGTTTCGCAAACACGGGCAGGCTGCCGACGATCATCGGCAGCTCGCGATTGCCCTTCACATCGAATTCGAAAGTGACCGTCCGCTCGCCCGATACCAAGGCGCGCGCGACGTTCTTGAAGTAGATCTGATAGCGCGGGCTCGATTTCTTCAGTGCCGTCAGCGAGAACACCACATCGTCCGGCGTGATCGGGCGGCCGTCGTGAAAGCGCGCCTCGGGCCGGATCGAGAACGTCGCCGAGCTGAAGTCCGGCGGATGGGAAACCCATTCGGCAACGAGGCCATATTCGGTCGCAGGCTCGTCGAGGCTCTCGGCCATCAACGTGTCGTGGATCACACTCGTCCACACCGCCGGCAAACCCTTCTGGGCGAACGGATTGAGCGAGTCATAGGTGCCGATCGCGCGGAGGCGAACGCGGCCGCCTTTCGGAGCAGCAGGGTCGACCCAGTCGAAGTGTTTGAAGTCCGCTTTGTAGCGGGGGGCGCCGAGCAACGAGATGGCGTGCTGGGGCGAGGTTGTCGTATCGGAGCGGCCCGTACTCGGCAGCGCAACCGCGCCGACAGCCAGAGCCAGCGCCGCAGCTAAACAAAAACCTACGCGGCCCCTCGCGGCCTCGCTCACACCATTCCGACCCATAAATCACGCCTCATTGTACGACGCGCTGCTGGCGGACGGACGAACGCGCCGTGCCCGCCCAGACTACACTGGACGGCCGAAAAATGGGAAACCCATGACCTTCTGCCAAGTTAATAATCGTCCATCCACAACCCAGGCGCGCAATGGGCGGCAATGACGCCGCCCCCGCGTAGACCTGATCGGATGGATCGCGGCCCAACAGCACCTAGTTGGGCAGCGCCACAGGCGAATCGGAAAGCGTCCGCAGATAAGCGAGCATGTCAGCCAGCTCCGCATTGTCCGAAATGCCTGCGAAGGCCATGCGGTTACCCGGGATCTCGGTACGCGGCGAATGGAGGTAGGCCGCCAAGTGAGCCCAATCCCACTTTCCGCCCTTCTCCTTCAGAGCGGGCGAGAAATTGAACCCTTCGTGCTTGCCGATCTCACGATCGACGACGCCGTAGAGGTTCGGACCCGTGCCATTCTTACCGCCCTTGTCGACGGTATGGCAGGACACGCACTTCTTGAAGGCATCCTTGCCGCCGTCCGCGCTCGCCTTCGCGAGCAACGGCTGCACTTCCTTGGCAAAGTCGAATGCAGCAACCGCCGGGGCCGCGGCACCAGCCGGTCCGCCCTTCGGCATGGGCAGCGTGTAACCCGCCTTCTCGACTTTACGGGGTTGATCCACGATTTCGAGGAACGTCCGGCCCCCGAAGATGATCAGCAGCGCCGCAAGCACCGCACCAGCAATCTTGTTGAGCTCGAATGAGTTCATCTTTGTCGCGCTGCCCCATCGTTCCCGGTGTTCACCGGGGTCCGGCTTCCCTCTAGTGCTCCGATTCCGCAATTCGCCGAACCTCGCCGCATATGCCGCGAGCGAACTGCGGAAGCAAAAGGGGCACTAGAATTATGATCTTGCTAGAGTGCTTCAGATCGAGGAATTCGCACGATACCGTGCCGCGAGACCCAGCGAATTTCACGATCAACGCCCTAGAACGGGCGCCAATATAGGCGTTCCCCCGATGCTTGCAACCTGAACGGCTCTTGTTCTACGAGGACAAGCCGAGACCAATTGTCACTTCTTTAGGACCGTTCTCAACGGAGCCCGATGCCCATGGGCGGCGCCCTGATCGTCATTCCTTCCCGCATGGCCTCGACCCGCCTTCCGGGCAAGCCCCTCGCAGATATCCACGGTGCGCCCATGATCGTGCACGTGTGGCGCCGCGCCATGGAGGCCGAGCTTGGTCGTGTTGTCGTCGCCACCGACAGCGACGAGATTGCCGCGGCCATCCGCGCCGCCGGCGGAGAGGCCCAAATGACGCGTGCTGATCACCAGAACGGCACGGACCGCATTTTCGAAGCCGTGCAGAGCCTGGATCCCGGCCGCACCTGCCCCTTCATCGTCAACGTCCAAGGCGATCTGCCGACCATAGAACCGCGCCTCATCCGGTCCTGCCTCGAAGTGCTCAAGGCCGAGCCCAGTGCCGACATCGCGACACTGGCGTGCGAAATCACGGTCGAGGAGGAGCGGACCAATCCCAATGTGGTCAAGGCGGTCGGCACCCCCATCGGGCCCAATCGCCAGCGTGCGCTCTATTTCACGCGGGCCACAGCGCCGAGCGGCGACGGCCCCCTCTATCACCACATCGGCATGTATGCCTACACGCGCTCCGCCCTCGAGCGGTTCGTCGCGCTGCCCCCGGCCCCGCTCGAACAACGTGAGCGTCTTGAACAGCTTAGGGCGCTGGAGGCCGGCATGCGCATCGACGTGGCGCTCGTTGACACGGTCCCCCTGGGTGTCGATACTCCGGCCGATCTTGAGCGGGCCCGCCGCCTGCTTGCCCCGGCCTGAATCCACTTTTCCGGCTCACTCCCAGTCTGGCTCACATCATGTCGCCCAAGAAGTCCTCCACCGCGGCGGGCACGACGGCCCCCCGGCCGGCAACCTCGTCCAGTGCCACCGAGCGTCACCGCATCTCCTACCAGGGCGAGCCCGGCGCGAATTCGCATCTCGCCTGCAACGAGGTCTTTCCGGGCCACGAGCCGCTCCCGTGCCCGACTTTCGAGGACGCCATCGCGGCCCTCAAGTCGGGGGAAGCGCGCTATGCCATGATCCCGATCGAGAACTCGCTCGCGGGCCGCGTCGCCGACATCCATCATCTGCTGCCGCAGTCGGGTCTCTATATCGTCGGCGAGCACTTCCTGCCGATCCGCTTCCAGCTCATGGCCCTCAAGGGCACGACAATGGCGGATATCACCGACGTCTACAGCCACGTTCACGCGCTCGGCCAGTGCCGCAACATCATCCGCAAGCACAATCTCAAAGCGCATATCGCGGGCGACACGGCGGGCGCCGCCCGGCAAGTCGCCGAGTGGGGCAATCGTTCGCGCGCCGCGCTGGCCCCACGCATTGCCGCCGACATCTACGGTCTCGACATCCTCGCCGAGGACGTCGAGGACGCGAAGCACAACACGACGCGCTTCGTCGTGCTTTCGAGCGAGCCCGAGGACGCCGAGCCCGGCAACGGCCCCGTGGTGACGACCTTCATCTTCAATGTACGCAACGTGCCGGCCGCGCTCTACAAGGCCATGGGCGGCTTCGCCACGAATGGCGTCAACATGACCAAGCTCGAGTCCTATCAAGTGAACGGCGAGTTCGTGGCCACGATGTTCTACGCCGACATCGAGGGACATCCGACCGACCGCTCCGTCCGTCTCGCACTCGAAGAACTCTCATTCTTCTCGACCGAATTGCGCATTCTCGGCACGTATCCTGCCAGCGCCTATCGCATCGAGATCGCCCGCAAGGCCGCCGCGCGCGCGGCCGCCACGCCAGGTTGATCCGGCATGGAGGGCGCGCCAGCCATGCTGCCCGATGATGTGTATCGGGCGAAGCGCGACCGCACGATCGCCGCCCTCCAGCAATGGCACCGCGCGATCGCCGATTGCGCCGACATCGAGGAGGAGATCGGCGCGGGGTTCTGGCGCCTCACGGTCAGGCCTCATGCGTTCGGTGCCTGCCCGATCGAAATCATCATCCATCAGCGCCAGACCTGCGATCTCGCGATCGGCCCCGAAATCTACGAGCATCGCACGAGCAATGAGCTGGACCGCCTTCCTGCCATGGCCGATGCCATCTCCGCCGGGCGCGTACTCACGCGCACCAAATCGAGCACCATGACGGGGCTCACGCTCGCTATCGAGACCGAGATACGGCTCGCCGATGGGCAGGTCTGGAAGGCGGAGCGCTGGCTTGTCATGGGCACGAAGCCAGGCGCCATGACGCGCGACGATCAGTGGTATCTGCCGTATCGGCGGTGAGAATCCCCTCTCCCTGCCCTTGCGGGGAGAGGGTTAGGGTGAGGGGCGGCAGCAAACGCCGACGTCAGCGCGAGTGGCCGCCCCTCATCCTAACCTTCTCC
>JAEYPL010000210.1 GCA_023410905.1 Pseudomonadota bacterium
CCTCATACCCGCCGATCTCGGCCTCCCTGCGGAGGTAGTCCGTCATTGCTTGCAGAACCGCCGCTGGCATGAGCGCAGCGCCGGCATTATTGAGATGAATGCGATGGTTCACGCCCGGCGTTTCCGCGCGTACGCGCTGAAGATCAATGCTCATGCTGATACTGACCGATCGATTTCCCGTTTGAGAGCTTACGCCGCGCGCTGGCCACAGTCAGACGAGTATAGGTGCCTCGGAGGGATCTCGCATATACCTGCGGAACGAACAGGGAAAGGTAGAGGGCATAAGGGCCGCGAAGCCTATTCCGCCACCGCTCCAAGCGCGCTAGCCTCTGCACATCCTCAGGACATCTTTCCCGGGGAAGGAGCCTGAAAAATCATGAGCACTGAAAACAAAGCGGAAAATGTGGTCCGGGACAATCCCGAGCAGCAGCGCTTCGAACTTGCGACGACTGCCGGCCTCGCCGTGGCGGACTACCGGCGCGAGGGCAATGTCCTGACCATCTTTCACACGGAAGTTCCACCGGCCCTACGCGGCCAGGGCATTGGCGAAAAACTCGTACGGGGCGTACTCGATGAAATGCGCCAGCAGGGGCTGAAGGTCGTGCCTCGCTGCTGGTTCGTCAGGGAGTTTCTCGCCAACCACCCTGAGTACCGCGACGTGATGGCTTGAGAGCCCGCGCCTGGCCTTATTGTCCCCCGGCGTACATCTGGATGGCGAGGAACAGGATCGCCGCATGCGATCCGACGAAAAGCAGTGCTGGCGCCAGAAACTCCCGCATGACCTTACCTCGCATATACTAGGAACCCCACGATCTGTGAGTGGAACGGCGAGATCTCTCTCCGGTTCCGACACCTTCGTCGCAATGGACTGGAAAAAGGTTCACCGCCCCTGCGCGAACGTGGAGCCGTCGACCGCGACGCCGCAGACTCGGACATCCCGTGGAAAGTCCTCTCACGCCCCGTGTTGCAGTGCCGCGATATGCCCTTGAATCCTTTGGCATGAAACCTGCGTAGGTGCCCGGAGAAATCCTGGCGGCGGACGTATGGACATGCCATCATTGAACTGCTGAGGATGTCCCGACTGCCGAGGCCCGGAGTTCACTGATGCGCTTGTTTGCCGCCACTTTGGCGACAGAGACCAATACTTTCTCGCCCCTGCCAACAAGCCTAGCCTCCTACCGCGAGACCGTATTCCTGCGCCCCGGCGAGCACCCGACCGATGCTCCGAGAATGTGCACAGCGCCGCTTTTTGTGGCGCGCCAGCGCGCCTCCGCCGATGGCTTCACTTTGATCGAGGGGAGTTGCTTCGCCGCGAGCCCGGCCGGCACGACCAACCGTCAAGACTATGAGACCATGCGCGACGAAATTCTCGCGCAGATGAAGGCCGCCCTCCCGCTCGACGGTGTGCTTCTCGGCCTGCACGGCGCGATGGTCGCGCACGGCTATGACGACGTCGAGGGCGATATCATCGAGCGCACGCGCGCTATTGTCGGACCGAAGTGCGTGATCGGTGTCGAACTCGATCCGCACTGCCATCTCACGCTCAAGCGCGTCGAGATCGCCGACATCATCATCCTCTACAAGGAATTTCCGCACACCGACGTCGTCGATCGCGCCGAGGAGGTCCTGGACCTGACGCTCAAGACGATCCGCGGCGAGATCAAGCCGGTCATGTCGCTCTACGACTGCCGCCAGATCTCGAGCTATCCGACGACTTTCCCGCTGATGCGTGCCTTCGTCGATGGCATCAAGGAGATGGAAGGCCGCGATGGCGTGCTCTCGATCTCGATCGCGCACTGCTTTCCTTATGGTGACGTGCCCGAGCTTTCAGGCCGCGTGCTGGTCATCACGGATGGTGACAAAGCCAAGGGCGAGGCGCTCGCGACGAAGCTCGGCACCGAGCTGGTTGGCATGCGGGGCAAGACCCCGCCGGATTACTTCAATGTTTCCGATGGCGTCGCCACCGCTCTTGCTGCGAACGACGGCCCCATCGTGCTCGCCGAGCCGACGGACAATGCCGGCGGCGGCGCGCCTTCGGACAATACGACCATCCTGCGCGAGCTGATCGCACGCGATGCACAGCATGCGGCCGTCGGGCCGATCTGGGATCCCGTTGCGGTGCGTCTATGCTTCGATGCCGGCATCGGCGCTGTATTTCCTCTGCGCCTTGGTGGCAAGACAGGCCCGCAGTCGGGCGTGCCCGTGGATGCCATGGTCGAAGTCATCGGCCTCGCAACGGACGCCTGGCAGTCATTCGGCCCGACGAGCGTGCCGGTCGGCGATTGTGCCGGCGTGCGCATCGGCGGCGTCGAGGTCGTACTGATCACGAAGCGTACGCAGGCCTTCGTGCCGCAACTCTTCACCAATGTCGGGATTGATGCGCTCTCGAAAAGCGTGCTCGTCGTCAAATCGACAAACCATTTCATGGCCGGGTTCGGCCCGATCGCGAAGCGCGTGATCTACGTCGACAGCGACGCGCCGCTCAGCCGCGATTACCGCAAGATCGCCTACAAGAAAGTCAACCGACCTATCTGGCCGCTCGACGAGCAGACGAGCCCGGGTCTCATTTACTAGTCAACTTTCATCAATCCACGAGCAGGAGGGTATATGCGCTTTCGAACTTCAGTCCTCATGGCGGGGCTTACTGCCACCGCGCTGCTGCTGGGAGCAGCACCGTCAATAGCGCAGCAGCCAAAGGTGCTACGCGTCACCATGCACGCCGACGTGCGCACGCTCGATCCGTTCTGGACGACGCAGACCATCGCCGGCATTCACGGTATGATGGTTTACGACACGCTTTTCTCGCTCGACTCCGATCTCAACCCGCAGCCGCAGATGGTCGACAGCTGGACCGTAAGCGATGACCGCAAGGTCTACACGTTCACGCTGCGCAACGGCCTCACCTTCCACGACGGCTCACCCGTCACGAGCAAGGATGTCGTCGCCTCCATGAAGCGTTGGGGTCAGCGCGATGGCGCCGGCAAGCAGCTCATGGGCTACACGGACTCGATAGCCGAGAAGGGCGACAAGAGCTTCGTGTGGACACTGAAGGAGCCCTATGGCCTCGTCATCGACACCTTGGCAAAGTCCGGCACGAGCATTCCTTTCATCATGCGCGAAAAGGAAGCCCTGGTCGATCCGACCCAGCAGATTCAAGAAGTCGTAGGCTCTGGGCCCTTCGCCTTCAAGCGCGACGAATGGGTGCCCGGCAGCAAGACCGTCTACGAGAAGTTCAAGGGTTATGTGCCGCGCAAGGAGCCGGCCTCCGGTCATGCCGGCGGCAAGGTCGTGAAGGTCGACCGCGTCGAGTTCGTCTGGCTGCCCGATCCGCAGACGGCCCAGGCCGCTCTGGTCGCCGGTGAGATCGACTATCTCGAGAACCCGCAGCCCGACTTCCTGCCGATGCTCGAGTCCGATCCCAACATCAAGCTCGAAGTCCATCCTGCCATGGGCACCATGGGCCTCGTCCAGCTCAACCACCTGCATCCGCCCTTCAACAACGTGAAGGCGCGGCAGGCGATGCTCTACATCGTCAACAATGCCGACTACCTGAATACGATTGCCGCCGATCCGAAGCTGCAGACGCTCTGCTACTCGTACTTCGGTTGCGGTGTCGCCATGGAAACGGACGCCGGTAGCGAGCCGTACAAGGGCCCGAAGGATTACAAGAAGGCCGCGGCGCTTTTGAAAGAGGCCGGCTACAACGGTGAGCCGATCACCATCCTGCACGCGACAGACCATCAGTACATCAACCCGGCGAGCCTCGTGCTCGTGCAGCAGATGCGCAAGGCGGGTCTGAATCTCGACGTGCAAGCCATGGACTGGGGCACGGTCGTCTCGCGGCGCGCGAAGAAGGAGCCGCCGGCGCAAGGCGGCTGGAATATCTTCATCACCGGCACCACGGTGCTGAGCTCGTCGAGCCCGGTCACGCACGTCGGCATCAGCATGGCCTGCGACAAGGCCTGGTTCGGCTGGCCGTGCGACGCCAAGTTCGAGGAGATGCGCAAGCAGTGGGCGTTCGCGGCCGATGTCGAGACCCGCAAGAAGATCGCGGCTGAACTCTCGAAGCGCGCCTACGAGCAAGTGCCGTACATCTCGTTCGCCCAGTGGCGCAACCCGGTCGCGTACCGCTCGGACCGCATTTCGGGCGTCATCGCAGTGCCCTCGGTTCCACCGATGTGGAACATCGAAAAGAAGTGAGGCAACTGCCTTACGCGACACTTTGGCCGGCGCCATTCAACGAGCGCCGGCCGACCGCGTCATCCAACTGCCCGAGCGATGCTGAGCCCGCTCGGATGATCGAAGAGGAACAATGATCGCCTATATCGTGCGCCGTCTTCTTGCGACGATCCCCGTCATGGCTATCGTCGCGCTGTTCGTCTTCTTTCTCCTGCACTTGACGCCGGGAGATCCCGCGGCGGTCATTGCCGGCGACGACGCCTCGCCCGCCGATATCGAAGGCATCCGCCGCAAGCTCGGTCTCGACCGGCCGCTCTGGGAGCAGTTCGGGACCTATGTCTGGAACCTGCTGCACGGCGATCTCGGCACGTCCATCTTCTCGAACATGCCCGTGATGGCGCTCGTCAAGCAGCGCCTCGAACCTTCGCTCGTTCTCGCCATTGCGACGCTGACCGTGGCCGTGGTCTTCGCCATCCCGCTCGGCGTGATTGCGGCTTGGAAGGCCGACACGACGATCGATCGGATCGTGATGGGCTTCTCCGTTCTCGGCTTCGCGGTGCCGGTGTTCCTCATCGGCTACCTGCTCATCTACGTCTTTGCCATCCAGCTGCGATGGCTGCCCGTGCAGGGATATCGCCCACTCGCCAATGGCGTCCTCGATACACTGCGCTCGATCGCGCTGCCCGCGTTCGCGCTCGGCATGACATACATGGCCCTCATCGCGCGCATCACGCGGGCCAGCATGCTGGAAATTCTCTCGGAGGACTACATCCGCACGGCGCGGGCGAAAGGCGTTGCGACGCCTTCCGTGTTGCTGCGACATGCACTGAAGAATGCCGCCGTGCCCATCGTGACCGTCATCGGCATCGGCTTCGCGCTGCTCATCTCCGGCGTCGTCATCACCGAGACCGTCTTCAATATTCCGGGCCTCGGGCGGCTCACCGTCGACGCTATTCTCAAACGCGACTATCCGATCATCCAGGGGCTCATCATTCTCTTCGCTGGCGTCAAGGTGCTGGTGAACCTGCTGATCGACATCAGTTACACCTTCTTCGACCCACGCATACGGCAGTAGGGGGCACAACAATGGCAACCACCACTGTCGGCCCCGCTGCGGCAACGACATCATCCTCGTCGAAAGGCGCGCTCAAATGGGCGCGGCGCAACAAGACGATCGTCGGCGGCTCACTCATTCTGCTGACGCTCGTCCTTATCGCCATCCTGGCGCCGTGGCTCGCGGGCGACCCGCTTCAGTTCGAGCCGACCAACCGCCTCAAGCGTCCCTCGGAGGCCTTCTGGTTCGGAACGGATCAGCTCGGCCGCGATGTCTACAGCCGCGTCATCTACGGCACGCGGATCTCGTTGATCATCGGCATCTGCGTCGCCGTGCTCGCAACCGCCATCGGGCTCGTGGTCGGCGTGCTGTGCGGCTTCTACAAGCACGTGGACACCATACTCATGCGCTTCATGGATGGCATGATGGCGATCCCCGCGATCCTGCTCGCGATCGCGCTCATCACGCTGATGAAGGCCAGCCTGTTCATCGTCATTATCGCCATCGCGATCCCGGAAATTCCGCGCGTCGCGCGCCTCGTTCGAAGCGTCGTGCTGTCGGTTCGCGGCCGGCCGTATATCGAGGCGGCCATATCCAGCGGCACGCGCAATGGCCGGATCATGGTCCGCCATATTCTGCCGAATACGGTGGCGCCGCTTATCGTGCAGGCGACCTATGTCTGCGCTTCGGCGATCCTCACCGAGGCCGGCCTCTCCTTCCTGGGCGCCGGCACGCCACCGGAGATCCCGAGCTGGGGAAATATCATCTCTAACGGGCGTACGTTCTTCCAGATCTCGCCGTGGATCATCTTCTTTCCAGGCGTCTGCCTCGCCATCACGGTGCTGGCGATCAACCTCGTCGGCGATGGCCTGCGCGATACGCTCGATCCGCGCATCTCTCGCCGCATGTAAGGGCCGCTACTTCATGACGACCAATACACTGACGGCCGCCGCGGCCCCAGGCGCCCCCAACGGGGACGCCATCCTCTCCGTGCAGGACCTGCGCACGCACTTCTATACGCGCGATGGCGTCGTGCGAGCGGTCGATGGCGTCACGTTCGACCTCGCGCGCGGAGAAACGCTCTGCATTGTCGGTGAGTCCGGCTGCGGCAAGAGCGTCACCGCTCTTTCCATCCTTGGCCTCATACCGCCGAAGATCGGCAAGATCGTCGGCGGTTCCATTCGTTTCGACGGAACGGAGCTGACGGCGGAAAGCGAACGCGAGATGCGCCGCATCCGGGGCAATCGCATCTCGATGATCTTCCAGGAGCCGATGACGTCGCTCAATCCCGTGCTGACCGTCGGCGAGCAGATCTCGGAGTCCCTCCGCATCCATCAGCGGCTCGATCGCCGCGCAGCATGGGATCGCGCGATCGAGATGCTCTCGCTGGTCCGCATTGCCGATCCCAAGCGCCGCGCCGGGGAGTATCCGCATCAGCTCTCAGGTGGTATGCGCCAGCGCGTGATGATCGCCATGGCCCTTGCCTGCAATCCGCAGGTTCTGGTTGCCGACGAGCCCACGACGGCGCTCGACGTCACCATCCAGGCCCAGATCTTGAACCTCATGCTCGAGCTCAAGGATCGGCTCGGTACGGCGATCATTCTCATCACGCACGACCTCGGTGTCGTCGCGGAGACAGCGCAGCGCGTCATCGTCATGTACGCCGGCCGCATGGTCGAGGAAGCCCCCGTCCGCGAGTTGCTTAACAACCCGAAGCATCCCTATACGCGCGGCCTCATTGGCTCCATTCCGCGGCGCAAGTCCGGTGGCGCACGCGGACGCGCGCGAGAGCGACTGCAGGAAATCAGCGGGCTCGTCCCCTCGCTGCGCGAACCCATCCCTGGCTGTGCCTTTGCGCCACGTTGCGGCTTCGCGACACCCCGCTGCATTGCCGAGCAGCCGCCCTTCGAATTGCACGGCCCCCGACACTATGCCGCCTGCTGGGAAGTCGCGCGAATCGAGGCCACATCTTCTGATCAACTGGTGAGCAGCCCTACATGAATGCCGCGGAAGTCGTCCTGAGAGTGAAGGATCTCAAGAAGCACTTTCCAGTGCATCGCGGTGTGCTCTCGCGTGTCGTTGCTCACGTGCAGGCCGTCGACGGCGTTTCTTTCGAGATCCGACGCGGCGAGACGCTGTGTCTCGTCGGTGAGTCCGGTTGCGGCAAGTCCACGGTCGCGCGCAGCATCACGCGGCTCGAGGAGCCGACGGCCGGAACGATCGAACTCAACGGCGTCGACATCACAGCGCTGGACAGTGAACAGCTCCGCGCCCAGCGGCGCGAAATGCAGATGGTCTTCCAGGACCCCTATTCCTCGCTCAATCCGCGCCTCTCGGCCGGCGACATCGTCGGCGAGCCCTTGACCAACTTCGCGCTCGCGCAAGGTTCGGAGCTGGAGCGGCGCATTGCCAAGCTCTTCGAGCACGTGGGGCTGCGCCCTGAGGCCGTCGATAAATACCCGCACGAGTTCTCTGGCGGACAGCGCCAGCGCCTTGGCATTGCACGCGCACTCGCCGTGAACCCGAGCCTGATCATTGCCGACGAGCCGGTTTCGGCGCTCGATGTCTCCGTACAGGCGCAGGTGCTCAATCTGCTGATCGACCTGCAGGAGGAGTTCGACCTCGCTTATCTCTTCGTGTCGCACGATCTCGCGGTCGTCGAGC
This sequence comes from Pseudomonadota bacterium, assembly GCA_023410905.1. Taxonomy (GTDB): domain Bacteria; phylum Pseudomonadota; class Alphaproteobacteria; order Rhizobiales; family Hyphomicrobiaceae. The sequence goes on from JAEYPL010000210.1 coordinate 7,898, forward strand.
ATATCGGCCACCGCGTTGCCGTCATGTACCTCGGCCGCATCGTCGAGCTTGCCGACAACGCCGATCTCTTCGGCACGCCGCTGCACCCCTACACCGAGGCGCTGCTTGCAGCCGCGCCCGTACTCGACACCGATGGACCGCGCGAGCGCATCATCCTGCAAGGCGATGTTCCGAGCCCGATGAATCCCCCATCGGGTTGCCGATTCCACACGCGCTGCCCTTATGCGCTGCCCGAGTGCAAGAAGACCGACCCACCGCTGCTCGAGGTCAGACCCGGCCATCACGTCGCGTGCCTGCGCCGCCCCGCGGGTGACAGCGGCGCGCCATTGAGTGCCGCGTAGTTCAGGCCAGACAGTCTGGAACGTCTCCAGCAATCGAGTTGAGCGGTGCGGTGTAGTACCGCCCGCCCTCACAGAGATATGAACGTCTGGGGTGGCGGGCGTGCGTTTCCGACCCATTCCCGCAACATTTTCAATCTCGACTCCGCATACAGACGGAGTACCCTCCGCGGGTGCTTTAGAGCCACCGAGCGATCGCATGAATGCCGAGCCCAAACCAAAGGAGGTCGTGAAAGGTGCGGGGCCGCCACGTGGACGACCCCGAGGGGAACAAAATCCAGGCATAAGCCGGAAGATGTCACGCGCCATAAGCTGACACGGAGGATTCAATGTCCAAGGAACTGCTCACGCTTACTCGCCGCAATTTGCTGACGGGTGCCACGCTCACCATGGCTGCAGCTTACACCGGCGGCTTGCACGTGCCGGCCGCACACGCCAAGGCACCGTTCGCAACTACACAGGCCTCCTATTTCTACCGCTTCCCGCACGGCAAGATGCAGATGACCATGATCTCGGATGGCCCTCTGCCGCTCGGCGATCCATCGGGCGCCTTCCTTGGCGCGAGCAAGGAAGAAGTCCTCAAGATGCTGACGGACAATTTCCTATCGCCGACAAATGCCGTGCTCGAGCAGAACATCCTCGTCGTGAACACCGGCGACAAGCTCTACATCGTCGATACCGGCATGGGCTCGTCGACCATGTTCGGACCGACCACCGGCAAGATGATGCAGACGCTGAAGGCGGCCGGCATCGATCCCGCCGACGTCGACGGCATCCTCGCGACGCACGCACATTGCGATCACGTCTGGGGCATCATGGGCGACGATGGCAAGCCGAACTTCCCCAATGCGCAGATCTACATCTCGCAAGCGGACTTCGACTTCTGGACGGACGAGAAGAAGCTCTCCATGACGGATCCGGCGTACATGAAGCCGTTCGTCGAGGGTGCGCGCAAGCATCTGCTTCCTGTCCGCGACCGCATTGTGTTCTTCAAGGACGGGCAGGAATTCGTACCGGGCATTACGGCCATCTCGGCCCCCGGCCATACCATCGGACACACCATTTTCATGATCAACTCCGATGGAAAAACGATGGCGGCCATCGGCGATCTCACGCACCACCACGTTCTTCTCGTGGAGCGACCGCGCCTGGAGTTTGCCTACGACACCGATCCGAAGCAGTCCGCCGGCTCGCGCGTGCGCATTCTCGAAATGCTCGCCGCAAACAAGACGCCGCTCGCTGCCTACCACTTCCCGTGGCCCGGTTACGGGCATGTCGTGAAGCACGGCGACGGCTTCAGGTACATCGCCGCGCCAATGAACATGACGCTCTAGGCGCAAAGCGCCTGGCGTATGCTTGCCCTTTTCCTCGCCATCGCGGGGAAAAGGGTTGCTCCTTACAGCGCAACAGTTCGATCGCCGATGAAGGCGTACCGCAGTCTAGCCGAAAGCCAGTCAATGGCGGCAACAGCCGCCAGTATAAGCAGAATCAGGAACGCCACGCGATCCCACTCGAAGGTGCGTATCTGCTCGACGAGATGCATCCCAATACCGCCCGCCCCCACGATGCCGATGATGGTGGCGGAGCGCGTATTCGACTCGAAGAAGTAGAGCACCTGCGACAGCATCACCGGCAGCACCTGAGGCAGGATGCCGAAGCGGATCTGATGCATGCGACTTCCGCCTGCGGCTGCCACACCCTCGACGGGCTTGCGGTCGGAGGCCTCGATGGCTTCCGAGAACAGCTTACCGAGCGTACCGATATCCGAGCTCATGATGGCGAGGACGCCGGCGAACGGCCCGAGCCCGACGACATTGATCCAGATGAGCGCCCAGATCAGCGTGTCGACGCCGCGTACAGTATCGAGCGAGCGCCGCGTCATGAACTGGAATATGCGCGCCGGCACCACATTGCGCGCGGCCAGCAGTCCTAGTGGGAAGGCGATGATGGCCGCGAGCAGCGTGCCGAGAAAGGCAATGGCTACGGTCTCGGCGAGCGCGTGGAGATAGACAAGCGCATTCGCCCATGAGCCGGCGCTTGGCGGAAACATGAGCACGACGAAGGTACCGAGTTCGCCGAAGCCGTTTATGATCCGCCAGAAGGAAACGTCGAGCCGCCAGAAGGCGAGCCCTGCCAGCACGACAAGCGCACCAACCAGAAGCGTCATATTGAGGCGCGTAAGAGCCTGTGAGCGCAGAAGGCCGGCGTGGCGTGCGAGAAGTGCCGGATCGACTGGCAATGTCAACTGACGGCGACTGCTCATGAGCGCGCCTCCCGCCCGATGAAATGATGGCGCAAGCGCTCGGTCCCGACGTCGATAATCATAACCGTCGCGATGATCAGCACGAGCAGTGCCGAGACGTCGGAATAGTAGAACTTGCGGATGCTCTCGATCAGGTCCTGGCCGATACCGCCAGCGCCGACGAACCCCATGACCGAGGCACCACGCACATTGATCTCGAAGCGCAGCAGACCATAGCTTGCGAAGTTCGAAAGGACTTGCGGCACGACGGCGAGATGCACTGTCTGCCACCACGTAGCGCCTGCTGCGGTCACACCTTCAGCCGGCTTCATGTCGACGTTCTCGACCACCTCGGCGAAAAGCTTTCCCAGTGCGCCCGTACTGTGGATCGCCAGCGCCAGCACGCCCGGCAATGGTCCAAGACCGAACGCGACGACAAAGATGAGGGCGAAGACGAGCTCCGGCACCGTACGACAGAACTCGAGGAAGCGGCGGACGATACCGCGCGTCCAGGCATTAGGATTGAGATTTGCACTAGCAAGGAAGCAGAGGAAAAAGGCCGCAGTCACACCGAGCAGGGTGCCGAGATAGGCGATCAGCAGCGTATCGCCGAGCAGCGCAAGCCACTTCTTCCAGCCCCAGAACCATTCAGCTGGATCTGCCCAGACCGGCGCGCCGCTATCGAGATAGAAGATCCGCCCGATGTAGCTCGTAAAGCGGTCGATGTTGGCGAATAATTTCGCCAGATCGATCTCCGCGACGTCTCCCGCCACCAGCAACGCAACGACAAGAGCGGCAACCATCAGCAGCGTGCTGCGCCTCTTCGCAGCGTTGGCGCGCGCATATGCGGCGGCGAGCGGAGCCAGCCGGTCTTCGCTCAAGCGCGGCAGCGCCGTGTTTGCTAGCCCGGTGTGATCGACTGGACTCATGACGGCGCGCGCCGTGTCCACATACTGATCTCCATCTGCGTCGAATCAAGCGATGGGCGCGGCGCTGCAGGCGCCGCGCCCAAAAGGTGCAAATGGGATCAGGAGCCCGACTTCTTGCGCAGCGTGTCGACGAACTTGATGAGATCGACGACAGGCTCATACTCCTTGTGAGTAGTGGCCTGGAACGGAAGCTGCTTGCCGCCATAGATGTTGTCGAACGCAGCCTTGTCGCGCGTCGCAATGTTGAGCACGGCGTCCCGGATCTTGGCCTTCAGATCTTCAGGCAGGCTCGTCAGATACGCCATTGGCGAGTTCACGATCTGATCGGACTTGAAGATGATGCGAAAGTTCTCGGCCTTGACGATGCCGCGGCTCGACATGCGCATCAGGTTCGACTCTTTCTCGTCATTCCACCAGTTGAACGCGGCATCACAGGTGCCTTGGTCGACCGCGATGACGGCATTCTCGTGGGAGCCCGAATAGACGACCTTGGAGAAGAATTTATCCGGGTCGATACCCATCTTGTCCATGGCGAAGCGCGGGACGTTGTTACCCGAGGTCGAGTTCGGATCGACAAGGCAGAGGTTCTTGCCTTTGAGGTCCTCGAGCTTCTGGAAAGGCGCGCTGGCCTTCACGTAGAGGACCGAATGATAGCCGCGGCTGCCATCGCTGCTGATCTCAATCGCGAAGGGCTCGGTCTTGACGCCGGTCGCATAGGCGCGAGCATAGGAAGCCGGACCATAAGACGCGATGTGAATGTTTTCGGCGCGCTGGCCTTCGATCACCGCCGCGTAGTCATTCGCGACGCGAAGCGTAACCTTCGTGCCGAGCTGCTGGCTCAGGTGGTTGACGAACGGCGTGTAGCGGTTCGTCGTCGTCGTCGCGTTCTCGTGTGGGATGATCGCGAAGACGATCTCCGGATATTTCGATTTCCAATCCTGAGCCTCGGCGGGCTTGATGCCGAGCGCAAGACTGTTGGCAAGGGCAATGCCGGCTGTGCCGGCAATGACGAGACGACGGTTCAGCATGATATCCTCTGTTCTGTTCGAATGTCGTGGCGGGGCTGCCTTTGCTGACGCCAGCCTGCGGTCCCCGCGCCGCAGCGGCGCCCTTCAGGCTGCTGCCGCCTGGCCGAGCGCAGGTATGTCTTGCTTTCTCTCGCCTTCCTGGATCCCAGAATGGCCGCCGAGAACATCATCGGCCTCGATGCCATAGAGTTCGCGTGCCACGTCGTCGGTGAGCATCTCCGGCGCCGCATCGAAGACGACGCGGCCAGCGGCCATGCCGATCAGCCGATCGCAATAGGTGCGCGCGAGATCGAGCGAATGGAGATTGCACATGACGGTGATGCCGTAGTGCTTGTAGATGCGCAGCAGCGCATCCATGACGATCTTGGTATTGCGCGGATCGAGCGATGCGACCGGCTCATCGGCAAGGATCAGATCCGGCTGCTGGACCATCGCCCGCGCAATCGCGACGCGCTGCTGCTGCCCACCTGACAGCTGCTCGGCGCGCTGCGCGGCGAGCCCGCCGATCTCGAACTGCTCCAGCGCGGAGAGGGCAATGGCCTTCTGGTCGTCACTCCACGAGCGCGTTACCGCGCGCCATGTCGGCACTTCGGCGAGCCGCCCCGTCAGCACGTTGGTCAGCACGTCGAGGCGGCCGACGAGATTGAACTGCTGGAAGATCATTGCCGCCCGCGCGCGCCACAATCTCAGCTCGCGCCCCTTGAGCGCGCTCACATCGCGGCCGTCGTAGAAGATTCGCCCTTCGCTCGGCTCGACCAGGCGATTGATCATACGCAAAAGGGTCGATTTGCCGGCGCCGGAGCGGCCAATCACCCCGACGAATCCACCGCGCTGGATCTCGAACGAGACATTCGAAACAGCGGCGAGCGTTCCAAATCGCCGCGATACATTCTCGAGCGCCAGCATAGGACCTCGTTGATGTTGCACCGCCATACGGGCAACACCTAGTCCCGCGGTGCTACAGTCATGTGACGGTTTCCAAGCCCCCCGCTCCCCGCACCCCCACATCCGGCAGCATCATCAGCGGCTGGCCCATGCGTATGACCGTCCCCTCCGCGACGCTCTCCGCAAGCGCGAAACCCGGCGGGGCGAGAACGATGATGGTCGAGCCGTGCTCGAACCAGCCCATTTCCTGCCCCTTGGTGAAGTGTTCGTCACAACTACGAATCCAGGGATCCTGGTGACGGCGATCGGCCGGCAGCTCCATGAAGCGCAGTTTCAATCCGGCCACGATGATCGCGGCGACGGGCACAAGCACGAGCTGATGCCCTCCAGCATCGAGGCGCAGACGCAGCGTCGCCCGCTCGTTGCGGCAGAAGACGCGATCGATCCGCTGCAATGTCGGCGGATTGACGTTGAAGGCATCGCCGGCGATGTGGCGCACCTGCTCGACACGACAGTCATGGGGCGCGTGGAAACGGTGATACATGCTCGCGGTCAATCTGAGCGTCACGAACGTGCCGTTCCGATAGGAGTCCGCAAGTGCCCGATCCCGCACGAGTTCGCTCAACGCATAGTTGGAACCCTTCACCTGCAGCATGATGCCGTCCGCGATCCGGCCATTCGCACCGACGATGGCATCGCAGGGGCTCGTGACGATATCCGACCGCGGATCGATCGGCCGGGCTCCCTCCTTGAGCTCGCGAATGAAGCAATCGTGCAGGCTGCGAAATGTCGTCTTTCTGGCTTCCGAGAGATCGATATCCGAGAACTGACACCAGACGGCGATCGACAGGTCGCGCACGAGGGGCTGCTCGATCTTGGCGAGGCGTCCCATGAAGCGCGTGAGGGCGCGCCGCGGAATCCTGTTGGTGAGCAGAAAATTCAAGCCGTCATTGCCTGCGAGGCGCCCGAGCAGCGTGCGCATTGTCATCGTCCTGTATTCTTTCTGCGATTCGGTTTCCCGCCATGGAACTGAGTCTCACGACACTCGCCCTTGGCGGCATCGGCGCGGCTGCCTTCACGACGGCCGCGGCAAAAGCAAAAGCGCGCCTCGAACTGTCGCGCGCCAAGCATCCATCCTTGACCGGACACGTGCGTTGGTCGAAGCGCGTTGCTTCGCTGATACCTTTCTACGAATTCGGCGAGGAGCGGTTCTTCGACAGCGATGATGCGCCTGCCGATGTCGCGGATCGACGCCGCCGCGCATTTCGCAAGCTCGCCGAGGACTATGCCAAGCGATATCCGCGCACGATCGCGCTCAAGGCCGAGGTCAAAAGCGCGATCTCGGACATGCAGCTCACCGACGCCTACCGCGTGCCATTTCCCTTCAGCAGGATGGTGAGCGAGAACCTCGGCGCGAGCCCCTTTCTCGAAGTATCGTCCGGCGTGACACTCACGGACGTCGACGGCAATCTCTACTACGACCTTGCCGGCTCGTACGGCGTCAACGTCTTCGGCTACGACTTCTACAAGCAGTGCATGGCGGAAGGTGCGGCGCGCGTCGCGGCGCTCGGCCCCGTACTCGGTGCCTATCACCCGGTCATTGCCGAGAACGTCGCCCGCATCAGAGAAATCTCGGGCCAGGACGAAGTGTCCTTTCACATGTCGGGCACCGAGGCGGTCATGCAGGCCGTGCGATTGGCGCGCTACCATACGCGGCGCTCGCATATCGTGCGCTTCTCCGGCGCCTACCACGGCTGGTGGGGCGACGTGCAACCGGGCGTCGGCAATCCCGAGCCCAATCCATCGACGTACACACTCGCCGAGATGTCCGATGCGACACTCAAGGTGCTGCGTCGCCGGCGTGATATCGCCTGCGTGCTCGTCAATCCCATCCAGGCCATGCATCCCAATGCCGGACCTCCCGGCGATTCCGCGCTGATCGACAGCTCGCGCACATCGCACTTCGACCGTGCGGCGTACACACGTTGGCTGCACGACCTGCGCGAAGTCTGCAGTGCGCGCGGCATCGTGCTCATCTTCGACGAGATTTTCGTCGGCTTCCGGCTCGCACCAGGCGGCGCGCAGGAATACTTCGGTGTGCGTGCCGACATGGTCACGTACGGCAAAACGCTCGGCGGCGGCCTGCCCGTCGGCGTTCTGACCGGGCGCCATGATCTCATGAAGCGGTATCGCGACGATTGGCCGGGTGACATCTGTCTCGCGCGCGGCACATTCAACGCACATCCGCACGTTATGGCGTCGATGAACGCCTTCCTCCGCCGCTTCGCGACGCCCGAGTGCCGGGCACTGTACGATGGCCTCGATGCTACTTGGACATCTCGCGCCGAAGCGCTGAATGCGCGTCTTGCGGCACTTGGGCTTCCCGTCGCCGTCGCCAATATGTCGACGATATGGACGGTGCTCTACACGCGCCCCTCGCGTTACAACTGGATGTTCCAGTACTACCTGCGGAAGCATGGCTTGGCCTTGAGCTGGGTCGGGAGCGGCCGCCTCATCTTCAGCCTGAATTATCGGGCCCAAGACTTCGCCGCTGTCGCCGACCAGTTCGTTGCGGCGGCCGAGGAAATGGCGCGAGACGGCTGGTGGTGCGAGGGCCCGCCCATGAACATCAAGCGTCGTGTTCTGCGCGAGATGTGGCAGCTCGGTATCCGCAAACAGCAAGCTGCCTCGGCATGAGACCTTCTCTCTCCCCGCTGGGAAGGAGAGAGAAGGTGTTGCGCATTACTTGAAGACGTCGTCAGTGCGGGCGATGCGAGGCGATTTCAGGATCGATAAGCTCGCCACGCAGAAGCGCCAGCGGCGCCTTGTGATAGATCTTGATGTCGTGGAAGGGATCCGTAAGGATTTTCGTCACCCACACGATACCTGCCTGCACATCCTGGATGAAGAACAGCTGCACCATCCGGAACAGCACGCCGGCAACACCGAGCGCGAGCCAGATCGTGCCGACGTGACGCGCAAAGCCCATCCAGCCCTCGTAAGGCGGCAGCAGGCCGAAGAGTGTCGGGTTCACAACCACGAGAAGCGGCAGGAACGCCCAGATCCCCATCAAGATAACTTTGCGGAAGAGATTGTAGCCGACCTTGACCTCTTCCTTGTGCTCGTGCGTGACATCGTTGGCGTGGTCGTAGCCCTTCGGCTCGAAGAAGAAGTGGCCGCTCTGACGCGTGCACATGCCGATGATCCACGCGATCAATGCGGCCATTGGCGGATCGTAGAACAGCATTCCGTACGCGACGACGAAGCTGATGGCGCTGACGAAATGCAGCGACTGATTGATGCGGCTGTGATGATAGAAGCGATGGTCGTCCCACCGCTGCTCACGCAGTGTCTCCATGAAACCAGCCATGGCCATGATCCTTCAGTTGATGATCCGACGTGACGAACGCGTGGACGCGACAGAGCCTCAGGCCGCGCTCACAAGATCGATGCCCGAGCGCGACGGCGCAGGCAGTTTGCGGAAGCGCAGCAGCGCAAAATGACCGAGCGGCGGCAGCGGACGACGCTCCGCAAGCGCCACACCGCCGTGCTCCGCCATCCAGCTCTCGAAGCGCGCCCAGGGAAAATCCGATCGCCAGCCGAGCCGCTCGACGACAGGCTCGAGCAGCTTCTCGACCTTGAGACGGGCGCCCCTCTCGGCACCGACGCGATTGACCACGATCAGCTCGCCGCCCGGCTTCAGAACGCGCATGAACTCATTGAGCGCTGCCTCGGGATCAGGAACGGTATTGACGACGTATTGTGCGGTCACGACATCGAACGAAGCATCGTCGAATGCGAGATCCTGCACGTCCATGATCGCGAGCTGCTCGACATTGGTCATGCGCAGATCCGCAACCCGCTGGCTTGCGACTTCGAGCATCGCCGACGAGATATCGACGCCGACGATCGTGCAGCGGTTCGAATAGTAAGGCAGTGATATGCCCGTCCCCACGCCCACTTCGAGAACACGCCCGCCGACCTCTTCGCAAGCCGTGATCGCCGCGCGTCGGGCCTTCTCGAAGACCGGACCAAAAACAAGATCATAAACCGGCGCCCAGCGGTCATAAGTCTTGACCACGCCCTCTCGATCCATGGCTCGCGTCATCGGCTTCCACTCCATCTCCGCCTGTCGAACTGTTCTGTCGGAATACCCGCATCGTTTCCGAGCACGTTGGTACGTGCGCCGGTGGTGGGCAGCTCGTGCGTTGCCTCCACGCGGATGGGATGCAGGTTCGCAAGAAACTGGGCGGCACTGCGGGCCCACGAAAATCCGAGCGCGTGCGCGCGGCACGCATCGCGCGATATCGCCAGCGCATCGAGGCAGGCCTGACGCAGATCCTGATTAAGCGCGCCGACCGAAGCGCTGCCGATCACGTCCAGCGGTCCTGTAACGGGAAAGGCGGCGACGGGTACGCCGCAAGCGAGGGCTTCAAGCTGGGCTATGCCGAAGGTGTCCGTGAGACTCGGAAAGACGAAGACATCGGCGGCGGCGATATGTGCTGCAAGCAGTTCACCGCTGATGGCGCCGAGAAAGACAGCATCAGGATATCGGGCGCGCAGCTCCGCTTCTTGCGGGCCGTGACCTATTACAACCTTGCTGCCGGGCAGATCGAGCGAGAGAAACGCATCCATGTTCTTCTCGATCGCAACCCGACCGACATTCATGAAGATCGGCCGTGGTAGTTCCAGGTGAGCGGCGCGGGACGGATGAAACAGTGCGGTATCCACGCCGCGCGACCACATGCGCAGATTCGTAAAGCCACGCTCCTCGAGCTCCGACATGAGCGAGGGCGTCGAAACCATTGTGGCGGCCGCCGCGGAATGGAACCTGCGCAAGGCTGCATAGCCCCATGATACCGGCACGGGAAAGCGGGCCGAGACATACTCGGCAAAGCGCGTCGTGAGGCTCGTCGTGAAGGGTATTCCGTACCTCAGGCAGTATCTGCGCACGGCGAAGCCGATCGGCCCCTCGGTCGCGATGTGAACCGCGTCCGGTGCTGCGCGAGAGATGCGTCGCGCAATGTCGCGGCTGTTAGGTATCGCGCACCTGAGCCCCGGATAGGTCGGCACGTTCAGCGATGGAAATCCGTCCGGCGTCAGGAACTCGACGGTCGCCCCGCGCTCCATGAGACTGCGGCGCAGGGCTTCGAGCGTACGAACCACGCCGTTGATCTGCGGGTGCCAAGCATCCGTGGCAATGAGCACGGTCATATCCGACCTCTTCGGGGGACTACGGACGCTGCCGATTTCGCTTGATTTGAGTACGCCGCGTGACGAACGCGCGCAGGAGCAGTAGCGCCGTCACATCGCAGGCATGTGACAATGCCAAGGATCTTCCGCTGCAAACCGCGACCGTAGATTTGGCTGATCCATGGATCGCATGGTGCACAATGATTAGTTGTTGAGAATGAACCTAAACAAGCATCTGGAAGCACTGCAGTGTTGCCAATGTTTGCGGCTTTCACTAAGAGCACGACGCGCCGTCTTCATGCCCCCGGCGCATCGCCTGTAGTCAGGTGAAACAATGGACGCGAAGCGCACACCCTTCACTGAGGTCGTTGCAGGCCTGCCAACAAAGGCCGAGAAAATTCGCGCGTTGGCGCGCGCGGGCTATGACCGTACGGAAATCGCCGTCCTCCTGAACGTTCGCTATCAGAATGTCCGCAATGTGCTTGTCGAGGCAGGGATCACTGCAACGACCAAGCGCGATAAGGAAATCCCGGGACCGGCGCCCAGTGTGGAGGCACCAGTACGATCGTATTGGGATCTGCTTCTGAAGTCCGGCTTCCTGTTCATCGGCGAATGGATCCTCGGGAATGACGGCGTCATCACCCTGGGAGCTGCCGTCCCCGTCGATTCGGGTGTGTATGCGTTTGTTGTCGATGACATCGTGAAGTACGTCGGACATACGCGCCGCGGTCTGCGCTATCGTCTGCGCCGCGTACGTGGCCAGCTGGTCCGCCGGCAGAGCACAGATCGCGTCGAGGCGTTCATTGCGCAGGCGCTCTATCAGGGGAAGCGGGTGAAGGTTCTCGTCGCGACGCCCGAACCCTTGAAGTGGAAGGGGCTTCCAATCGAGACCGCCGAGGGGCTCGAAGCCGGGCTCGTGAAACTGATCCGGCCCGAGTGGAACGCAGGCAAACGCTAGAGCGTGACAGCGCCCCTAATCTCTTGACCAGCGCGCGCTCAGTTTCGGCGCGAATTGTTTTGGCGGAGGAGGCAGGAGTCGAACCCACCGAAAGCCGTCTCGCGACCTTCTCCGGATTTGAAGTCCGGCCGCCCCACCGGGGACGTTTCTCCTCCGTCACGTGATGCCACCGGGGCGCTCCCCGCCGCTTCACGCGAAAATAGATCCCGCTTGTGCGGGTTGATGCGTCGAATGTCACCGCGACGCATGGTCAGGCCCTGGCGATCGAAGAACTCCAGGATGTGAATCGCGACCTTGCGGCCGTTGTCCAGGCGATCTCGGAAAGCGATGACGGTGAACTCTCCATCGGCATCTGCCGCTGCGAGTTCCCGCGCCGTATCGGCCATCTCGATCACGGTGGCCCCGAGAAAATAGTGGTCCTGAGCGACTTCGTCCACATCTCCGCGCCGTGCGGCGAGCTTGAAGAGGCGGCGGATGAAACCCTCATCGATCCGCTGTGCCTTGGCGATGTCCCGCACGCGCGGCGGACGGAAACGGTCATTTCCACCGAGGAGCGGCACTATCCGCGACCAGAGCTTCTCCTCCTCGTCGGAAAGTCGAACCTCGTGGCCCGGCCGGCGCACCCAGGAGCGATCGAGGACGATCTGCCCTTCGGCAACGAGCCGTTGAAGGGCGCGCGCGAATGTAGGTCCCGGCAGCCGCGGATTGAGCGCGAGACGCAAGCGCTCCTGGCCAAGCCCGGGCAGGTCGGGCTTCTCCGTATGAAAGCGATCGAGAGCAGCGACGACGTCAGTCGCGTACGTCTGCCACGCCTCGTTCGTCAGCGCGACGAGCCGATCGCCGTCAGCGAACGTCACGAGGTCGAGCATTTTGACGACATCGTCGACAAGCCCGACAGAGGCTGCGCGATCGCGGAAGTAGGCCGCAAGATCGATGAAGGCGCGACTGCCCTCGAAGAGCCGCCGGAGCACAGTCATAGGATCATGACCGGCCAGGATTTCCAAATCCGCGCGGCGCGCCGGCGTCGCGCGTTGGCGCTCGGGCGGACGCAGATCGAGGATGGTCCCGCCGCCGATGGTGCGCGAAGCCGCGGAATCGCGCAGCACGAAGCGGTCGCCAGCTGCCATCGCGGTAGGTCGATCGAGCACGATCTGCGCATAGTCGCCTTGGCCCGGCGCAATACCGCCGGACTTGAGCGCGAGCACACGCGCATTGCGCTCGGCCGAGCCGTGGTGGAATTTCACGGGCAGCCATTGAGAAATGGCCTTGCGCTCGCTCGGCAGGAGGCTGAGCGTCACGTCGATGCGGTTCGCGGGACTGTGCAGCGTCGGATCGAGCAGCACATCACCGCGCACCACGCTTTCCGGATCAATCTTCGGGCCGGCAAGCGCGAGCGCGCAACGCTGCCCGGCGAGCCCGAGCGTCGCCGCCGCATTCTGCGCGTGCACCGATCGTACGCGCGCCTCGAGGCCCGTCGGCGAGGTCATCACACGATCGCCGACTGCAACACGCCCCGAAAGAACCGTACCGGTGACGACGGTGCCGGCGCCTCGCAGTGAAAAGCTGCGATCGATCGCGAGCCGGAAGCGTCCATCTGCAGGCCGGAGACCTGTTGCCAGCGCTTCGCGATCGAGGAGCGCCAATAGCTCGGCGACACCGTCGTCCGTGACTGTCGAGACGGGTACGATCTCGGCATCGGCGAGACCGGTACTGGCGAGCGTGGCGCGTATCTGGGCGTTGACCTCCGCGAGACGCTCGGGCGAGGCGAGATCGCTCTTGCTGAGCGCGACCGCACCGCGCCTGATGCCGAGCAGATCGATGATCGCGAGATGCTCGCGCGTCTGCGGCATGACACCGTCGTCGGCCGCCACGACGAGCAGCGCGAAATCTATGCCGGTCGCGCCGGCGAGCATGGTGTGCACGAGGCGCTCGTGGCCCGGCACATCGACGAAACCGATGATGTCCCCCGACGGGCGCGGCAGATAAGCAAAGCCGAGTTCGATGGTGATACCGCGGCGCTGCTCCTCCTTCAGGCGGTCGGTATCAACGCCTGTCAGTGCGCGCACGAGGCTCGTCTTGCCGTGATCGATGTGGCCGGCCGTGCCGATGATCATGGTGCGGCCTCCGCCTCAGGGAGGCGGCGCGCCAGCTCCTTGCCGGCTTCGATCTCGGCGGGCGACAAGGTCGCAAAGACGGGGCTCAGGAAACGCTCGGCGAGCTTGCTGCCGCCCCAGCGCGCGCGCATGAGCCACGCATACGCCTTCACACGATCCTTCGGCACACCCTGGCCGATATGATGCGCCGCCCCGAGCATCGCCTGCCCATCGGCATCTCCGAGCGCAGCCGCCTTGCGCCACCACGCAATGGCCACGTTCGGATCGCGCGCGACGCCGAGGGCATTGTGATGGAAGAGCCCGATGCGCGTCATGGAGGCAGCGATACCTTGATCGGCGGCGGCACGCGCCCACTTGAGGGACTCGGCATAATCCGGCGTGCGCCCGTCCTCGTTGGCGAGCAGCCACGAGAGCATGTCCTGCGCGGCCGCATCACCCTGATCGGCGGCGCGGCGATACCACTGCTCGGCATCGACGTCGCTTTGCGGCACGCCCTCGCCCTTGAGGTAGGCCTCGGCGATATCGCGCTGCGAGGATGCATGACCTTGCACCGCGGCCGCGAGAAGCCACTTCGCGCCCGTCGCCTGATCCGCGGGTGCGCCAAGCCCCTGCATGAGGCAGGTCGCGAGACCGTGCTGGGCCTCGGCATCACCAGCCTGCGCGAGCGGCAGCCACACTGCGATCGCCGCTTCGTATTCCTCGGCAGCAAAAAATGCACCGGCTTCGCGCAGTGGATCCGCCCCTGGCGGCGCTTGTCCGGTTTTATCACGGCCGAATGTGAGACCGAGCAACTTCACGGCTCGGCCTCGATTTCACTGCGCGCGACAGTCAGTTTCTCGAGCTGCTCGACGAAAGCCGGCTCATCGTCGAGACATCGGAAATCGAGGATCAGCGCTCCTTTCTCGATATGGCCAATGACCGGGATGGGCAGCCGCCGGAAAGCCGAAGCCAGGGCATCGAGCTGTCGCCCGGACTGCTTCTTCGCTCGCGGCGAAATGGCAAGGCCGGCGCTCGGAATGGTCTCGAGCGGCAGTGCGCCCGATCCGATCTGGCTGGTGCAGGCGCAGCAGGCAATCTTGAAGTCATCGCCGAGCGCGCGCTCCGCCGGCCCCGCCACGCGTTCGGCCTGCGCGCGAATTTCGTCCAATGGCCGTGTCAGGAAGCGAAGCGTCGGCAGGCGCTCGGGCAGACGATCGGGATCGCGATAGAGCTTGAGCGTGGCCTCGAGCGCGGCGAGGCGAATCTTGTCGAGGCGGACGGCACGCTTGATGGGATTCTTCGCGCAGGCGCGCACGAGATCGCGACGGCCGACGATGAAGCCTGCCTGCGGTCCGCCGAGCAGTTTGTCGCCCGAGAACGTCACGAGGTCTGCGCCATCCTTCAGCGCATCCTGCACGGTGCGCTCACGCCGCAGTCCGTACTTGGCGAGGTCGATCAAAGTCCCCGAGCCGAGATCATCGACGAGCGGAAGTTTCTTCTCGCGCGCTAGCACGACAAGCTCGTCCGTGCCGACTTCCTTGGTGAAACCCTGGACCAGATAGTTGGACGTGTGGACCTTGAGCAGCAGAGCCGTCTCGGGACCGATCGCGTCGGCATAGTCGCGCAGATGCGTGCGGTTCGTCGTGCCGATCTCGCGCAGTCGCGTGCCGGCGCGCGCCATGATGTCCGGCATGCGGAAGCTGCCGCCGATCTCAATGAGTTCTCCGCGCGAGACGATGCTTTCGCGACTAGGCGCCAGCGTGTTGAGCACCAGCAGGATCGCCGCGGCATTGTTGTTGACGAGGATGGCATCCTCGGCGCCGGTCAACTCGCAGATGAGCCCGCGCACGATGTCGTCGCGCTCGCCGCGGCTGCCGCTCTCCAGGTCGAACTCCAGCGCGGCGGGCGCGCGCATCGCGTTGGCAGCAGCCTCGACGGCCTCCTCGGCAAGGACCGCCCGCCCGAGATTCGTATGCAGCACCGTGCCCGTGAGGTTGAGTACGCGGCGCAGGCGCGGCGCGTCCTCCGCCTCCAGAACCTCGGCGGCACGCGCCGCGATAGCCGCAGCCGTATCCTCACGGCTCACGGAGTGATGCACGCTAGCCAGACCATTGGACACGCGCAGCTGGGCGAGCGCATCGCGCACCGCGTGAAGTGTCGCCGCATGGCCAAACCGTGCCACGACGACGCGGCCTGCCTCGCCGCGCAGGACTTCGTCGACAGAGGGTATCGGTACGGTTGTCTTGGTCACGACCGCCTCCAGACCCGCTCTAATACCCCATCAAGAAGGGGTTTACGGAAGCACGCGTCCACCCCTCCTTTGTGAGGGTGAGGTCCAGCGCCAGGGAGGCGACATCGTCGGCGATCGGATCGAGCGCGCCGTCCTTGTGTTGATGCAGCATCTTCACATAGGAGTCGCAAGCCTCGCACGTCTCGCCCATAACGGTGTCCTGGCCACCTTCGAGCGAGTGATAGGCGATCCCTTTCTCGCTACTGCACACGAGACACTTGATGCGCACAACGTTCCATTGCGTGGCGCAGATCGAGCAGGTGCAGAAGCGCGTGCCGTGGGCGCCCTGCCAGCCGACGATTGCGCTTGCGACCGGCGCGCCGCCGCAGGACGGGCACGCCCCGTCGGCAACGCGCTGAAGCGTCTCCACATCGAGGCGGGCTGCAAGACGCGTGAAGAGCACCTGAACGGCAGCGGCGGCGAGCACGTGCTCGGCGACGGCATCGCCTGGGATCTCGTCGAGAATGACCGCCCGCATCATCAGGCGGCGCGCATCCGGTCCGGCAATGTCGACGGCCACGAGGGCGGCGCGAGAGGTGTCGGCGAGATCGACTGCGGCGAGCGCCTTGAGCAGAGCCTCGAATGTATGGTCGGCGGTCTCGTCGAGCGCGATCTGTCCCGTAGAGATCGGGGGCATGATGTTTTCGCGCGCGAGCGCGAGACGCTCCGAAGGCGGGAGCGTCGGCTCGGGCAGATCCGCGAGTATGTCGTGTTGGGCGCGCGTGATCTGCGACAGAAGGCGCAGATAAGGCTCGAGTTCGTGGCCCGGCGCGAGCGCAGCAAAGCGCTCGCTGCGCGCAAGAAACACGCGGCCGGGATCGGGGAGCACGGCGAAGGGCGGGTCCGCTACTTCGCCGATGTCCATGGGTGCCAACGGCACGGCATCGCCGGCCGGGCGTCTGGAACCGTCACGCGGCATCCGAGCCTCTGGTCTCTTTCACTACCTTACGCGCCTCACTCGGCGGGTTGCGGCCCGCCGGGTTCCTTGCCGATTTCCTTGCGCAGCCACTTGCGATGGTGGCGCCAAGCCCATCCACCGGTCACGGTGCCGCGCGTCATGGCACTGATCGTGCCACGAACCCAGATCGCTGCATAGACGTGAATGATCCAGATCGCGATCGTAGCCACGGCGGCCCCGGCATGGATCACCGCAGCCATCCGCCGCTGATCGATGCTGGCCTTGAAGCCCAGAAGTTGCTCGAAATATGCAAGCCCCGCCGGCCAGAGGCCGATGCCGGTCACGAACATGACCAGTACCAGGAAGGCCTGCGCCCAGAAGACGAACTTCTGTCCCGCGTTGTACTTGCCGACCTCGGGCAGATACTCCTCGCGCCCAGCCAGAACGTGGCGAAGCTTGCTGAGCCAGACCCAATCGGTCCTCTCGGGCAGATTCGCCGCGAAAAAGCGGATAAACAGCCCGAGGAAGCCGATGAGCAGGACGATGCCGAGCCAAGGATGCACCCAGCGCGCCGTCGGCCCGCCGCCAAAGAGGCCGGTCATCCAATAGAGGCTCGGGTGGAACAACGCGAGCCCACTGATCATCAACAGCACGAAACTGATCGCGACGATCCAGTGATTGATGCGCGCGCTGCCGGAGTAGCGAGACACCTGCAAGTGCGCCTCGCCGTCCTTGTGCCCGGTCATGCGGCACCTCCCCGCAGCTTCTCGGCGTTCTCCTCATCCTCTTCCGTGACGCGATTGGCGCCCGCAAGCAGATGGTGGACGACGCCGAAGGCTGCCGTGATGCCGAGGAGCGCAAGGCCCGCATACTTGCCGGCCCCCTTCCAGACCTCGACGAGGGGGCTGATCCGCGGGTTCTGCGGCAGGCCCGCATAGAGCGGCGCTTTGTCCAGATGGTGCAGCACGTACATGACGTGCGTGCCCTGGA
>JAEYPL010000214.1 GCA_023410905.1 Pseudomonadota bacterium
GTCCGGACGCGCTCCCGGATGATGTCTCGGGCTTTGGTATCGAGAAACCTTGGGTCGCGGCCGTCGATACGTTTGCCATTGGCGGCCACTGCCAGATCCTTCTCGTCATGGACTACGTGATTGCGGCTGCCGACGCTTTCATGACGCTGCCGGCGCGGAAGGAGGGGATCATCCCTGGACTCGCCAATTTGCGCCTCCCGCGCTTCGTCGGCGATCGCATTGCGCGCCAGGCTATTC
The DNA here is from genome assembly GCA_023410905.1 of Pseudomonadota bacterium. GTDB lineage: Bacteria > Pseudomonadota > Alphaproteobacteria > Rhizobiales > Hyphomicrobiaceae. Next base: position 238 of record JAEYPL010000214.1, read on the forward strand.
AGTACGAGCGTCGATTGCCGTGCGACTCGCCGGAGGGCCGCCTTATCTGCGACGAGATCGTCGCGCGACAGGATGTGGCGACGAGCATCGAACGCGTGGTCGCGGGCCTTACCAGTGCCGGGGCAGTCGGCGCGATCGGCAATCGCCGCGCACTGCGCATAGGCGCGGAATCGATCGACCTATTCCGCCGCGCCGTCTCGCTCTATGCGCGTGAGCAAGCATTCTGTCATTTCAGTCCTGCGCTGATTGCCAATCTCGAGCGCAACTGGGATGCGAAGAACCGCAAAATGTGAGCGCGCTCATTCGCGCGGCGGCGGACGATCGGGGCGCGTGAGAATGAAGGTCGCGGCGCCGCACATGGCGACGGCCTGGGCGAGGAGTATCCACGCCGAAAGCCCGATGACCGCACTCAGGGCAAGCGTCGCGACCATGACTGCTATGGCCGTGATCTTTGCTCGCCGGTTGATGGCGCCGTAGCGGCTCCAATCGTCGATTGGAGGCCCGAGTCGGGGATGCGTGACGAGCCAGTTGTGTAGCCGCGGCGACGAACGCGCGAAGGCGAATGCGGCAAGCAGCAGGAACGGCGTCGTCGGCACAAGCGGCAGTATGGCGCCGGCAATGCCGCAGGCCGTCGACACCACGCCCAATATCAGCCAAAGCACGCGCGTCGCCAATGGTCGATCACTCCAAGACGCTGGGCGCGAAAGCAGGCCGTGAGGCGCATGGTCGCTGCGCGCGAATAAGTATTGTGAAGGCCGATTATACTTGATGAATATGAGTCGCAATTGCGACTTAGAGGACGACATGAGCAGCGAGCCGCACGAGGTCCGGGATGCCGTGGCGCGCCGCGCGGCGTTTGCCGCAGACGTGTACGCCCGCACGGGCATCGATGAGGCTATGATCCATCGGCTCGTGCACGCGTTCTATGATCGCATCCGGGCGGACGAGGTGCTCGGGCCTATCTTCTCCGCGCGCATCGCGGACTGGACGCCGCATCTCGAGCGCATGTGTGCTTTCTGGTCATCCGTGACGCTTATGACAGGGCGATATCATGGCCGCCCCATGCAGGCGCACGCGCCCCTGCCGATCGACGCTTCGCATTTCGACCGCTGGCTCGGTCTGTTTGCCGACACCGCGAACGATGTCTGTCCGGCGCCTGCTGCGACGTACTTCATCGAGCGCGCACGCATGATTGCCGAAAGCCTGGAGCTTGGTATCGGCACCGTGAGGGGCTTGATGCTCGCGAAAGGCCAGCGGCTGCCCGCGCTGGACTGCTCATAGGCTGCAGCGCGCTGATGCGGTTGCTCAGCTCCCGGCATCGCGCTGGAAATTCGGTCAGACGAATCCCTTGTCGTCAGTTTGGATCACGGTGCAAAGTAGCGCTCGGGACCGATGGAGATGGGGCGTATGACAAACAAGATCGAGGATCTGGTCGAGGAGCAAGTTGCGCGCTGGAGCGGCGTTGAGCCGCCGAACGCAACAGGGCACGATTACGCGAAGGGCATGGCGGCGCTGATCGCGAATTTCGATAAGCTGCGCGGTGAGCTGCAGTTCGAGGATGAGCCATCGAGTTTCGAGGCTGCCCTGCAGGAGACGAAGGAGCGCGCACCATGAATACCGTGGATGTGCCGGCTGCGCCCCTCACTCACCTCACACTTGTTGAAGCCGCCGACGGCATAAGCAGCGGTGCTTTCAGCGCGGTCGAACTCGCCGGAGCTGCTTTCAAAGCCTTCAAGGCGGGTGACGGCGCGCTGAACTCGGCGATCGCTCTCGAAGAAGCGGAAGCCCTCGAGGCTGCTGCTGCGCTCGACAAGGAGCGCAAGGCGGGCCGCTTGAGGGGGCTGCTGCACGGTGTGCCGCTCGCGCACAAGGATATGTACTACCGCGCCGGCAAGATCACCACGTGCGGCTCCGAGGTTCGGCGCGACTTCAGACCGACCTATACCTCAACAGCGATTGCGCGCCTGGAATCGGCTGGCTCGATCACGCTCGGCACGCTCAATATGGCCGAGTTCGCGCAGAACCCGACCGGTCACAATGCGCACTTCGGTCACTGTCGCAATCCATGGCATACGGACTACTGCCCTGGCGGCTCGTCGTCGGGATCTGGTGCTGCTGTCGCTGCACGCTTCATCTATGGCGCACTCGGTTCCGACACGGGCGGATCGATCCGCATGCCCGCATCCATGTGCGGCGTGACGGGCATCAAGCCCACGCAGACGCGTGTTTCGCGGTATGGCGCCATGCCGCTCTCGTTCATGGCGGACAACGTGGGGCCGCTTGCGCGTACGGCGCGAGACTGCGCGCGCCTGCTCAAGGTTCTCGCAGGGTATGATCCCGCGGATCCGACGTCGGCCAAGGAACCAGTGCCGGACTACGAGGCCGCGCTGGATGGCGATATCCGCGGCATGCGCATCGGAATTCCCACCAACTTCTTCTTCGACGATGCCGATACCGATGTCGTGCGCGCCGTAGATGCCGCCGCGGAGGTGCTCTCATCACGGGGCGCTACTGTCGTCCGGATCGCCATCCCGCACATGGATGCCATCGGCACATATGGCGCCGTGATCTCGCGTGTCGAGGGATCGACGATCCATGCGCAGTGGATGCGCACGCGTCCGCAGGACTACTCGATTGCGCTCGGCGCGCGCTTCTATGCCGGTCTCTCCATCCCGGCGGCCTACTACATCGAGGCGCTGTCCCGGCGCGGCCCGATCCTGCGCGCGCTCGGCCGCGAGGTGTTCGACAAGGTCGATGCGTTCGTTACGCCGACCATCCGCATAAAAACACCGACGCTGGCCGCGACCGATATCGATGCCGGTGCGCCGGGCGCTATCGACGCCTTCAACATGCTGACCGCCAACACGCGCGCGATCAACTATATGGGCTTGCCCGCCGTCAGCGTGCCGTGCGGGTTCGACGATGACGCGCTGCCGATCGGCTTCCAGGTTGTGGGCCGGCCGTTTGCCGAGGGGCGCATTCTGAGGATTGCCGACGCCTATCAGCGCGATACGGATTGGCATCGGCGCCGTCCAACTCTGCGCGCCGCCTGACTGCGGAAGTATCCAACCCGCTAGCGGCAAGTTGATCGCCGCTTCTGCCGTCGCCTCACGCACTGGTGGCGACGGCTGCGCAATTCCGGGCTACATTGAGAAAAAAAGACAATCAACTTTAGCTAGGGAGAGTACCCATGCCCACCGATCCAGCATCCCGCAAAGCGAAGATCGATGCAGCCCTGCGCGGGGCCGTCGAGGCCGGAGACGTGCCGGGCGTCGTAGCCATCGCGACGGACCGCGAGAACGTGATCTACGAAGGCGCCTTCGGCAAGCGCGTGCTTGGCAAGCCGGAGCCGATGACGCCGGATACCGTCGTGTGGATCGCCTCAATGACGAAGGCGGTCACGTCTGCTGGTGCCATGCAGCTTGTCGAGCAAGGCAAGCTCGATCTCGATGCGCCAGCAGCAAAAGTGGTGCCTGAGATTGGCGCAGCGCAGGTACTCGAGGGTTTCGATGCCGGCGGACAACCGCGCACGCGTGCGCCGAAGCGACCGATTACGCTGCGCCACCTGCTCACGCACACGGCCGGCTTCGGCTATGACATCTGGAATACGGATCTCGGCAAGTATCAGGAGGTCAAGGGCATACCGGGCATCATCTCCTGCGAGAACGCCGCGTTGACGACGCCGCTTCTCTTCGATCCCGGCGATAAGTGGTACTACGGTATCAACATCGACTGGGCCGGCAAGATGGTGGAGGCCGTCAGCGGTGAGAAGCTTGGCCCGTACCTGCAGAAGAATCTCTTCGCGCCGCTCGGCATGACCAGTACGGCCTTCAAGATCACGCCGTCCATGCGATCGCGTATCGCCAAGATCCATCAGCGCGGTGACAACGACGCCTTAGAGCCGCAGATGGAGCTGGAAATTCCTCAGGAGCCGCAATTCGAGATGGGCGGTGGCGGCCTCTACTCTACGGCTCAGGATTATCTGCAGTTCGTGCGCATGATCCTCAATCGAGGCAAGGCGAGTGGCGGTCAGGTTCTGAAACCGGAGACGGTCGATCTCATGAGCCGCAACAACATGGGTGACAGTCGCGTCACGTTGCTGACGACAGCAGCGCCGCCGCTATCGAACGATGCCGAGTTCTTCCCAGGGCTGCCGAAGAGCTGGGGATTGAGCTTCCAGATCAACGAGGAGAAAGCGCCTACCGGTCGTCCGGCTGGCGGTCTCATGTGGGCCGGTCTCGCCAACTCGTACTATTGGATCGACCCCAAGAGCGGGATTGGTGGCGTGTATCTCACGCAGATACTGCCGTTCGCCGACAAGAAATCGCTGCCGCTCTACTATGCCTTTGAGTCGGCGTTCTACGCCTGAGCGCATCGGCGATGATCGATGCAGGGCCCTCCCTCGCGGAGGGCCCTTTTCATTTCTGCGGCGACGCGCGGATGCAGCGGACCATGCGCGTGGGTTCGATCCATGTCTCGGCCGGCGGCGCGGCGGTGCAGGCCGCCTCGGCATAGCGGCAGCGCGGCGCAAAGGCACATCCGGGCGGCATGGCGGCAAGGTTCACTGGTGAGCCCGGTATGGCTTCAAGGCGCTTGCCGCGCATGCCACCATGAACTGTCGATGCGAGCAGGCCCTGAGTGTAGGGATGTTGCGGCGTGCGCACGATATCGCGCAGCGGGCCTGTCTCGACGAAGCGGCCGGCGTACATGACAGCGATGCGATCCGAAATCTCGACGGCCACACCGACGTCGTGCGTAACGAACAGGACGGCCATGCCGAGCTCGCGCTGAAGGCGATGCAGGAGCTGCAGGATCTGGATCTGCACCGTTGCGTCGAGCGCTGTCGTGGGCTCGTCGGCAAGGAGGAGGCGCGGTCGGCAGGAGAGTGCAAGCGCGATCATGGCGCGCTGGCGCATGCCGCCCGACATCTCGTGCGGGTAATTATCGAGGCGGCGCGCAGGCGAGGGGATCTGCACCATTTCGAGCAGTTCCAGCGCGCGTTTCCGCGCGTCGGCATCCGAGAGCCCGTCGTGGCGCTTCACCGTCTCCATGATCTGCGTGCCGATCGTGAAGACCGGATCGAAGGAAGTCATTGGCTCCTGGAAGATCATCGCGACCTCGCCGCCGCGGAGATCGCTGAGGTTGCCTTCGCCGAGGGCCAGAATGTCCTTACCGCCGACGCTGACCTTGCCGCCGAGCTTCGTGCGCTTGGGCGGCAACAGACGCATCAAGGCGCGCATCGTGACGCTCTTGCCCGACCCGGACTCGCCGAGAATGCAAAGAACCTCGCCGGCATCGAGCGTGAAGCTCACGCCATTCACCGCGTCGATGACGGCGTCGCGGCTCGTGAAGCGGACAGTCAGATCCTCGACGCGCACGAGAGGCGCGCCGCTCGTTGCGGTTGCCGGCTGTTCTCTGGTGGCTGCGGTGACGCTCATGCTGGCATCTCCCTCATGCTGCTACCGCCGGCGCGGCGCTGTGGCCGGAGCCGGGTATCAGCATATGGCAGGCGGCGAGATGGTCGCCCGCAGCGGTACCGGCGGAAAGCTTCGGCTCACGCGCGGAGCAGCAGGCCTCGGCGTAAGCGCAGCGGGTGTGAAAGCGGCATCCCGGCGGAGGATTGATCGGGTTCGGCGGGTCGCCGGTCAGCGTGGCCTGCTTGCCGCGACTGTCGGGATCCATGGACGGCATCGCGCCGAGCAGCGCGCGCGTATATGGGTGTCGCGGATTTCCGTAGATGCTTTCGACGGGGCCGACCTCGACGATCTTGCCGAGATACATCACGAGTACGCGGTCGCTGATGTACTGCACAACATTTAGATCGTGCGAAATGAATACGTATGTCAGGCCCAGCTCGGTCTTGAGATCGACGAGCAGGTTGAGCACCTGCGCTTCGACGGATTTGTCGAGTGCAGAGACGGGCTCGTCGAGCACGATCACGCGAGGTTCGAGTGCAAGCGCGCGCGCAATGTTCACGCGCTGGCGCTGGCCACCGGAGAGCTCATGCGGATAGCGTGTCGCAAACAGTTCCGGATCGAGCCCGACCTTGCCAAGAAGCTCTCGCGCCCGATTGCGTGCATCGGACCAGGAGAGACCGTGGACAGTCGGTCCGTACGCGATGGTGTCCTCGACGGTGCAGCGGGGATTGAGCGATGAATAGCTGTCCTGGAAGACCATCTGTACGTTGCGGCGGAACTCACGCGCCGTGAGGCCGCTCGAGTCGCCGATCGCGCGGCCTTCTAGCGTAATAGTGCCGGCGTCCGCTTCGAGGAGATGAATAAGGAGGCGTGCGGTCGTCGATTTGCCGCAACCGGATTCGCCGACAATGCCGAGCGTCTCACCGCGGCGTACGGCGAACGATATGTCGTCGACGGCCTGCACGGTCGCGACTTGCCGCTGAAGCAGCCCGCCGCGGATCGGGAAATAGCGCCGCAGCGCGTGTACTTCGAGCAGGACTTCCGCGCTCATGGTAAGACCCTCATATGCGCACGTCCATGGCGGTGCGCAGGCCGTCGCTCATCAGGTTGAAGCACATCGACGTGATGAAGATCATCGCGCCCGGCAGCGCGGCGACCAGCGGGTTCACCCAGATGGCCTGCCGCAGGTTGTTCAGCATGAGCCCCCACTCAGCGTCGGGTGGCGTTACACCAAGACCGAGGAAGCTCAGGCCCGCTGCGAGGATGATCGAGATCGAGATCAGCGACGTCGCGTAAACGAGGATCGGCCCGAGCACATTGTTGAGGATGTGAAAGCGGATGATCGATGCGGGCCGTGCGCCGGTCGCCCGCGCGGCTTCGACGAATTCGGCCGAGCGGACCTGTGTGGTCACGGTTTCGGAAATGCGCACGATCGGTGGAATGAACGTAACGGTGAGCGCGAGGATGGTGTTGCCGAGCCCAGAACCGAGCATGCCGCAGATCGCGATCGCGAGCAGGATCGAGGGGAAGGCATAGAGCACGTCCATGCTGCGCATGATCAGGCTGTTGACGATGCCGCCGCTGTAGCCCGCGAGCAGGCCGAGGCTCCCACCGATCAAGAGTGCGGATGCAACTGGCGCCACGCCGCAGAGAAGCGAGAGGCGCCCGCCATAGAGAATGCGACTGTAGAGATCGCGGCCGACCTCGTCGGTGCCGAGCCAGTGCCCGTTGTAGCCAGGCGACTTGAGGCGCGCGAGCACGGAGCTCGCCATGGGGTCGTGCGTCGCGAACAGCGGAGCCGCGACCGCCATGAGCACGATCACCGCGAGCAGCACGGTCACCGTGAGTGTTACGCGGTCGGCGAGCAGGCGCTCGCGTACGCGTGCCCAATAGCTTTTGCCGGCCTCGGCGCGGCGTACCGCGTCGGCGGCGGGGACGATGATGGTGTCCTGCGCGCTCATGGGATCAGCGCCGGATGCGAGGGTCGATCAGTGCCTGCAGCACGTCGACCAGGATGTTGATGATGACGAAGATCGTAGCCAGCACGAGGATCGTCGCGGAGAGAACCGGGATGTCGCGGCGGAAGATCGCGAGATTGAGCAGGCTCCCCGATCCCGGCCAGTTGAACACGGTCTCGACGAGAATGGAGCCGCCGAGCAGATAGCCGAACTGCAGGCCCATGAGCGCCAGTGCGGAGGGCGCGGCGTTCTTCATGATGTGGAGGAGAACGCGTGGCCCCTTGAGGCCCTTGGCCTGTAGTGCGGAGACGAACTCCATCGAGCGGATTTCCAGTACGTTCGCACGCACGAGCCGGCTGATCACGCCCATGGGTATGAGCGACAGTGTGATCACCGGGAGAATGAGGTGTTTGATGTGCTCCCATGTCCACGGAAAGCCTTCGGGGCCCATGCCCTGACCGGGAAGCACATTGAAGGAAACGGCGAAGATGGCGACGAGCACCATGCCGACCCAGTAGTGCGGCAGGCTCACGCCGGCAATGGCGACGCCAGAGAACATCTTGTCGAGCCAGGAGCCGCCGTAGAACGCGGCAAGCGAGCCGAGCAGGACACCGAGTGAGAAGCCCAGGAACGCCGCCGGTATGGCAATCTTCAGCGTATTCAGGAGGGCGCTGAACAGCTCCTCGGCGACGGGCTGATTGGTGAAGATCGAAATGCCGAGATCACCGCTCAGGATGGCCTTCAGCCAACGCAGATACTGAACGTGAACCGGTTGATCGAGGCCGAACTGGACGCGGATCATGTCCGCGACCTCTTTCGGTGCCTCCGGCGGGATCATGATGTCGATGATGTCACCCGGCACCATCTGCATGAGTAGGAACACGACGAGCGATACGCCGAGCAGGATCGGGACGGCATAGAGCAGTCGGCGTAAAACGAAGTACCACATCTTCAGGAATCCTCGCTTGCCGGCGGCGCATTGCACGCCCGATCCGAGATCACGGATGATCGCGGATCGGGACGTGCGGCCGAACCGGCCAGCTGTCAGTCGGGGACACGCGTCACTTCTTGATGGATACGCGCGTCAGATCCTGAAACCAGCTTTGTGCGCTGACGAAGCCCTGAACGCCTTTTGTCATGGCGCGCGGGTTCGCGTCATGGACGACCCAGAGCCAGGGAGCCTCGTCGACCAGCATCTCGTGCAGCTTCACGACGGACTTGTCGAACTCGTCCTTGTTGGCCGCACTTTCCATTTTGGCGATGGTCGCATCGAACTCCGGGTTTTTCCAATGCCCCCAGTTCGAGCCGGCAGGCGTGCTGTTTGCACCATAGAACCAGCGCACGATCATCGAGACGTCCGATGAGACGAGGCTGATGTTCAGCGCGTCGGAATTGGCAGCGACCGGGGCTGTGGGTACGGACCGCAGGTTGACCAATACCGTTCCCCATTCGACGACCTCGAATGAGATATCGAAGCCGCACTGCTTCATCGACTGCTGCAGGAACTCGTTCATCGGCAGGGGCAGCATCTGGCCCGAACCCGAGGTCGAGATCATGATCTTGGCTTTGACAGGCTTGTCCGGCCCGTAACCTGCTTCAGCCAGCAGCTTCTTGGCTGTCGCGGGGTCAAACTTATAAGCATTCTTCGGGCTGCCGAAGCGCGGGTCGGTCTTCTTGAAGAAGCCGACGGAGGGCTCGGCAGTGCCAGCAAGCAGCGTCACCAGGCCATCGCGATCGACGCAGTAGTTGATCGCCTGACGGACCTTGACGTTGCGGAAGGGGGACTCTTCTTTCAGTGTGTTGAACACCCACGGCCACACGTGCGGATAGCTGTTGGTGACGACCGAGAAGCCTGCGCCTTTGAGGCCCGCGATGGCATCAGGCGGCGGCACCTCGATCCAGTCGACCTGACCGGAGCGCAGCGCGGCGAGGCGCGTATTCGCCTCCGGCATGGGGAAGAGCACGACCTTGTCGACTTTGGGAATGCGGTTCTTGTCCCAGTAGTCCTTGTTCTTGTCGAGATCGATGCTGATGCGCGGCTTGAAGTTGCGCGCGATGAAGGGGCCAGTGCCAACGGGCGCCTTGGCGAACTCGGCCCAGCTCCCGGCCTTCTCGAAGGCGGTCGGGCTGACGTGGAAGATCGTTGTCAGAACGTACGGGAAATAGGAGATCGGACGCGTCGTGGTGAGCTCGACCGTGTAGTCGTCGATCTTCTTGTAGCCGCCGTCGGCAATGTACGTTGGGCGCCCGCGATTGATGGCCGAGGCCTGCGGATCGAACTGCTTGGCGTCCTTGTTGAAGGAGCGATCGAGATTCCAGATCAGTGCGTCGGCGTTGAATGGCGTGCCGTCGTGGAATTTGACGCCTTGGCGGAGCTTGAAGACCCACTTCGTGAGATCGGTCTTGCTCTGTTCCCAGCTTTCGGCCAGCCCTGGCGTGATGTCGGCCGGCTTGTCGGCGCTGCTGAGATCCCAATTGACGAGCGCATCGAAGGCCGTGAAGCCCATGAAGCGTATGCCCTCGAAGCCGTTGTTGGGCGCGCCCGTCGTGGTCGGCACGTCGGTGGCAGTCATGGCAATTCGCAGCGTGCCTTGAGCGAGCGATGGCGCGGACGTTGCGATCGCGCTCATACACAAAGCGCTCGTGAGTGCGATGAGGCTCTTCCCCGAAGGAACACGCCTGACCATGACATTCTCCCTTTCATGCGAATTCAATAGACGGACAACCCGCCAGCACTTCTCCGTGCCGGAAGTATAGGCGGCACGTGCTTGGTGAGATAAGCTCATAGTCCAGGCATGGTGCCCGAAACGCAAGCGGATTCAGACGGCTGAGCGCTTTGCTGGATGCACCTTCCGCTGCCCGCGCGCGCGTCGCATCGCGTGCTCGACGGCGGCGCGTCGACGAGGCAAGGTTGTCGTGGTGCGGTAGAGAAAAGAAAACAATAAATACCTGGGAGGACTGTCGGCAATGGCAAGTCACAGGGAGAGGGCGGAGGGGGAGGTGGCGCCCTCAATGGCGATCGCGTCGCCACTCGGGCGCGCACGGAGCATCACCGATGCTTTGCGCGCGGCGGCCGACAGGATCGAGCAGGCGCGTGCGCTGCCACGTGATGTCATCGAAGTCCTTCATGAAGCGCACCTCTTTCGTCTCCTGCTTCCGAAGTCGATCGGCGGTGATGAAGTTCATCTTAGAACGCTCGCCGAAGTGATAGAGACCGTGGCGCGTGCGGATGCTAGCACAGCGTGGTGTCTCGGGCAGGCGGCGGGATGCGCCATGTCGGCGGCATTTCTTGAGCCTGCTGCGGCGCGGCGGCTTTTCGGACCGCGAGACGCTGTACTGGCCTGGGGCGCTGGCATTCAAGGCAAGGCTGTCGCCGTGGAAGGCGGCTACCGAGTTTCTGGTAAGTGGACATTCGCCAGTGGCTGCGCGAACGCGACACTTCTCGGTGGGCACAGCTATGTGTTCGAGGCCGATGGAACGCCACGGCGGCGCGCCGATGGCCGCCATCTCGATCGTACGGCGCTGTTTCCGGTAGCTAAGGCGCGTATCGACGACATGTGGCACACGCTCGGCCTTCGCGGCACGGCGAGCTACACCTACGAGGCGCAGGACCTGTTTGTGCCCGAGGACGAGACGATCGACCGCGACTCGGATGCGGAGCGGATGGAAGACGGCACGCTCTACATATTCAACGGCACCGCAGCTTATGCGACCGCTTTCAGCGCGCTCATGCTCGGCATTGCCCAGGGCATGGTGAATGACCTCGCTGCCCTGGCCAAAGCGAAGACGCCACGCGGCGCGCCGTCATCGCTCATGGAGAGCCAGGTCTTTCAATCCGAGCTGGCCCAGCTCGAAGCGCGATTGAGAGCGGCGCGTGCGTACCTCCACACGACAGTGGACGAGATCTGGGAGAGGACGCGGGCATCGCGCGAATTTCCGCTCATCGAGCGGGCCAACCTCAAGCTCGCCAGCACGTACGTCATCAATCAGGGTGTCGAGATTGCCGCTGATGCTTATCGGGCCGCGGGCCAGACCGCGATCTTCCCGGTCAATCCTTTCGAGCGGCGGCTGCGGGATGCCTACTCCGCATCGCAGCAGCTCCAGGGACGGCCGGCGAATTTCATCACCATCGGGCGGGTGTTCCTTGGTCTCCCGCCCGACTCACCTGTGGTGCTGGGCTAACGGGTGTCAGCCACCGCCGGCGGCGTTATAGCCTCGCCCGCCGTCGCCGAGCGCTTCGTACCCGTTCTCAGTGACGAGGATCGTATCCTCGAGCTTCACGAAGCCGCGCGTCGGATGGCCGATCGTCGTCTCGACGGAGATGACATAGCCGGCCTCCAGCGGGCGCTCGCGGTCATACCCCTCGTAGGACATGCGCGGATGATCCTGCAGGCGCGGCGCTTCGTGCGTCACGAGGCCCATGCCGTGGGCCATGAAGTGCGTGTACTTGCGATGCGGTGATGCATTCAGCAGGCGCTCGGCTATATCGGCGATGTCGCCGCCGCGTGCGCCGGCGCGGATCGGTTTGCGCACGGCCTGCTGCACCTCTTCGACGAAAGCGAGAAGATCCTGATACTCGCTATCCACTTTACCGCCGACGACACCCATGCGGCAGAGATCGCCAATGTAGCCTTTGTAGTTGCCGCCGGAGTCGAGTGAGATGATGTCGCCCATGGCGAGGCGCTGCTCCGAGGGCGCGCGATTGAGGCTCGTGCCCGCGGTCATCAGGCAGTAGTCGAACACGAGCCCGCGATTGACTTCCTCGCGGCGCAGGGCCTCGACAATCTCGAGCTTGGTCGCGCCGGGTACGCAGTGTTTCCGGAAGGTTGTCAGCATGGAATCGACGACGCGCTCGGAGGCTTCACGCAGATAGGCGATCTCCTCCGGCGTCTTCTTCGCGCGCAGCCGTTCGAGTGGGAACACGGCGTCCACGACATCCGCATTGGCGACGTTGCGGCGGAGGACGGCCTCACCATCGGCGGGAAGGAAGGCGGCCTCGACGCCGATGCGGCGCACCGGGCCGAGCTTGGCGATGTGGCTCGCCACTTCGCTCATGGTCGCCTGCGTGCCGGTCGTGCCGAGCTTCAGGGTTGGTTGCCAGAATTTGCCGAGCTCGCGCTCGAAGTTCTCCATGGTGCAGCCGACGTAGGCAGCGTTCTCGGGTTTGCCCTTCTGATACACGATCGCTGGCAGGTAGCGCGTCGTGCCGGCAGCTTCCATGGTGTCGAAGAAGAAGAAGCGGTAGCCACCGAGCAGATACTGCACATTGTGCTTCGAGGTCGCGACCAGCACGTCGATGCCGGCGTCGTCCATCAGCTTGTCGAGGTGCTTGGTGTCGAATGGGATCGGCTTCTTGATTTCGGCTTCGGCAACAGCCATGGGCGAACCTCCTGACAGCGCGTCCAGATTTATATGCCCCGATACGGTCGCGCGGCCGTCCGGCGGTCATTCGTGTCGACTATAGCTCCCACTGGGCCCGAGGGGCCACCGCTTTGCGCTCTCGAGGGTGCGTATCATGCCATATCGAGGCGCTTGGCGCCCTTCCGGAAAAGCGCGGCACCGGCTTCATCGAACCTGAAGGCATTGAAGAAATCCGCGATGTTGTACTCGGGGCGCGTTTTGCGAATGGCGGCGGCGTAGGTCTGCGCCTCCTCCAGGCGATCTGTCAGTGCCAGACTGTACGCCGCGATACCCAGAATATGCGGATGCGCATTGGGCCGCGCAGCAGCTTTGGTTGCCCATTGAGCCGCTTCCTCGAACCGGCCGAGACGCGCGAGCGCCATGGCGCGCGAAGCCAGCATGCCAAACAGCAGCGGATCGAATGGGCTGAGGTGGCGTGAATGGTCCGAGTAGCCGATGGCGGCGTTGGCGTCTCCGGTCTGCGCATTGACGAACGCGAGCGTGTAGTGGCCGAGTGCGAAGTTCGGGCTCAGATCCACCGCCGTCTCGAGCTCGGAAACGGATTGTGCGTGCTGGTTGCGCAGCCATAGCGCACGGCCCATGGCCCAATGCGCCGCCGGGTCGCGATCGTCCGCCATGAGGCTCTTGCCGGCGGCGTCGAAAGCGAGATCGGTTTCAATCTCGCGCGGCGCCCAGCCCTGGAAGGCATTCTGCCAGTGCGTGAACGAGAGACCGGCATAGGCGCGCGCGAACGTCGGATCGAGCCGTACGGCCATATCGAAGAAATGCCGGGCCTGCTCGTTGTCCGCCTTGTTGAAGCGGTACATGTACCAGAGGCCGCGGTGATGCGCTTCCCAGGCGTCGAGTGACGACGGCGGCTTGAGGATGGCGCGGTTGCGCTCGGCCGCTTCGACTTCGCTCGCGATCGAGACAACGATGCGGTTGCCGATCTCATCGAAGGTGATGAATGCATCGTCGAGCCTGCGCGTGAAGACTTCGGACCACACGATCCGGGCGGTGCGCGTCTCCGCGAGCTCTACGGCCACGGCAATACTAGGACCTTCGAGCTGGACGGACCCGGTAACGATGTAGTCGACATTCAGCGTGCGCGCAGCCGCCTCGGGATCGATGCCGCGCTCGTTCAAGGCAAATACCGTGCCCTGGGCAATAACGAAGATGCTGCGCAGTTTCGCGAGGCGCGTGATGACGTCGTAGACGAGGCCGTTCGCGTAGGTTCCGGGGCCCGATCTGTCGGAAAACGGCATGATCGCGATCGACGCGCGGCGAAGCGTGGGCGGCGTGATGAGATCGGTTTCGTTGCTTGCCGGTGCCGGTGTCGCACGTGTCACGATCTGGATTGGAGACGCGACTATGTGAGGTGGGGTCGCTTCTGTCGCATGGGTTCGTGCCGTTCGCCAAGCGTGACGAAGCGGCGCAGCATCGAGGCCTTCGGACTCGAAGAGCCGCACGGCCGTCGCGAGGTGCGCCTCCGCATCCGGAATTCGGTTACGCTGCACGAGTGCGCGGAGCATCAGCTCGTGAACGCTCTGATCGAAGGGCGCGAGCTCAAGCCACTTTTCGAGATGTGTGAGCGTGTCCTGCTCGGGCGCGCGCCGAGCGAGGTGTTCGAGAACGGCCGCGTGGCGCGCGCGGTAGCGTCGTCTCTCGGCTGTCAGCCAGGCATTGAAATGGGGATTGCGGTCCATCTCCAGGCCGTCGAGCACCTCGCCGGCGAATAGCGCCGACAGCGCGGTGAGCCGCGCGGCATCGAGTGTCTCGACGCCGGCCTGGGTTGCGCGCGCGATTTCCAGGACGTCGACGAAGCAGTCGGTGAGGTCCAGCCTGATGGTGTCGCCCGTGGTTTCGACCCGGCGCCGCGCCGGCGTATCGACGAGACGACGGAGCTTGCTCAGGCACCAGCGCAGCTCGCCGCGCGGATCATTGGGCACATCCCACAGGAGCTCGCAGAGCCGGCTGCGCGGTACGGCCTGGGGCGCCATGGCCAGGTAGGCAAGCAGCGCTCGAACCTTCCGCGAGGAGGGCAGCGGGAGGGCGGCGCCACTCTTGTGGACTGCCATCGGCCCAAGAAGGCGCACGTCGAGGCCTTCGGAGGCAGCCCCGCGCGTTTCCACGCCATTTTCCACGCTGCTTCCCACGCTCGCACCCATGCTCGCGCTCTATCTCTGAAATCAGCCGCCGGGCACGAAGGCGTCCGGTGCATGGACGGCGCGAAGGGACAGGCGAACGCCTCGTTCGATCAACCAAAAATGGAGTGGGCTATGATTACATCTCCTTCTGCGGTCAGTCAAAATTCTGGTGCGAGCCAGCCCGATCTCGGCGCGGTGAAGACCCGCCAGCAGGGTGCCTGGTCGTCCGGTGATTATGCCGTTGTCGGGACAACCCTGCAGATCGTCGGCGAGGATCTGTGCGAGGCGCTTGACGTCCGCGCGGGCCAGTCGGTGCTCGACGTTGCCGCCGGCAACGGCAACGTATCGCTGGCCGCCGCCCGCCGCTGGTGCGACGTAACCTCGACGGATTACGTGCCGGCTCTGCTCGAGCGCGGACGCCAGCGCGCCGCCGCCGATCGGCTCAAGATCTCGTTCCAGGAGGCCGACGCCGAGGCGCTTCCGTTCGCGGACAACACGTTCGATGTCGTCGTCTCGACGTTCGGTGTGATGTTCACGCCGGACCAAGAGAAGGCCGCGTCGGAGATGATGCGCGTTTGCCGGCCGGGCGGAAAGATCGGCCTCGCCAACTGGACGCCCGAGGGCTACATCGGCCAGCTCTTCAAGACGATCGGCCAGCATCTGCCGCCGCCAGCGGGTGTGAAATCCCCCGCCCTCTGGGGCAAGCGCGAGCGCCTCGCCGAGCTGTTCGGAGCGGGCGTTGCATCGATCAAGGCCGAGCCGCGCGCATTTACCTTCCGGTACAGCTCGCCGATGCACTGCCTCGATGTCTTCAGGACCTACTACGGACCGATGCTGAAGGCCTTCGATGCGCTCGAACCGCCGAAGCAGGCTGCGCTTCAGGCCGATCTTCTGGCCCTGATCGCGCGCTTCAACCGCTCGGGGGACGGCACGATGGTCGTTCCGAGCGAATATCTCGAGATCGTCATCACCAAGCGGTGATGCCCGCAGCTCGCCAATCGCCGTTCTGAATGATGGGAGGACACATCCATGAGAGTCTTATTGCGCACACTTATGCTCGCCGGCCTGATGTCGGTCACGTTCGTTCTGGCAGCCATGGCGCAGCACCATGCCGACCATGTCATGGTCGTGCCAGATGAAATCAAGTGGGGGCCCGTGCCCTCGCTTCCCGCAGGAGCGCAGATCTCGGTGCTCGAAGGCCCGCTCGACAGGGCTGGTCCGATCACGGCACGGATCAAGTTTCCAGCGAATTATCGTCTGCCTGCGCACACGCATCCCGTCATCGAACACGTCACCGTGATCTCCGGCACGTTCAACATGGGGACCGGCGACAAGCTCGATATGGGCAAAACCAAACCGCTGACGCCTGGCGGCTTTGCCATCATGCAGCCGGGCACGCAGCACTTCGCGTGGACGAGCGAAGAGACGATAGTTCAGATCCATAGTGTCGGGCCGTGGGGCGTTACCTACGTGAACCCGGCGGATGACCCACGCAAGAAATGAGTGGTCATGAGCAGGTGCCGGCCCGTCCTCCATGCGGCGGGCCGGTATCTTTGTCGATCATGCTTTCCGGCCATGTCGGAAGTACAACGACGATGATAGCTTGGTCGCGGGGAATGCGACCAATGCATCCATTAGAGAACGCTTGAGCAAAATTAGGAGACATCCATGGCCCGCTTCGAAAGCATCCTCGGAACAGTCGGCAACACACCAGTCGTGCGCATCAACCGCCTGGCGCCCGCGGGCGTGAACCTCTACGTGAAGATCGAGGCTTTCAATCCGCTCGGCTCGGTGAAGGATCGCCTTGCGCTCGGTGTTATCGAGGCTGCCGAGAAATCAGGTGAGCTCAAGCCGGGCCAGACCGTCATCGAGGCAACGAGCGGCAATACAGGCATTGGCCTCGCTATGGTATGCGCGCAGAAGGGCTATCCGCTTGTCGTGACCATGGCGGAGCAGTTCAGCGTCGAGCGGCGCCGACTCATGCGCTTTCTCGGCGCCAAGGTCGTGCTGACGCCGGCAGCCGGACGCGCCGTCGCGATGGTGACCAAGGCTGTCGAACTCGCAAAGACGCACGGCTGGTTCCTCACGCGCCAGTTCGAGAACGAGGCCAATCCCGACATGCACTCGCGTACGACCGCGCGCGAGATCGTCGATGATTTCAAGGGCGACAAGCTCGATTACTGGGTTACGGGATACGGCACGGGCGGCACGCTCAAAGGCGTATCGCGCGTGCTCGCGAAGGAAATGCCGAACACGAAGATCATTGTTTGCGAGCCGGAGGACGCATCGCTCCTGACCAGCGGCATTGCGCAGGAGCGCAACTCGGACGGTTCGGCGGCCGCGCCGCATCCCGCCTTCAAGCCCCACCCCATGCAGGGCTGGACGCCGGATTTCATTCCGAAGCTCACTGGTGACGTCGTCGACATGAAGGTGATCGATCGCATCATTCGCATTCCGGGGCCCGAAGGCCTGAAGATGAGCATGGAGCTCGCGCAGAAGGAGGGCATCTTCGTCGGCATCACGGCAGGTGCGAGCTTCGCGGGTGCGCTGCGTGTCGCGGCGGAGGCTCCGAAGGGCTCGACGATCCTGTGCATGCTGCCGGATACGGGTGAGCGCTATCTCAGCACGCCGCTGTTTGCCGATGTGCCGGCGGACATGACGGCCGACGAGGTCGCGATCTCACGCTCGACACCAAGTGCACAGTTCCCGGCCTGAGAAGCAGAGCGCCCGCGCGGAGGAACGACGATGATCGATGATCCGCGTGGGCGTATCGACTACGACGAGATCGGCGCTGGGCCGGCGGTGGTGCTCGTGCCGGGTTCGTGCAGCACGGGCGCGGCCTTCCGGCCCATGATGGCTGCATGGAACGGGCGCTTCCGCTGCGTGACGACGAGCCTGCTTGGCTATGGCGGCACAGCGGAGCGGCGTGATCCGAAGGCGCCGACCATCGAGCCCGAGATCGATGTGATCGAGGCCGTTATCCAGCGGGCAGGAGGGCCTGTGCATCTCGTCGGACATTCGTTCGGCGGATCGGTGGCACTTGCTACGGCGCTGCGCAAGCGTGTTCCCGTCGCCAGCCTCAGCATCGTCGAAGCGCCGATGGCGCAGCTCCTGCATCATCTGGGCGAGCGCGAGCATTACGCGTGCTTCCGCCGGATGACAGAGGTCTACTTCGCCGCCTTCGAGCGCGGCGAGGCGGAAGCCGTTGCCGAGATGATCGACTTTTATGGTGGCGGCGGCACTTTCGCCTCCTGGCCGCCGCGTCTGCGGGCTTACGCAGTCGAGACCACTCACGTCAACATCATGGATTGGGCCTGCGGTTACGCCTTTCCGGAGAGCGTCGAGCAGATTGCGGCGATCGATATTCCGACGCTGATATTCTGGGGTGGCGCGAGCCCGCAGGCCGTGCAGCGTGCCAATGAGCTGCTTGCCGATCACGTTTCGGGATCGCGGCGCATGACGATCGCAGGCGCGGCTCACTTCATGATCGCGACGCACGCGGCCGAAGTCGCGGGCGCCATTGCGCGCCACATCGACACCGTCTGATCCCCCGTCGAGCGAATGCGGGATCCGCTA
Organism: Pseudomonadota bacterium; assembly: GCA_023410905.1. Lineage (GTDB taxonomy): Bacteria > Pseudomonadota > Alphaproteobacteria > Rhizobiales > Hyphomicrobiaceae. Next base: position 18,736 of record JAEYPL010000214.1, read on the forward strand.
CCCGAGTGCGACATGGCTGCTAGATGCTGCCCTCGCTGGAATGCGGCGTGGGATGGTGGCACTGTTCGGAATGCGCACCAGAGAGATGCGCTGAGAACAGATAAAAAGTAGCGAGGAACGCACGAATGAAATTTGGGATTTTGTTCACTTCCCACCCACACAAGGATCGTGAGCCTTACCCGCATCAAGCCGTCCATGCACGTGTCACCGATGAGATCATCACGGCCGATCGTCTCGGCTTTGACTACGCGTGGCTCGCCGAGCATCATTTCTCGACCGAGTACGGGATCATGCCGGACGTGTGGGTCTACGCTGCACATCTCGCCGCGCTGACGAAGCGGATCCGGCTCGGCATGGCGGTCGTCACGCTACCGCTCGCCAATCCCGTACGCGTCGTCGAGAACGCCAACTTCGTCGATATTCTGAGCGGCGGGCGTGTCGCGCTGGGGCTCGGGTCGGGCTACCGGAAGTACGAATTCGACGGGTTCGGCCTCGACTTCGAGGCGCGCCGCGACATGCAAGACGAAGCACTGGCGCTGATGCTTGACCTCTTCCGAACTGGCAAGACCAATCGCCGGGGCAAATACTTCACGGCGATCGTCGACGGTGACTATGAGCTGCTGCCGCAGCCCGTGCAGAAGCCCTACCCCCCGCTTTTTCTAGCTGGTGGCACGGATCGCTCGATCGGTGCAGCAGGTAAACTCGGCTTCGGCCTCATGCTCTCAACGCTGACGCCGTTCGATACACTCCAGAAGCAGACTGCGCACTACAGGGCGAACTTGGAAGAGGCCGATAAGGTGGCGCGCAGTAATCCGGCGTTCGGTCAGGTGGATATCGCGCGCTGGGTCTACGTCGCGGAGAGCGATGCGCAGGCCAAGAAGGACAGCGAGGAAGGCATCCTCAAGCATCTCAGGCATTTCTCGGGCGGGCATCAGTCCGGCTATCTCGGACAGGTTTCTCAGGGTAAGGACTCGATCACCGACGCCCTGAACTACGACACGCTCGCGCGCTCGACGATCATTCACGGATCGCCGAAAACGGTCCTCGCCCGCATCGAGGAACTCAGGTCGAAGACCGGCCTCACGTCGCTGATGTTGCACTACCCGCCGTGGTATGGAAGCGACAAAGCGAAGGCGTCCCTGGAGCTGTTCGCACAGGAGGTCATGCCGCAGCTGCGGCCGCCGATGAAGACGGCCGAGTAAACGCGGGCGTTTCCTAATTCAGCGCGTTTATGCCAGCGGCGGGGGAGGAGGCGCATCCTCTCTCGCAACAGCTTCTGTCGGCGGCGCCGTCTCTTCACGCGGGCCGAGCCAGCGCATGACGACCACGTAGAACACGGGCACGAAGAAGATTGCGAGAACCGTGGCCGTGATCATGCCACCAAGTACGCCGGTGCCAATCGCGTTCTGGCTGGCCGCACTGGCGCCCGTTGCCCGCGCGAGCGGCACAACGCCGAGCGTGAAGGCGAGCGATGTCATGAGGATGGGTCGGAAGCGCAGATGCGCGGCTTCGATCGTCGCATCGAGCACCGATTTTCCTTCGGCGTGCAGATCCTTCGCGAACTCGACAATGAGGATCGCATTCTTCGCGGATAGGCCGATGATCGTGATCAGGCCGACCATGAAGTAGACATCATTCGGCATCCCTCGCAGCGTGACCGCAAGGACCGAGCCGATGATGCCCAAGGGCACGACGAGCATGACCGATATTGGGATCGACCAGCTTTCATAGAGCGCCGCCAACAGCAGGAACACGAACAGGATGCTGAGAGCGATCAGGTAAGGCGCCTGGGAGCCCGACTGGATCTCCTGCAAGGATTGCCCCGTCCACTCGTAGCCGAAGCCGGGCGGCAGAGTGCCTGCGAGGCGCTGCATTTCCTGGATGGCTTCACCCGATGAGCGTCCAGGCGCCGCTTCGCCGCTGATGCGCACGGATGGATAGCCATTGTAGCCGACGACCTGAGAGGGGCCCTTCGACCATTCGACGCGTGAGAAGGCAGAAATCGGCACCATGCCGCCAGCGGAATTGCGGACATTCATCCTGAGCAGATCGGCAGTCTGCATGCGTTGGCTTTCTTCAGCCTGCACAGTGACCCGCTGCATGCGCCCCGCATTCGGGAAGTCATTGACGTAGCTGGAGCCGAGATTGGCGCTGATGGTCGCGTTGATCTCGGCGAACGTCACGCCGAACGTGTTGGCTTTCTCGCGATCGATAATGAGCGTGACCTGTGCCGCATCCGGCAGACCTTCGACGCGCACGCCCCTCAGTACATTGCTTTGGCGCGTAGCTGCCAGGAGCTGGTCGCGTGCCGCAGCGAGCTGTGCCTGTCCGACGCCGGCGCGATCCTGCAGGCGAAAGGAGAACCCGCTCGTCGTGCCGAGGCCCTGGATTGGTGGTGGCGAAAGTGCAAACGTCATCGCGTCGCGAAGCTGCATGAGCTTTCCGTTGGCGCGATTGGCAATGGCCTGAGCCGAATCCTCCGGACCGCGTTCGCTCCAGTCCTTCAGCGGTACGAAGGCGAGTGCAGCATTCTGTCCCGCGCCTGAGAAGCTGAAGCCCGAGATGGCGAAGATGCGGCTGACGCCCTTTTCCGCGAGGAAGATATCTTCGATCTGCTTGATGACTTCGAGCGTACGATTCGCGCTCGCTTCCGGCGGCGTCTGAATGTCGACGATCAGGTAGCCCTGGTCCTCATTCGGCAGAAATGCGGTCGGGAGGCGGATGTAGGCCCATCCGAGACCGATGAGCAGCGCCAGGTAGATGACCATGAAGCGGCCCGGCCGGCGCACGACTTTGCTGATGGCGCTGCTGTAGCCATGCGAAGTGCGGCCGAAGCCCCGGTTGAACCAACCGAAGAAGCCGCGCTTCTCTTCGTGATGTCCCTTGGGAATGGGTTTGAGGAACGTCGCGCAGAGTGCCGGTGTCAGCGAAAGCGCCAGAAAGCCCGAAAACAGGATCGAGACGACCATCGTGAGGCTGAACTGCTGGTAGATGATACCGACCGCGCCCGGGAAGAATGCCATGGGCACGAACACGGCGGTCAAGACGAGCGTGATTCCGATGATCGCGCCCGTGATTTGTCCCATCGCCTTCTTTGTCGCTTCGCGCGGCGACAGCCCCTCCTCGGACATGATGCGTTCGACGTTCTCGATCACGACGATGGCGTCGTCCACCAGAATTCCGATGGCGAGCACCATGGCGAACATCGTCAACACATTTATCGAGAAGCCCGCGATAAACATGACCGCGCATGCGCCGAGCAGCGCGATGGGCACAACGATGGTGGGAATGATCGTGTAGCGGAAGCTCTGCAGGAAGAGGAACATCACGAGGAAGACGAGAACCATCGCTTCCGCGAGCGTGTGCAGCACTTTCTCGATGGATACTCTCACGAAGGGCGAGGTGTCGTAGGGAATGGAATACTCGATGCCCGGCGGAAAGAAGCGGGCGAGCTCAGTCATCTTCGCGTGGATCGCGTTCGACGTGGCAAGCGCATTTCCGGTCGGCGAGAGCTGGACGCCGATCGCGGCCGTCGGCTGGCGGTTGAGACGTGTCGAGAAGGCGTAGCTTTCGCCGCCGATTTCGATCCGGGCGACGTCGCGGAGGCGCACCGACGAGCCGTCAGGATTGGCGCGCAACACGATCGATCCGAATTGCTCCGTCGAGGTGAGCTGGCCTTGGACAAGGACCGTTGCGGAGATCTGCTGTGTGATCGGATTGGGCTGCGCGCCGATTGCGCCGGCTGCGACCTGCGCATTCTGCGCGCGGATCGCCGCGAGGATGTCGTTCGACGTCAGGCGCAGGCCCAGCATCTTGTCGGGGTCGATCCAGATGCGCATGGAGCGCTGCGTGGCAAACAGCGTTGCGCTGCCGACGCCAGGAATGCGGCGGATCTCGCCCATGACGTTGCGGTTTAGATAGTCGCCGAGGCCGACGGCATCGATGTTGCCGTCGGTCGATCTCAACGCGATGACGAGAAGAAAGCCCGTGCCGGCCTGCTCGACGCGCAGACCTTGCTGGGTGACGGCCTGGGGCAGTCGCGGCTCGACGCGGCGAATGCGGTTCTGCACCTCGACCTGTGCCTCACCGACCCGCGTTCCAGGTTCAAATGTCGCCGTGAGCTGGATGCGGCCGGAAGAGTCGGACGTCGACTCGTAGTAGAGCAGGCCCGGAACGCCGTTGAGCTCTTCTTCGATCGGGCGCGTCACGCTCTGGTACATGTCCTCAGGCGATGCGCCCGGGAAGTTTGTCTGCACCGAGATCTGTGGTGGTGCCACTGTCGGGTATTGCGAGACCGGCAGAAGCGGAATAGCGATCGCGCCTGCGATCATGATGAAGATGGCGACCACCCAAGCGAAAATAGGGCGATTGATAAAAAAGCTTGGCATGGCTCTGGACTTCTTGCTTGCTGATGCGGGTCGCGGTGGCGCTGGTTACTTCTTGGCGGCGTCCTTGCCGACCGCGCCTTTCCAAGGCTGTGCTGCAATCGGTCCGCCCGGGCGCAGCTTCTGGAAGCCTTCAACGATGATCTGATCGCCAGCTTGCAATCCGTTCTCGATGACCCAGCGATTGTCGATGATGCGGCCGGTCGTCACCATGCGAAGCTCGGCCGTCTTGCCGTCCTTGGCGACGTAGACTTGCGAGCGCCCGCCGCCGTCACGCTGGACAGCTTGCTGTGGAACCGCGATGACATTCCGCTGCACGCCTTGCTGGATGACGACGCGGACATACATGCCGGGCAACAGATCGCCTTCCGGATTCGGGAACTCCCCGCGCAGCGTGACCTGCCCGGTCAGTGCGTCGACAGCTGCCTCCGAGAACAGAAGTCGGCCTTGGTGCTGGTAGGGCGATCCGTCATCGAACAGCAGCTTCACGGGGGTTTCATCCGGCCTGTTGTTTGCGAGTTCACCGGCCTTCAGCGCGCGCCTGAGATGGAGGAGTTCGTTCGCCGACTGCGTGAAGTCCGCATAGACGGGATCGAGTTGCTGGATGGTCGCGAGAATGTCGCCGGCACCGGTTCCGACGAGCGCGCCCTCCGTGATGAGTGCGCGGCCGATGCGGCCGCCGATCGGAGCGCGCACTTCAGAGTATTGCAGATTGAGTTCCGCTGCAGCGAGGCCGGCCTTGGCAGAAGCGACATCGGCATCTGCCTGAGCGAGAACGGCGGTTGCCGTCTCGAACTGCTGCGCGCTTGCGATATCACGCTGACGCAGGGCGGTCTGTCGGTCGGAATTTTGTCGGGCTTGAAGCTGTGAGGCTTCAGCGCGCTGAAGTGTGGCGCGCGCACTGTCGACCTGAACCTTGAACGGCGCTGGATCGATCCGGTAGAGCACATCGCCCTGCTTGACGACGCTACCCTGTTCGAAAATGCGTTCCACGACAATGCCGGAGACACGCGGGCGGACCTCGGCAATGCGCGTCGGTGCAATGCGTCCCGGCAGCTCGTTCAAGATCGGCACGTCCTCGGGCGCGACTGTGAGGACGCTGACCGGGACCGGCATGTTCGGCGGCATCTGTGCCGCGGCCGGGAGTGAGGCGACCGCGCTCGCGGCAAGGGTCGCGATGCTCAACCTGACGGCGGCGTTCCTGAGCATTCTGTGCAGCATGTTGGAGCCCTGAAGTGCAAAATTGGATGTGCGACGGGATGATCCCGAAAGTCAGCCTGTCCTGGCTGATTCCGTGCTCGCCGCATCGGGGTGTACGAGAGATCGAATGTCGTCGATGAGCTGATCGCGTTCGCGCTGCTCCCAGTCGTAGAAGCCGAAGGACTCGATGAGCTTCAGTCCTTCCAGCGCGAGAAATGCCACCTTGGCTTGACGGGGATGGACTGAAGTTCTTTCAACACCATCAAAGAAGGCCCCGAAATTCTCTCGAATCGAGACGCGCAGATCATCATGCTGATTGAGGGCCACCGCCAAGTCGAGCGCAACGTTGCGATTGAGGTAGCTGCTGTCCTTTTCGAGGGCGGTTATCAGGCCGAGAATTGCGGCGTCCGGCTTGTCGCCCTCGCGATCGACGAACGTACGTAGCCGATTAACTTCCGTTGCCATGCGATGCTCGATCACGGCCTTTATGAGGGCCTGTTTGGTCTTGTAGTCGTAGAGGACGCTGGCCTTGCTGATGCCCGCCTCGGCCGCGACCGCATCGAGCGTCAGGCGGGTGGCGCCATCGCGGGCGACCACGCGCTCTGCGGCGTCGAGAACAGCCGTCCGGTCGATTGTACGCGTACGTGCCATTGAATGGCCCTCATTTATATCCGTCCGGACGGTTATTATGAGGACGGGCGGCGCGGTCAACTCACGTTAAGATGATCATCGGCGTCGAATGTGGGTAATCTGGAACATCGTCGGAGCCGGTAAGGTATTTATATTTCAATATATTATGGCTTTCCTTAGCGGCGAAGGCTCACTGTCGCACGGGTAAAATCCTCGACGTAGTTGAGGAGCTCGTCGCTGGCGGCCATCGCGCGGATGCCTTGCCCCCGGGCGATAGCCCGTGCCTCCTCGGCATGGAGGCGCGCGCACTTCGGCAAGTCGGCAGCTTCCTTGTAGTGCAGGTACCAGAACCGCCGGGAATGACCATTTAGGAAGCGCATCGAGCGTGAGGCATATTCGTTGTGCGCGGCCTGCGTCAGCAGCGTGTTCATCTCCCGATCGAGCCGCATGAAGGCGATGTCGTCGTTCGCGAGGGCGGCGGCACCCATGCCGTCCGCGATCGCGAGAAAGCGCTCCCTCTCGGCGTCGGTCGCGCGTTCGGCACTGGTGCGCGCCAGCAGCCGCTCCAGCTCACGCCGCACCTCGAGCACGAGTAGCTGGCGACGCGGATCCGTATCCGTGACGATGATCGCCTTGCGCGGCAGCACGAGCACGAGGCCCTCATGCGAGAGACGCTGCAGTGCTTCGCGAACGGGCGTGCGACCGATGCCGAGCTCGTTCGCGAGTGTCTGCTCCGATAACACCGCTCCCGGCGCGAGCCGCAAGGTGACGATCATCTCTTCGAGCCGGTTATAGGCCTGCTCGGTCAGTGTCTCGGGTCTGACTGCAGTTGCTCGATCGTCCACCGGAGCCTCAACGCCGCTCCTTGGGGGGCAGGTCGCCTTTCTTCACGCCCGCCTCGGGGAAGATCCACATGGCCACGACCGCGAATACGGCAAAGCCGATGACGAACCATGCAGGGACAGCTTGAGCGACCGTCGCCTCCCAATAAGCAAAGGCCAGCGCGGCGAGCAGCGTTACCACGGAAACGATGGCTTTGACGTCGTTTGGCATGACCGGCTCAATAGTTGCCCATCGTCGCCGCAGCCGCTTCATCCGGCCGCTTCGGCGTGCCTCTCAGGTCCTTCTTGAGATGCGTCGTGTCGTAGCCGTTGAAGACGTGCCCGACGAGGCCGCGCTTCAAGTCCGACGTACCGAAGAACCAGTCCGCGATCGGGAAGGTGAGGTTCATGTTCACTTCCATCATCAGCCGCGCGTTATGGTGTGCAGTGTGATGACGGCGCAGCGTATTGACGAACGGGCAGTTGCGTACGAACCAGTTCTCGTCGACGTGGCAGCAGAAGTGCATGAACTCGTAGATGAGGTACATGCCGGTCGTCGTGCACATGAAGAGCCAGCCGACGTTCGGTGAGAAAAGATGCCCGAGGATCATCGCCCCCGGGATCGACATCAGGATGAAGACGACGAGTGCGTAGGGCGGAAACACGGTCACGCGCCAATCCTTGTGGTCGCGGAAGCGCATTTCTTCGTCGGTGAAGAACTGATGATGGTTGAGCGTGTGGCGCTCATAGACCGCGCGCAGGCCCTTGATGGGAATCGGCCGGTGCATGACGTACTTGTGCACGAACCACTCGAAGATGTTCGTGAAGAGGAACGTCACGGGAATCGTGAGTAGTTCGAGCCAGGTCGGCGCGTGAATGTGCTGGAGGTAGATGTAGAAGGCGGCCGCGCCCATGGCATAGATGATCACGATGTGCAGGTAGCCATCGTAGAAGCCCATGATCCGGTTGCGGTACTGCGCTCGGAATTGCTTCTGGCGTTCCGTGATCATGTTCGTCCCCTCACGTGTCTCGCCGCTGCCGTTATCTGATATATCAACCGTGTATCATATGGAGCAGTGAGGTCAACCCGGCAGGTTCCGCAGTAGAGGGCGAGACGCCAAATGCGCGTAGGCGGACGATACTGGAATTGGCGACGATGCCGGGATTGTACGTGTATTGTGATTCAGTGGACGGCACCTGAAGGCGGCGTTCGGGATAAGCGTGAATGCAGGCACATGCGCGAGGAAACGGCGCTCGAACTGGCGGTTGGCCTCCTACAGCTTCCCTCGCGCGTGCGGGCTCTCCGTGACGCGCCATTACCCCGGGACGTGGACGCTCTGCTGAATATCGTCACTGACGAGGGGCGCGCGCTCTCCGATGCAGTTCGTAAGACCGGCCTGACGGAGAGGACCGTCAGCGACGCGGCCAGCTTCTACATCGAGCAAGTCTTGTTGCATCCTGGTGCCGATAGCTATCGGGCCTTGGGCGCCGGCGCCGATGCCACGAACGACCAGCTCCGTAAGAACATGGCGCTGCTGCTTCGCTGGCTGCATCCGGATCGCGAGGCCAATAGTGAGCGCGCCATGTATGCGGTCCGAATTACGGAGGCCTGGAACAATATCAAGACCGCAGAGCGCCGTTCTGCCTACGATGCGACGCGCAGTAGCGCGACGAGTGCGGGGACCACGCCTCGCGGGGGTAGTCACGCTTCGAGCGCGGCCTTGCGGCCGGCGAGGCCGACAGCAAGCGTGCGCATGTCGCGTACTGGACGGGGGCGCGGAAGGATAAGGCGGCGCGGCCCCCTCTGGCACATTCTCCAGCTTCTGTTCGCTAAAATCCGACCGAAAGGTCGCGCTTGAAGATGGCTCGCGCTGTGATGCGTTTTCCCTAAAGCCATCCGCGCCATTTGTAGGCGTAGTAGCCGATCCACTCGCGCACGGCGCTGCTGGTCATGGCGAACGCGCCGGCTTGAGGCAGCCAATCGAGGATGTGCGCGGCGCGTCGGTTGTTGGAGCGGAAATCGCAAGGCGCGGGATCGACCGGCATGCCCGCGGCGCGGAAGACGCCAAGCGCTCGCGGCATGTGGGCTGCCGATGTCACGAGCAGTGCCGGCACGAACGGCGGGCCGCGCATGATCGTGCGGGCCTCGGTCGCGTTTTCGTAGGTGTTGCGGCTCGCGGAGCCAACCTCGATGGCTGCGGCCGGCACGCCGAGCGTGATCAGCATGTCGCGCATGACGTCACCCTCGGGGCGCTGCGCCTCATCCCAGGGCAGCAGTCCGCCGACAGCGATGATCCGCTTGACGTGACCGGACCTGAAGAGATGCGCCGCGTACCAGATGCGGTCCGCCGCGTCATACAGTTCAGGCGTTTCGCGCGGTGGCGTGGGAGCGCCAACGGCTCCGCCGAGCACGATGGCGATTTCGGCATGCGGCAAAGCAGCGGGATCGGATGGGTGCTGGCGCTCGAGGGTGCCCATCATCCAATTGGCGAAGACGGGCATTGCGCTGACCCAGAATATTGCCAGCGCGGCCATGACGAACGCGGCCGAGGAGCGGCGCGCGCGAAACCCGTGGCTGATCGCGGCGCCCAGCAGCGCCAGCACGACCAGCCCCTCCGGCAGCATCAAAAGCGGTCCGATCTTGGATGCCAGCAGCAGGAGTTCTGAAGTCATACTAGGCTCGGGATGCGGATGCTGCGAATGCAGGGTATTTGAAGACGACAAAGGGCGCTCGGGCAATGCCCGAACGCCCCGCGGCGCGTAGAGGCAGCAACGAGATCGACGCTCGCTTATCCGCGATGCATCGCGCAGATCTTGTTACCGGCCGGGTCGCGCAGGTACGCGAGATAAAGCTTCATGGTGCCCATCTCGCGCCAGCCGGGCGGATCCTCGATGCTCTTGCCGCCGGCTGCCACTCCGGCAGCATGAAATGCGTCGACCTGTTCCGTGCTGGTGCAGGCAAAGCCGATGGTGCCGCCGTTGGCGTGGCAGGCTTCCTTGCCATCAATG
>JAEYPL010000215.1 GCA_023410905.1 Pseudomonadota bacterium
GAAGTGGGCCTAGTAACTTTCGCTTCCAAAAAGCCTATGGCTCACCGCTGCGGCGCGCTCGACGTTGCGATGTTGCGCGAGCGCGCTTGCTCATGCGCGACCTCGGCCGCGATAGCTGCACGAATGACATCTTCTGGATCCGCCGTTAAGGCTGGCGTAACCGGCGCCGGCGCCGTCACGCGGACAGCGGCCGTGCGCACGGGCGGCGGTAGATCCTTACGCGCCACTGCCGGCTGCGGTGACGGCGCGACGGCGGCCGCGACCCTCGCAGGCGCCGGAGCCGGACGGGCCGCGATCGATGTCGGCGCGACAGCCGGCAGAGGCATGTCATTGCCCATGGAGACGCGCGTTGCCTCTTCTTTCTTGCCCTGCAGATTGAGCACCATCGCTAGGTTCTGACGCACGCGCGGATCGGCTGCCGTACTCGTTGCCTGCCTGAGCATCGGCTCGGCCTGCGAGGCCTGACCGTCCATCGTGTAGGCGAGCGCGAGATTGTTCATGACGCTCGGCTGATCGGGCGCCAGCGCACGGGCGCGCTCGAGAAAGGGAATGGCCTCCTTGTACTTGCCCTGCTGGGCAAGAGCGACGCCACGCGCGGAGAGGATGCGCCAGTCGGGCTTGGCAGGATCATCAGCCCGCTCAAGGAGCTGCTGCGCCATGGGCGCGTGGCCCTGATCCAGCGCGAGGCGTCCGAACTCCGAGAGATATTCGCGATCCTGCGCACTATAGAGGTAGCCGGCTTGAAGGACGGCCAGCGCTTCCGGCTTACGGTCGAGTGCCTTCAGGCTGCGCGCGTAGTTGAGGGCGGCTTTCCCATCCCGGCGCTGCTTCGAATGCTCCTTGCCCCAATGCTCGGCGGCCTTCTCGACGTCAGCACGCGGCGCTTGCGCCAGTCGCGTTGGATCACCGCCCGGCGTGTCCGGCTCGCTCATGAGCAATCCGCTCGATTGCGAGCAGGCTCCCAGCGAGAGCGCCAGAGTGGCAACGATCGCCATCCGCGCGACAGACGCGCGCGTCCGCAACGACAACCCGTACGTCATCGAAATTCATGCTCCCTGCCCGAGCCCGCGCACCGACCCTGCACGGACCTGCCCTGCCGCGATATTTCGGCACAGCCGTCAATAAACATTTAAGGGGCAGAATGCACAACTATAGGTTTAGTAATTTCTCTTAATACACGCAAATAGGCCGTCCCGGGAGCATCTAAACAAAGCCCGCCGGATCAAGTGATTAGATGCGCCAGCCGGAATGTATGGCTGCAACGCCACCAGTCAGATTGCGGACGCTGACATTCGCGAATCCCGCCCCCCGCACCAACTCGGCGAACGCTTGCTGATTCGGGAAATTGCGAATGCTCTCGACGAGATAGCGATAGGGTTCGGCAGCGCCGGCCGCGAGCGCGCCGAGGCGTGGAATGACCTCGAAGGAATGAAAATCATAGAGTTTGTCGAGGATTGGCACGTCGACGTGGGAGAATTCTAGGCAGAGGAAATGCCCGCCGGGCTTCAATACCCGGTGAGCCTCCGCAAGCGCCCGATCGATGTGCGTGACGTTCCGAATGCCGAACGCGATCGTATAGGCGTCGAACGAGCGATCCGCAAAGGGCAGCGCCTCGGCATTTCCGAGCACCGTGGCGATACGCTCCGCATACCCGGCTTCCGCGATCTTCCGCTTCCCGACGGCCAGCATTTGCGGGCTGATGTCGCAGACAATGGCACTGAAGCCTGCGCCGCCCGCTGCCGCCGCTTTCAGGGCCACGTCGGCAGTACCGCCCGCCACGTCGATCTGCTTGAAGGGCGTCGTGCTCCTCGGCGGGTTGAGCCGAACGATCAGATCGTCCTTCCAGAGGCGATGTAGCCCCCCGGACATGAGATCGTTCATGAGGTCATAGCGTTCGGCGACGCCGCTGAAGACCTCGTTCACAAGCCCCTGCCGTTCCCCCTCCGCGACCTCGCGAAAGCCGAACGTAGTTGTGCCTGCAGGGTGTGTGTTCTCGGTACCGCTCATGGCGCGCACACTACCGCTGAGCAGGACGCCGCGATAGCGACTAAACCGCCGCGGCCGTCCTGCCTGAAATCTTGGTTCAGCAAGCTCTTCGAAAGGCCTCGCCGTCAGGTCTGCCGGGCACCCTGCATGAGCTTGAGTGCGCTTTCGATGCGCCGCCAGTCGGAAGCGCCGGCCATGTCACCCGAATGCTCGCACGCTTTGACCTTCCTATGGGCCTCGACAACTGCTTTGGTCCCGTGTGCTTCCATGAGCATCCGCGCTTGTGTTTGAATCTCCGTTGCCTGCATCACTGCGTCTCCTTCGGTTTCTTCTCGCGATATGCCCCTCCGCAACCAGTGAAATCCCCCGCGGCAATCGATCGTTCCCCGAATGCGCCGCCATGCCCTCGCCGGGAGGCATCCAGTCGGCTAGAAGAAGCGTCATCTGCGTATCCGGAAGCTGAGCCCGACAATGCCCGAGCTGCCCGAAGTCGAAACCATCCGGCGCGGCCTCGAGCCCGTGCTCGTCGGCCAGCGTATTCAGCGCGTCGAGCAGCGCCGCGCGGACTTGCGCTTTCCGTTCCCGGAGAATTTCGGCGCGCGCCTCACCGATCGCACGGTCGTTGCACTCAGGCGGCGCGCGAAATACATTCTCGCCGAACTCGACGACGGCACTGTGCTGATCATTCATCTCGGCATGAGCGGCCGCATCAGCATTGTCGGGCATGGTATTCAAGGCGGGGGTCAGCTCGGCGAGTTCACGCACAACCAGGGCAATCGCAACGCCCACGATCATGTCGTGCTGCGCCTCGGGAGCGGCACCGAGATCGTCTATAACGACCCGCGCCGTTTCGGCATGATGGACCTCGCAACCCTCACGACGCTCGACACGCATCCACTGCTCGCGAGCATCGGCATCGAGCCCCTTGGTCCGGATCTGACGCCTGAGTTTCTCGCGCGGCAGGCTGCCGGGCGGCGCAGCGATCTAAAGAGCTTCCTGCTCGATCAGCGCATTATTGCAGGCCTCGGCAATATCTACGTCTGCGAGGCCCTTTTCCGCACGCGCCTCAAGCCCTCGCGCCCTGCATCCTGCCTGGCGACCCCATCGGGCAAGCCCAATGCGCGCACAGAGGCGCTCATTCCGCACATCAAAGACGTGCTGGCCGATGCGATCGCCGCCGGCGGTTCGACCCTCAAGGACTATGCCCAGGCTGATGGTTCGCTCGGCTATTTTCAGCACAGCTTCCATGTCTACGGGCGCGAAGGAGAGCCTTGCCTCACGCCCGCCTGCCGGGGCATGGTCCGCCGCAGTGTGCAGGCCGGGCGCTCGACATTCTTCTGTCCGGTCTGCCAGCGCTGACGCGCAAAAGCTTCATGATCAGGAGAGGACGTGCCCATGGCCTACAGCAACATCATCGTCGAAACACGCGGCGCCGTCGGGCTCGTCACGCTCAACCGGCCGAACGCGCTCAACGCGCTCAACTCCGCGCTCATTGGCGAGCTCACGCAGGCCATCGACGGCTTCGAGGCCGACGACAAGATCGGCTGCATCGTGCTCACCGGTAGCGAAAAAGCTTTTGCCGCCGGCGCTGACATCAAGGAAATGCAAAACAAGTCCTACATGGAGGCCTACAAGCAGGACTTCATCGGGAGCTGGGATCGCGTGGCGCGCGCGAGAAAGCCCGTCATCGCCGCAGTTGCCGGATACGCACTCGGCGGCGGCTGCGAGCTCGCCATGATGTGCGACTTCATCATCGCTGCCGACAACGCGAAGTTCGGCCAGCCCGAGATCAACCTCGGCGTCATGCCCGGTGCGGGCGGCACGCAGCGCCTCACGCGCTTCGTCGGCAAGTCGAAGGCGATGGATATGTGCCTGACCGGACGCATGATGGATGCGGACGAGGCCAACAAATGCGGGCTCGTGAGCCGCGTCGTCCCCGCCGACAAGCTGCTCGATGAGGCCATGAAGGTTGCCGACGTGATCGCCGGCAAGTCCACCGTGATCGCCATGATGACCAAGGAGTCGGTCAATCGCGCCTACGAGACCACCCTCGCCGAGGGTATCCGTTTCGAGCGCCGGGTCTTCCACGCCATGTTCGCGACCGAGGACCAGAAGGAGGGCATGACCGCCTTCGTCGAAAAGCGTAAACCCAACTTCAAGAATGCTTGAACGGCATTTCTCCAAGGAAAACGCTGAAAAGCGCTGGCTTTTGTGCAGCGCACATGAGTGATGGACAGGCAGGCCGCCGTTCAATCGAGCAAAAGGCTCTTGCAAGGGACGCTCAGGCTCGCTATCTTGTGATCGCTCATGATCATCTCAACTCTGAGAGTGGGCCCCAACGGGTCCGCTCTTTTTGTTTTTGTAGGTCGATCTGGCATTATCGGAAATCGGTATCGGGCACGGATGGAGCGCTTGAGCGGTCCGGCTGAAGAAGCACGTTTTGTAGTCGAGAGCGGAGTAGCTGCGCGCGTCGCAGGGCTCATCGAGCCGGTTCTCGAAAGCATGGGCTATCGCCTCGTGCTCGTGCGCCTGATGGGCGGGAGCGACGCTATTCTCGAGATCATGGCCGAGCGCACGGACGGCACGATGACGGTCGAAGACTGCGAGGCAGTCTCCCACGCCGTTTCGCCACTGCTCGACGTTCATGATCCCGTCGATGGCGCTTACCGGCTGCAGGTCTCTTCGCCTGGCATCGACCGGCCGCTGGTTCGCCCGGCCGACTTCGAGCGTTGGGCCGGATACGAAGTTAAGATCGAGCTCAAGGAAGCGGTTTCCGGCAGGAAACGCTTTCGCGGGCCCATCGAGGGCTTTGCCGATGGTGAGGCGCGCATCGAGATCGAAGTGCCGGAGGCCGGCCCTCAGATCATCGGGCTGCCTGTCGCTCTCATCGGCTCGGCGAAGCTGGTGCTGACGGATGAACTGGTGCGCGACACGCTGCGCCGCGCCAAAGGTAGTGACACTGCGGCTGGAAAAGCCGATAAGCCGGCCCGCAAGGCAGACGCGAAACGAATTGACGTCACCAAGTGAAGTGAAGGTGCGAAAGCATGGCTCAAGCAGGCATCAGTGCGAACAGACTGGAGCTCCTCCAGATCGCGGACGCCCTCGCACGTGAGAAGACAATCGATCGCAAGATCGTCATCCAGGCGATGGAAGAGGCGCTGCAGAAAGGCGCCAAGGCCCGCTATGGCGCCGAGAACGACATCCGCTGCGAGATCGACCCGCGCACCGGCGAGACGCATCTGACGCGCGTGATGACGGTTGTCGATGAGGTCGAGAACGAGTCGCAGCAGATCACCGTGGCCGACGCCAAGCGTCGCAAGCCCGATGCAGCGGTCGGCGATCTTCTCATCGACAAGCTGCCGCCGCTGGAGTTCGGCCGCGTCGCCGCGCAGAACGCCAAGCAGGTGATCGTGCAGAAGGTCCGCGAAGCGGAGCGCGAGCGCCAGCACAACGAATACAAGGACCGCATCGGCGAGATCGTCAACGGCACGGTCAAGCGCGTCGAATACGGCAACGTCATCGTCGACCTCGGCCGCGGCGAGGCGATCATCCGCCGCGACGAGCTCATCCCGCGCGAGACCTATCGATATGGCGACCGGGTGCGGGCCTATATCTACGACGTGCGCCGCGAGCAGCGCGGCCCGCAGATCTTCCTGTCCCGCACGCATCCACAGTTCATGGCGAAGCTGTTCATG
>JAEYPL010000282.1 GCA_023410905.1 Pseudomonadota bacterium
TGGATCACGGAGACCGTGATCGGATCGACGGCTTGGCTCATGCGATTTCCGTTCCGGAACTGAAGGCTTGGGCCGGCCTTGGCCCTTCACCGACGAGAATAATGCAGCGCAGGGCTCCGTCAACGGACGGCTCGATTGGGTTGGCGAGCGCCCCCCGCGTGATATGTTTCCCTCCTACCGCGCGGCGCTACAGGCCGTGACGGCCGACGTCAGATCGGAACCAGGGAGAACCTCACGATGATCGCTCTTAAGGCCCGGGGAGCGTGCGCGCTCGCCTTGGCGACCCTCGTTTTCGCCCCCGCTGCCCACGCGCAGAAGCAGGGCGGCATTCTCAAGACCTATGTGTGGGACACACCGCCGAGCGCCTCGATCCACGAGGAAGCGACGATCTCGACGGTCTTTCCGTTCATGCCCGTGTTCAACAACCTCGTGCTCTTCGACCAGACCAAGCTCGAGGCGAACCTCGGCACGATCGTGCCCGACCTCGGCAAGAGCTGGAAGTGGGACGACAGCAAGACCAAGCTGACCTTCCAGCTCGAGCAGGGCGTCAAGTGGCATGATGGCAAGCCATTCACCGCGAACGACGTCAAATGCACATTCGACCTCGTCTCTGGCCTCGTGAAGTCGGAAGACTTCCGCAAGAACCCGCGCAAGATCTGGTACCACAACCTCAAGCAGGTCACGACCAAGGGCGACCACGAGGTCACCTTCGAGCTGAACGCGCCGCAACCGAGCTTCCTCGCGCTGCTCGCATCGGGCTACACGCCCGTCTACCCCTGCCACGTCGAGCAGAAGCAGATGCGCGTGAACCCGGTCGGCACCGGGCCATTCAAGTTCGCCGAGATGAAGCGCGGCGACTCGATCAAGCTCACGAAGAACGCCGACTATTGGAAGAAGGGCTTCCCGCGCATCGATGGCATCGAATACCGGATCATCAGCAACCGCTCGACGCGCGTGCTCGCCTTCATCGCCGGTGAAGTCGACCTCACGTTCGTCTCGGACATCACAGTGGCCGGCCTGAAGGACGTCGAGGCCAAGGCGCCGAAGTCCGTCTGCCAGTTCGTGCCGTCGAACAACACGATCAACATGATCGTCAATTCGTCGGCAGCGCCCTTCGATAACCCAAAAATCCGCCGGGCAATGGCGCTCGCTATCGATCGCGGCGCATTCAACACCATCCTTGCCGAAGGCAAAGCGTCCATCGGCGCCGTCATGCTGCCGGGTCCCGAGGGCGTGTGGTCGCTGCCGCCCGAGGAACTCGCCAAGCTGCCGGGCTACAATCCCGACCGCTCGAAGGATCTCGCCGAAGCGCGCAAGATCATGGAGGAGCTCGGCTACAGCGCGGCGAAGCCGCTCAAAGTGAAGGTCGCGACGCGCAACATCCCGCTCTATCGCGATCCGGCCGTCATCTTCATCGACCAGATGAAGGCGGTCTATATCGAGGGTGAGCTCGAAAACGTCGATACGCCCCTCTGGCACGCCAAGGTCACGCGTAAGGACTACGCAGTCGGCCTCAACACCACCGGCGTCGGCGTCGACGATCCCGACGTCAATCTCGTCGAGAACTACACCTGCACCTCCGAGCGCAACTACACCGGCTATTGCAACAAGGAAGTCGACGATCTGATCTTCGCCCAGTCACGCGAGACGGATCCTGCCAAACGCAAGCAGATCCTCTGGCAGGCCGAGCGCAAGATCGTCGAGGACGTGGCTCGCCCGATCATCCTGCACAACAAGGCGGCGACCTGCTGGGCACCGCACGTGAAGGGCGTCACGAGCCACATCAACTCGCTCTACAACAGCTGGCGCATGGAAAACGCTTGGCTGGATAAGTAGGGCAGCAGCGACCACCCCAATCGTTAGAGCACGTTCATTGTAGATGAGACGCACTCTAAGCGATGAGCAACCTAGTTCCTCCCCCTAGTGGGGGAGGTTAGGAGGGGGGATTGCAGAACAATTGCGGTTGGGATTCCCCCCACCCTAATCCCTCCCCGCGTCGCGCCGGAAGGCGCGCCTCTGGCGCGGGGGGAGGGGTATCGCGACGCTAAGCGCTCGCCTTGTTCAGCGCGGCCACATCATCCGCGCTGAGCTTCAGCTCCGCGCACTTCAGGATGTCGGCAAGCTGTGCCGTCGTCGTCGCGCTCGCGATCGGCGCCGCGATCGCCGGCTGCGCGAGCATCCACGCGAGTGCCACCTGAGCCGGCGTGGCACCATGAGCCGCCGCAACGGTATCGAGCGCTTTCAGAATGCCGAAGCCGCGCGGCGTCAGATGCTTCTTGACACCACCCGCACGCGCACGCTGCCCGAGGTCCGCCTCCGAGCGGTACTTGCCCGTCAGGAAGCCGCTCGCCAGCGAGTAGTACGGAATGACGGTGATCCCTTCGGCGACGCACAGATCCTGCAGCGCGCCCTCGAACTCGCCGCGATCCGCGAGATTGTAGTTCGGCTGCAGCGTCTCATAGCGCGGGATGCCCGCCTTCGCGCTCGCCGCCAGCGCCGCCTTCAGGCGATCCGCACTGTAGTTCGACGCCCCGACCGCCCGCACCTTCCCCGCCTTGATGAGCGCGGCATGAGCCTCCATCGTCTCTTCCAGCGGCGTATCCGGATCATCGCGATGCGACTGGTAAAGGTCGATCACGTCCGTCTGCAGGCGCTTCAGCGATGCCTCGACGGCCTGCACGATATACGCCTTCGACAGCCCCTTCTTGTCGGGTGCCATCTCCATTCCGCACTTGGTCGCGAGGACGACCTTGCCCCGCTTGCCGCTGGCCTTGAACCACTTGCCGATGATCGTCTCGCTCTCGCCACCCTTGTTGCCGGCCGCCCACTTCGAATAGACGTCCGCCGTATCGACGCAGTCGAAACCCGCATCGACAAAGGCATCCAGCAGCGCGAACGAGCCCTTCTCGTCGACCGTCCAGCCGAACACATTGCCGCCGAAAACAAGCGGGGCAATCTCCAGCCCGCTCCGCCCGAGCTTACGCTTCTGCATGACATCCTCCGCACGCGTTTCGTTTCCGGACGAAGGCTACGACCCGGCATCCGGGCTGACAAGCCACTCCCCGCCACCATCGTACCCCTGCGCGCTTTGCGCCAGTTCCCAGAAGCATCAAGGCGTGCAAATCTCCCGGCGCAACAGAGCATTGAAAGGACTGGAATGTACCGGATCGGCGTCGACATCGGCGGCACCTTCACTGATTTCGCCTTGAGCAACGCCACCGGCGGCCGAATGGCGATCCACAAGCGGCTCACCACGCCCCACGACCCATCCGAGGCCGTGCTTGCGGGCGTCGCCACCCTCGTTGCCGAGAACGGCATCGATATCGGCGCCATCGCCGACATCGTGCACGGCACGACGCTGGTC
This sequence comes from Pseudomonadota bacterium, assembly GCA_023410905.1. GTDB lineage: Bacteria > Pseudomonadota > Alphaproteobacteria > Rhizobiales > Hyphomicrobiaceae. The sequence continues at coordinate 3,365 of JAEYPL010000282.1, forward strand.
ACCAACGCCGTGATCGAGCGCCGCGGTGCCGTCACGGGAATGCTGGTCACAGCCGGCTTCGGCGACATCATGGACATGGGCCCCGAACGTCGCTACGACCTGTTCGAGCTGCGCATCAAATACCCGCCGCCCCTTGTTCCGCGCCGCCTCCGCGTCGAGGTCGCCGAGCGCGTGCGCTATGACGGCAGTGTGGAACAGCCACTCGACGAGGCCGGCGTTCGCGCCGCCGCGCAGCAGTTCCGCGACATGGGCGTCGAGGCCATCGCCGTCTGCTTCCTCCATGCTTATGCCAATCCCGCGCACGAAGAACGCGCCGCCGCCATCCTGCGCGAAGCTGCGCCCGACCTCACCGTCTCCGCATCGGCCGACGTGTTCCCCAACATGCGCGAATTCGAGCGCTGGACCACGACGACCGTAAATGCCTTCACGCAGCCCATGTTCGACCGCTACGTGAAGCGGCTGGAAGATGGTCTCGCGCAATCTGGCTTCGGCGGCCGCCTGTACATCATGGGTTCGAGCGGCGGCACGCTCACCACCGACGCTGCCCGCCGCTATCCCGTGCGCGCGCTGGAATCCGGCCCCGCTGCGGGCGCCCTCATGAGCGCCCATCACGGCCGCTCGCTCAAGCTGCCGAACCTGCTTTCGTTCGACATGGGCGGCACAACCGCCAAAGGCGCCCTCGTCAAGGACGGCCAGGCCGTCAAGAAGTACTTCATGGAAGTCGCGCGCGTGCACGAGTTCCGCCAGGGCAGCGGTCTGCCCGTGCGCATTCCCGTCATCGACATGATCGAGATCGGCGCCGGCGGCGGCTCCATTGCCGAGGTCGACGAGCGCGGTCTCCTGCGCGTCGGCCCGCGCAGTGCCGGCGCCATGCCCGGCCCCGCCTGCTATGCCCAGGGCGGCACGCGCCCGACGCTGACCGACGCCAATCTCGTGCTCGGCTATCTCGACGCAAACTTCTTCCTCGGCGGCAAGATGAAGCTCGACAAGCCCGCCGCCGAGAAGGCCATCGCGGAGAATGTCGGCAAGCCGCTGAAGCTCGAAACGCTCCGCGCCGCCTGGGGCATTCATGACATCATCTGCGAGGACGTGGCGCGCGCCTTCCGCATTCACGCCACCGAACGCGGCTTCGACTATCGCAACTCCAGCATGGTGGCGTTCGGCGGCTCCGGCCCGCTCCACGCACTCTCGGTCGCGCGCAAGCTCAAGATCCCGCGCGTGGTCCTGCCCGTCGGCGCCGGTGTCATGTCGGCGCTCGGCCTGCTCGTCAGCCCCCTCGCCTTCGAAGTCGCCCGTTCGCGCCGCATTCACGTCGCCGACATCGACGCCAAGGACTTCGCCCAGACGTTCGCGACACTGCAGGACGAGGCCTCCGGCTACCTGAAGCGTGCGGGCGTCGCGGACAAGGACATCAAGATCGTCCGCCATCTCGACATGCGCTACCAGGGTCAGGGCCACGAGATCGAGATCACGCTCCCCGAGAGCAACGACGTCGCGAGCATCTTCGCCGACCTCGGCGAGCTCTACGGCCGCGCCTACGAGAAAACGTATGGCCTGCGCCTCGACGAGCCGACAGAGATCGTCAACTGGAAGGTCGAGGCCGTCGGCCCGACGCCATCGCTCGCGGAAGGCCATGGCGATGCGGCCGCAGGCGGCGCCGACAAGGCGCTGAAGGGCACGCGCGAGGCCTATGATCCGACCAAAGGCGGCCTCGCCGCATGGCCGGTCTATGACCGCTATGCCCTCGCGCCCGGCGCCATCGTCAAAGGCCCCGCCCTCATCGAGGAGCACGAGAGCACCTGCGTCATCGGCGCGGGCGACTCCGTCACTGTCGATGCGCATTTCAATCTGATCGCCGAACTGAGCGTCTGAAGGGAACCACCACCATGAGCACCACGCCCTTCGACGCCGTCAGCCTCGGCATCATGTGGGACCGCCTCGTCTCCCTCACCGACGAGATCGTCTCGACGCTGGTCCGCAGTTCCTTCTCGACCATCGTCTACGAGAGCTATGACCTCTCCTGCGTCGTCCTCGACGCCGATACGAACTCGATCGCGCAAGGCACGTTCGGCATTCCCGCCTTCATCGGCAGCGCGCCCGTCACGCTGCGCCACATGCTGAAGCGGTTTCCCGCCGAGACGCTGAAGCCCGGCGACATCGTCGTCACCAACGATCCCTGGCTCGGCACCGGCCACCTCTTCGACATCACCATGATGCGTCCCGTCTTCCGCAAGGGCCGCATTGTCGCCTACACGGTCTCGATCACGCATCTTCCCGACATCGGCGGCAACGGCTTCGGCTCGTCGGCCAGCGAGGTCTACCAGGAAGGCCTGCGCCTGCCGATCTGCAAGCTCTATGACGCCGGCAAGATCAACGATCTGATCGTCGAGATCATCCGCACCAACGTACGCGTGCCCGAGCAGGTCATGGGCGACATCATGGCCAACGTGAGCTGCAACGAAGTCGGCGGCCGCGAGCTGCTCGCCTTCATGGACGAGTACGGCCTCGACGATCTGCGCGAGCTGTCCGCCGCCATTCGCAGCCAGTCCGAGGGTGCGATGCGCGCGAAGATCAGCGAATTCCGCGACGGCACGTACCGCAATCGCATCAAGGTCGAAGGCTTCGGCGAACCCGTCGAGTTCGTCGTGCGCGTGGACGTGAAAGGCGACAGCGTCGAGATCGATTTCGACGGCACATCCGGCTGCGTACGCGCGGGCGTGAACGTCCCCATCTGCTACACCAACGCCATGGGCTTGCACGCCATCAAGTCGCTGACGCTGCCCTCCATCCCGAACAACGAAGGTTCAGTCGCGCCGATCAAGGTCACCGCACCGCCGGGCTGCATCCTCAATGCCCTGCCGCCTTTCCCGACCGGCGGTCGCCATGCCATGGGCCACTTCGTGACGCCGACCATCTACGGCGCACTCGCCCAAGCCGCACCCGACCGCGTGCAGGCCGACTCCGGCATGATGAACCTCATCACCTTCCAGGGCCGTCGCCGCGATGACCGCGCCTTCTCCTGCCTCTACTTCGCGGCGGGCGGCTATGGCGCGCTCGAAAATCTCGATGGCTGGGCGACCCTGCCGCATCCCTCGAACATGGCCGTCGTTCCCGTCGAGATCTGGGAAACGCTGACGAACATGACCATCGAGAGCAAGCGGCTGCTCACGGACTCGGGCGGCGCCGGCAAGTGGCGCGGCGGCCTCGGTCAGGAGGTCGTGCTGCGCAATGACACCGGCCACACGCTCACCATGCTGGGCATGGGCAATCGCATGGAGTTCCCCGCGCGCGGACAGTTCGGCGGCGGCGCGGGCACGCTGCGCGTCCATGCGGTCGATGGCAAACCTGTGCACGCCAAGGGCCGCATCGATGTGGCTCCCGGCGCCCGCATCACCGTCACCGAAGCCGGCGGCGGTGGCTACGGCGATCCGCGTCAGCGCACGCGCGACGCCGTTCGCGCTGACATCCTCGACGGCTTCGTCAGCGCAGACGCCGCCCGCACGGTCTACGGTCTGGAGAGCTGAGCACACTTGGCTGAGTGCACTTGAAAGCACGTTGACACAAGGCGATCCCAAAATCCCCCCCCAGCGCCAAAGGCTCGCCTTCGGCGCGAATGTGAGGCGGGGCTAGAGGGCATCCCGCCGCCCGCAAGCACAACATGTCCCTTCTCCCCGTGCTTACGGGGAGAAGGTTAGGATGAGGGGCGGCAGCACTTTCCGACGTTTGCTTTTGCCGCCGCCCCTCACCCTAACCCTTGTAAGTTGAAATCCGGGGGAGGTGGTAATGTGCCTCTCGCGGCAACGGGCGGGGGCCCGACTGGCCCTGGGTCCACCAAGACCGTGGGAGAGCATGCCGCCCCGCCCGTCGTGCCGGAGGCACGCCTCCGGCATATCCAACTGAACCCGAACAGTCGCCGGGGCCGCAGAGCGAGCCCGATTAGGCAAGGACGTGTCGGAATGGAAACTATCGTCGTCGGTATCGATGTTGCCAAAGATCGCCTGGACGTCGCCGTGCGCCCAGGCGGAGAAGTGTTCGCCGTCCCGCGCAACGGCACAGGTCTCGCAGCTCTCTGCGAGAAGCTCGTCGCGCTCGGCCCCGCCATCGTCGCCATCGAAGCCACAGGCGGCTTCGAGGAGATCGCCGCTGCCGGCCTTGCCGGGGCCGGCCTCCCCCTCGTCGTCGTCAATCCGGCCCAGATCCGGGCCTTCGCCAAGGCGATCGGCCAACGCGCCAAGACCGATCCCATCGATGCCGCCGTCATCGCCCACTTCGCCGAGGCGACGCAGCCCGAGATCCGGCCGCTCCCCGACGAGGAAACCCGCCATCTGTCGGAGCTCGTCGCGCGGCGACGTCAGATTGTCGAGATGATCGGCGCCGAGAAGCAGCGCGAGAAGCGGGCTTCCCTCAAGCGCACGCGCCGGAGCATCGCGCGTATCGTCACGGCGCTTCACAAGGAGCTCGAGGAGATGGACGGCGACATCGGCACCGCCGTCCGTGCCTCGCCCGTCTGGCGCGAGAAGGAGGATCTGCTCGTCTCCGTGCCCGGTGTCGGTCCCACCATCAGCCGCACGCTCATTGCCGAGATGCCCGAGCTCGGCAGCCTCGATCGCAAAGAGATCGCGGCCCTCGCCGGTCTCGCGCCCTACACGCGCCAGTCCGGCACCTGGCGCGGCAAGAGCTTCATCGGTGGCGGCAGGACGCGCGTGCGCACGGCCCTCTACATGGGCGCCATGAATGCCAAGCGCTGGAACCCGACCCTGAAAACCTTCTTCGACCGCCTCGTCGCCGCCGGCAAGCCAAAGAAGCTCGCCATCGTCGCCGTCGCGCGAAAGCTCCTCACCATCCTCAACGCCATCCTCAGGGACAAAACCCCATGGCAAAACGCTTGACCGCCAAGACAGTCGCTCTCCCCGCAAGGGCGGGGAGAGGGGATTGTGTAGTGCTCGCAGCGAACTCCCAATCCATAAAAAGAAGGGGGTTCGGGGTCTCGTCGTGTCGAAGACACGCACCTCCGGCACGATGCGGGTGTGGGCGGCAGCCCACTCGCGCTGAAAGCGCGAAGCGGATCACCCCTCGAGCGCCCGCCAGATGATCATGCTGCCGCCGAATAGGATGCCGGCTTCGAGAATGATCGTGTGCACGCGCGCTGAAAAACGCCGCACCATCCACTTCGCCGTCAGCGTGCCAGGCGTTGCCATGAGACCGATGAGCAGCGCGAGCAGCACGAGCTTTCCGTCAAGTGCGCCGAAGCCCGCGAACACGCCCGTCCTGAATATGCAGAGCAGAAACGAGACCATCGCGTCAGTTGCGATAACCTGCGTGCCCGTCAGTCCGCTCGCCATGAGCAGCGAGAGCAGAATGACGCCGCTTCCCGCACTGCCGCCGGAGACGAGGCCGTAGCCTGTCGAGGCGATAGCGAGGCCTTTGTCGTCGAGGCGCAGTTTGATGTGCTCGAAGAAGCGCCTGAGTGGCACGAGCACGATGAGCATGATGCCGATGAAGATCGCGGTGCCGCGGCTGGTGAGCTGCGTGTACCCCCAGGCGGTAAAGAGCGCGAAGGGGAGTGCCGCGATCGTCGCGATCAGTGCCTTCCTGAGATCGAGCGACTCACGGAAGGCGGCGACGCGCGTCGCGTTGGTGATGATGGCGCTGAGCGCGATGATCGGCACGACGGCCGGTGCGCCGACCAGCGGTACGAGCACCAGCGGCATGATGAGGCCCGTGCCGTAGCCCGCGAGCCCGCCGATGATCTGTGCGAAGAAAGCCGTCACGGCGACGACTGCAATCTGCACCAGCGTCAGGTCGGCAAGCATCGTCTACAGCCTCGCGGGCATTCCACTCTCGGGATAACGCTCGTCTGAGAGAACTCTTCCGCTTTCAGCGCGGCTAAAACCGTCCGGATGGCTGCCGCGGGCGTGGTGTTCCCAGCAGCCCGCGGCAGAAATCAAACCAACCTGCTCTGCTCGATTGCGGCACCGATGAAGCTCGCGAAGAGCGGATGGGGCTCGAAGGGGCGGGATTTCAGCTCGGGGTGATACTGGACGCCGACGAACCAGGGATGATCCGGGATCTCGACCGTTTCGGGCAGCAGTCCATCGGGCGACATGCCGGCAAAGCGCAGGCCGACAGCTTCGAGGCGCTCGCGGTAGCGCGTGTTGACCTCGTAGCGGTGGCGATGGCGCTCGTGGATGTCCGTCGAGCCGTAGATGCGGGCGATGCGGCTGCCCTCGGCGAGCTGTGCCTCGAAGGCGCCGAGCCGCATGGTGCCGCCGAGATCGCCGCCGGATCGGCGCTGCTCGAGCTCGTTGCCGCGCATCCATTCCGTCATCAGGCCGACGACCGGCTGCTCGGTCGCGCCGAATTCGGTGGAGCTCGCTTCCTGGATGCCGACGAGACTGCGCGTCGCCTCGATGCAGGCCATCTGCATACCGAAGCAGATACCGAAATAGGGAACGCCCCGCTCGCGCGCGAACTTGGCGGCGAGGATCTTGCCTTCCGAACCGCGCTCGCCGAAGCCGCCCGGCACGAGAATGCCGTGCACGCCTTCGAGGTAGGGCGTTGGATCCTGATGCTCGAAGACCTCGCTCTCGATCCACTCGAGCTTCACGGCCACCTTGTTGGCGATGCCGCCATGAACGAGCGCTTCGATGAGCGATTTGTAGGCGTCCTTGAGGCCCGTGTACTTGCCGACGATGGCGATCGTCACGCTGCCTTCGGGGTTCGCGATGGTGTGCGAGATGCTTTCCCACTGCTCGAGGCGCGGTGCCGGTGCGCCATCGATGCCGAAGGCGGCGAGCACTTCGCGGTCGAGCCCCTCGCGGTGATAGGCGAGCGGCACGTCGTAGATGGAGGCGACGTCGAGCGCCTGGATGACGGCGCTCTCGCGCACGTTACAGAAGAGCGCGATCTTGCGCCGCTCCGAGGGCGGCACCTCGCGGTCGCTGCGGCAGAGCAGGATGTCGGGCTGGATGCCGATGGAGCGCAGCTCCTTGACGGAGTGCTGGGTCGGCTTGGTCTTGAGCTCGCCGGCCGAGGGAATAAACGGCATGAGCGTCAGGTGGATGTAGACCGAGTGCCCGCGCGGCAGCTCGTTGCCGAGCTGGCGGATGGCCTCGAAGAAGGGGAGGCCTTCGATGTCGCCGACCGTACCGCCGATCTCAACCAGGACGAAGTCGACGTCGTCGTTGCCGGAGACGACGAAGCTTTTGATTGCGTCCGTAACGTGCGGGATGACCTGGACGGTGCCGCCGAGGTAATCGCCGCGCCGCTCGCGGGCGAGGATGTCCTGATAGATGCGCCCGGTGGTGATGTTGTCGGTCTTGCGGGCCGGCACACCGGTGAAGCGCTCGTAGTGGCCGAGATCGAGATCGGTCGCGGCGCCGTCGTCAGTAACGAAGACCTCGCCATGCTGATACGGGCTCATCGTGCCCGGATCGACATTGAGGTAGGGGTCCAGCTTTCTGAGCCGGACTCGATAGCCACGGGCCTGTAGAAGTGCTCCAAGGGCCGCTGAAGCCAGCCCTTTGCCGAGCGAGGAGACCACGCCGCCGGTAATGAAGATGTACCGCGCCATGGGCCTCCACCTTACTCGCTTTCCACACGATTCGGGCCGGCGTTCATGACACCGGCCCAATCCATCCACAGCTCACACATCAAACAGTTACGACCGCAGGTGGCCGTGACGACGTAACGGCAATCTCGGTTAGCGGTTTGCCGGCACCTGGGGGAGAGTCTGGCGACCCTGCTGGAGGCTGTCGAGCAGTCCGCCGCCACCCGCGGGAGCCGGACCGCCCGTTGCCGGAGCGGCAGGCGTTCCCGTGCCTGGGACAGCAGGTGCCGTCGCAGCAGGCCGGTCGAGCGGGGAGACCGCGCGCCGGCTCTGCTGGGCAAAGAGCGTCAGACTGATCGAAGTGACGAAGAATGCCGCGGCGAGGCCTGCGGTGACGCGGGTCAGCATATTCGCGGTGCCGCGGCCGGTCATGAAGCCGCCGGCTCCGCCGCCACCGCCACCGATCCCGAGCGCGCCGCCTTCGGAGCGCTGCAGCAGGACAACTGCGCAGAGTGAAGCGGCTATCATCAGATGTATGACGAGCAGAACGGTTGCCATTAAATGCCTCGTTATCGCGCTTGGAGCGCCGGAGGTCCCAGAACCCTATATGGGAAGCGGAGGTGAGGGGCCCAAATCTCCGGGGTGGTCTACACCATGTCGGCGCGGACTGCCACCACCTCCCATGCGGCCGATTGCGGCCCTACTGCCGGACCACCGGCGCCCAACCGCCCTCGCTCGTGATGGGCCGAGGGGGGCGATAGGCGTCGTCAGCCCGAGGCTGCTTGTTTTGGCTCTTGGGCGGGGCCTTTTTCTGGGGCTGGGCGCCTTCGCCGCCTGGCTGAGCGGCCTTTTCCGGGGCCTTTTTCGGGGGAGCGGCCTTCGCAGGCTGCTTTGGGGGTGCGGGGTTGGTTGCGGGCGCCTTTGCCGCGGGGGCCTTGGATGCCGCGCCCTTCGGTACTGTCGTTACGGCGGCAGCTGCGGCAGCCGGGCGGCCCGGAGCCCTCTGTGGCAGCGCAATCGAGCCGCTGGTGCCTTCGATGGTCGCCTCGCCGGGGCCGGGGAGCTCTTCCTCACCGCCCTCGATCGTGGTCGGCAGGGTGATGCGCGCGAGACCGCAGCGGAAATTGAGCCGTTCCTCGACCTCGATATAGGTCCCGATGCGCTGGAGGCGTTCGAGCGGCAGATTGGCCCGCGCCCACTCCGGGCCCCGCGCCATATCCGCCGTCGCGCCTTCACTGCGCAAGGTATCGAGTTGAGCCTGCAGATTTTTGCAAGTCTCGCCATCGAGCGGCGCGGCTGCCGCAGGCGTGATCGCCAAAACCGGAACGGCGAGCATCAGAGCGATTGCCGCTCCAAGGCTCGATGGACGCACAGTCATTCTCACGTACCCCGCACCTGCAACTTCAAGCGTAGGCGGCAAGGATCCCTAGGAAATCCGCCGCCTTCAGGCTGGCGCCGCCGACCAGGGCGCCGTTCACGTTCGGGACGGCCATCAGCTCCTTGGCATTCGATGCCTTGACCGATCCGCCATAAAGGATGCGCATCGCTTGGCCCTCGCCGCCGAAGCGCTCCGCGAGCGCCGCACGGATTGCGCCGTGCACCTCGGCGACATCCGCCACGGTCGGCGTCAGGCCCGTGCCGATGGCCCACACAGGCTCGTAGGCGATGATCGTGTCGGCGGCACGGCAGTTCTCGGGAAGCGACCCGGCGAGCTGACGCCCGACCACCGCCAATGTCTGGCCGGACTGGCGCTCGGCCGCCGTCTCGCCGACGCAGACGATGGCGACGAGCCCCGCACGGTGGGCGGCTTCGGCCTTACTCTTCACGAGGGCATCGCTCTCGAGATGATCCGTGCGGCGCTCCGAGTGGCCGACAATCACGGCGCTTGCACCCGCGTCCTTCAGCATTTCCGCCGCGATATCACCAGTGTGCGCGCCACTGGTCTTGGCGTGGCAGTCCTGGCCGCCGACCGCGATGCGCGATCCGGCGAGTGTGGTGGCAAGTCTGGCGACCAGTGTCGCGGGCGGACAGATGAGGACGTCGGCGGCCTCGTTCGAGAGGCCTTTCGCCATGGCTTCAGCTTCGGCAAGGGAGGCCGCGAGCCCATTCATCTTCCAATTGCCGGCCACGAGCGGCCTGATCGCACTTCCGGTCATGTTTCCTCGCCCTGCCGAACCGCCCTGCGCACATCTTATGTCGCGCCATGCCTATCGTGGGGCTCCCGCAGTTTCAACCCTTGGTCCACAGCGGCCTTCGGCGCTCTCACAAGCATTTGAGACGCAAAGATATCTCTACCGGTCACGGCGGGTCGAGAGCGGGAATGTGGACGCCCTCGCGCACACGGCCTATATGGACATCAAATCGAGCGCCTGCCGAGCGGCGCCACGCATCAACAAAGGGTCGACGGGAATATGCTGGAAGCACTGAGACGCGGCGTCAAAG
>JAEYPL010000330.1 GCA_023410905.1 Pseudomonadota bacterium
AAGCGTCCGCTGAAGTCGCTCGCCGACATGCTCAAGGGCAAGCAGGGCCGCTTCCGCCAGAACCTGCTCGGCAAGCGCGTCGACTACTCCGGCCGTTCGGTGATCGTGGTCGGTCCCGAGCTCAAGCTGCATCAGTGCGGCCTGCCGAAGAAGATGGCGCTCGAGCTCTTCAAGCCGTTCATCTACGCGCGCCTCCAGGCCCTCGGCCAGGCGGCAACCGTGAAGCAGGCGAAGAAGCTCGTCGAGAAGGAGAAGGGCGAAGTCTGGGATGTGCTCGACGAAGTCATTCGCGAGCACCCGGTCATGCTCAACCGCGCGCCGACGCTGCATCGTCTCGGCATTCAGGCCTTCGAGCCGGTGCTGATCGAGGGCAAGGCCATCCAGCTTCATCCGCTGGTCTGCGCGGCCTTCAACGCCGACTTCGACGGCGACCAGATGGCCGTGCACGTCCCGCTGTCGCTCGAAGCGCAGTTGGAAGCGCGCGTGCTGATGATGTCGACGAACAACATTCTGCACCCCGCGAACGGCTCGCCGATCATCGTTCCGAGCCAGGACATCGTGCTCGGGCTCTACTACGTCTCGATCATGAGCGAGAAGGAGCCCGGTGAGGGAACCATGCTCGGTTCCGTCGCCGAGGCGCGTCATGCGCTCGACGCCGGTGCCGTGACGCTTCACGCCAAGGTGCGCGGCCGCGTGTCGTCCTTCGATGCGGAAGGCAATGAGGTTACCGAGATCGTCGAGACGACGCCCGGACGCATGCTGCTCGGCGAGCTTCTGCCGAAGCGGCCCGGCGTGCGCTTTGCGCTCGTCAACCAGCTGCTGACGAAGAAGGCGATCTCCGGCCTGATCGATGCCGTCTACCGTAACTGCGGTCAGAAGGACACGGTCATCTTCTGCGACCGCATCATGGGTCTCGGTTTCCATCATGCCTTCAAGGCCGGCATCTCGTTCGGCAAGGACGACATGGTGATCCCGAACACCAAGTCCGGGATCGTCGAGGCGACGCGCGCCGAAGTCCGTGATTTCGAGCAGCAGTATCAGGACGGCCTGATCACGCAGCTCGAGAAGTACAACAAGGTCGTCGATGCGTGGTCCAAGTGCACGGACCGCATCGCCAAGGAGATGATGGACCGCATTTCGGCGGCGCAGATCGACCAGAAGTCCGGTCGCCAACTGCCCGTGAACTCGGTCTACATGATGAGCCACTCCGGTGCGCGCGGTTCGCCGACGCAGATGAAGCAGCTCGCGGGTATGCGCGGTCTCATGACCAAGCCTTCGGGCGAGATCATCGAGACGCCGATCATCTCGAACTTCAAGGAGGGCCTCTCCGTTCTCGAGTACTTCAACTCGACGCACGGTGCGCGTAAGGGCCTCGCCGACACGGCATTGAAGACGGCCAACTCGGGCTATCTGACGCGTCGTCTCGTCGATGTGGCGCAGGACTGCATCATCACCGAGGAAGACTGCGGCACGGATGACGGCATCAGCGTGCAGGCGGTTGTCGACTCCGGTGAGGTCATCGTTCCTCTGTCAGCGCGCGTCCTCGGCCGTACGGCTGCCGAGGATGTGCTCGATCCGGCGACGAAGGAGATCATCATCCCCTCCGGTACGCTGATGGTGGAGCGCGAGATCGAGCTGGTCGACAAGGCGCAGGTGCAGGAAATCCGCATCCGCTCGGTGCTGACGTGCGAATCCGAGATCGGCGTGTGCGGCAAGTGCTACGGGCGCGACCTGGCTCGCGGTACGCCGGTCAACATCGGTGAGGCAGTGGGCGTCATTGCCGCACAGTCGATCGGCGAGCCGGGCACCCAGCTCACGATGCGTACGTTCCACATCGGCGGCGTTGCGCAGACGGTGGATCAGTCGTTCATCGAGTCGAACTTCAACGGCACGGTGAAGATCAGGAACCGTAGCGTTGCCCGCAACAGCCAGAACATGCTGGTGGCCATGGGGCGCGCGACGGTGATCGTGATCTTCGACCAGGGCGGCAAGGAACTCGCCGCTCACAAGGTGCCGTATGGTGCGCGTCTTCATGTCGATGAGGGCGACAGCGTGAAGCGCGGTACCCGCCTAGCGCAGTGGGATCCGCACACGCGTCCCATCCTGAGCGAGACCGATGGTGTGGTCGAGTTCGAGGATCTCGTGGAGAACGTCTCGGTCAACGAGCAGACCGACGAGGTCAAGGGTACGACCAACCGGGTCATCATGGACTGGCGCGCAAGCCCGCGTGGCCAGGACCTGAAACCTGCGGTCGTGATCAAGGAAGCGAAGGGCGGCAAGAACGTGAAGCTGGCGCGCGGCGGTGATGCCCGTTCGCTGCTCCCTGTCGATGCCGTGCTCTCGGTCGATCGCAACGCCAAGGTCAAGGCGGGCGACGTGCTTGCACGTATCCCGGTTGCGTCGGCGAAGTCGGGCGACATCACGGGCGGTCTGCCGCGCGTCGCCGAGCTCTTCGAAGCACGGCGGCCGAAGGATCACGCGATCATCGCGGAGATCTCGGGCACGGTCGAGTTCGGCAAGGACTACAAGAACAAGCAGCGCATTGCGATCAAGCCGGACGACGAGAATGCGACCGCGGTCGAGTATCTCATCCCGCGCGGCAAGAGCCTTGCCGTGCAGCATGGCGACCACGTCGAAAAGGGCGATTTCGTCTATGACGGCCATCCGGCCCCGCACGACATCCTTGCGATCAAGGGTGTCGAGGAGCTGGCGCGCTACCTCATCAAGGAAGTGCAGGACGTCTATCGTCTGCAGGGCGTGACGATCAACGACAAGCACATCGAAGTGATTGTTCGTCAGATGCTGCAGAAGATCGAGATCGAGGATCCGGGTGAGAGCCTGCATCTTCTCAAGGGCGAGCAGATCGACAAGACCGAGCTCGACGAGGAGAACCTGCGTCTCCACAAGGAGGGTAAGCGTCCGGCATCCGGCAAGCCCGTGCTGCTCGGCATCACGAAGGCCTCGCTGCAGACGAACAGCTTCATCTCCGCCGCGTCCTTCCAGGAAACGACGCGCGTGCTGACCGAAGCTGCCGTCAACGGCAAGGTCGATACGCTCGAAGGCCTCAAGGAGAACGTGATCGTCGGACGTCTCATCCCGGCCGGTACCGGTGGCATGCTACGCCGCCTGCGCCGTGTTGCGGCGAAGCGCGACGAGCTGATCGCGGCCGAGAAGGCGCGCCTCGCAAGCGAGCGTGCGCTCTCAGGGCCTGAAGAAGGTTCCGGTTCGCCGATCCGGCGTCGGCGCCGCACGACGGAGGAAGCCGCGGAGTAAGCGGCTTTCCAACGCACGCTTCATCTGGCAAATCCAAGGGCCGGGACATTCTCATGTCCCGGCCTTTTTCATGCGCGGAAAACGCGAGGTGAGCGCGAGCCCCGATGAAAGATCACATCCGACGGCGATGGATTCAGGGGCTGGCGATTGCGGCGGGCGTGGCGCTGGCGGTCATCGGCGTGCGCTTCGGGCTCGTGCCGCGTTCGGCGGCGCGTTTCTTCGGCATTGATGCACCAGCATCTCCCGCACATCTGCACTACGTCATTGCGCTGCGCGATATCTGGCTGGGCCTGCTCTTGATCGTCTTCGCGCTGCTGCGCGACTGGCGGAGCATGGCGCTGTGGCTTGCGTTCGGTGCTGCCGTCTGCTTCGCCGATGCGGTGATCGTGGCGAATGCCACGGCGTGGACCGGCCCGCTACTGTTTCACGTCATGTCCGGCATCTACTGCGCGACACTCGCGATCATGTGCTGGGGTGAGGCGCGCCGCGCTGTATCGCTTCCCAAACCGTGAGCGCCTGCCGCGTCTCGGCAACATCGTGCACGCGCAGGATCTGCACGCCTTGGGCAGCACCGTGCAATGCCGCCGCGATCGAACCTGGCATCCGCTCGCTCGCATTCTTCGCACCGCTCAAAGCGCCGATGAAGCTCTTGCGCGAGGTGCCGAGCAGCAACGGTACGCCGAGGCCGTGCAGCAATGTCAGACCGGCCAGCAGCTCCAGATTATGCGCGACAGTCTTGCCGAAGCCGATACCCGGATCGACAACAAGGCGCGCGCGATCGATGCCGGCGGCTTCGCAAGCCGCGATGCGCGCCGCGAGCCAGTCGCACACATCGAGCAGGCAGTCGTCATAGTGCGGCGCTGACTGCATGGTGCGCGGGTCGCCCTGAGCGTGCATCAGGATGACGGGCGCCTTGGATTGCGCTGCGACCTCCATGCACGCCGCTTCATACGTCAGCGCAGCGATGTCATTGATGATGTGCGCGCCGGCGGCCAGTGCGCCCCGCATGACCTCCGCCTTGCGCGTATCGATGGAGATGAGCGCCTTCGTGTGCCCTGCAAGTCCTTCGATGACGGGAAGGACGCGGCGCAGCTCTTCCTCGACCGATACAGGCTCGGCACCTGGTCGCGTCGACTCGCCGCCGATGTCGAGGATGTCCGCACCTTCGGCTTCGAGCCGAAGCGCATGATCGATGGCCGCGCTTGCGGAGGCAAAGGCGCCACCATCGGAGAAACTATCCGGCGTGACATTGACGATGCCCATGATGCGTGGCCGGTCGAGTGACAGACCGGCGAGCGGCTGTCTCGGCGCTTCATGCTGCATGAGGAGGCAGGCGATCTCGCTCTCGTATCGCGCACGCTCACGTGTCTCGGCAGCAGGAAGGAGCACCACCTCGTCGCGCTCAGCGCCCATGCGCACGATGATCTCGGCTGCGCACGCAGCAATGTCGGCGCGTCCCGCGACGCGAATGACTAGATCCGAGAATTCATCCGATTGGAATGACGGCATCAACGCCGAGGGGCGCAGATAGCTTCGTGGTCGGGCCGGTTGGCTCATGTTTGTTTCCGAAGCACGGCCAATCGTTGCCGCAGCTCATTCTATCGAAAGCAATCGGGCCCCGCGAGGGGACCCGATTCTATTCTTCGGTATTAGTAAGCCGTGCCGCCGTCAGGTCGGCTGGGGTTCCATGCCGCCATCGCTCTCCGGCCGCTGCGGCCGAATGCGACCAGCAACCGGAACAGCCGAGCCGGTCGGACCCTTGGTCGGATCGTCGTCCGTCGGCCGGATGATCTTCTCGCCGCGCATGACAGTCAGGCACTCCTCACCAGAGATCGTCTCGTGCTCCATGAGGGCCTGCGTGATGGCTTCGAGGGCCTCGCGATTCTCACCGAGCACCTCCCAAGCCTTTGCCTGGGCCGTCGTCACGATGCGGCGAATTTCCTCGTCGATCAGGCGCGCCGTTTCTTCGGACATGTTCTGGCGCTGCGTGATCGCATGGCCGAGGAACACTTCCTGCTGGTTGTCGGTATAGCGGAGCGGCCCGAGCTTTTCGCTCATGCCCCACTCGGTCACCATGCTACGGGCGAGGCCCGTCGCCTGCTGGATGTCGCTCGAAGCGCCGGTGTTCAGGTGCTCCTTGCCGTAGATGATCTGCTCGGCAACGCGGCCACCAAACGTCATGACGAGGCGCGCCTCGCACCACTGCTTGGAGTAGCTGAGTTTGTCGCGCTCAGGCAGGCTCATCGTTACGCCGAGCGCGCGTCCGCGCGGAATGATCGTGACCTTGTGAAGTGGATCATTGCCGGGCACGAGCAGGTTCAAAAGCGCGTGGCCGGCTTCGTGATAAGCCGTCGCGAGCTTCTCCTCCTCGGTCATGGCCATGGAGCGCCGCTCGGCACCCATCATGACCTTGTCCTTGGCATCTTCGAACTCGACCTGCGTGACCATGCGCTTCGAGCGCCGCGCCGCGAGTAGAGCCGCCTCGTTGACGAGGTTCGCGAGATCGGCACCCGAGAAGCCGGGCGTTCCGCGCGCAATCGTCTTCGGATCGACATCCGGCGCCAGAGGCACCTTGCGCATATGCACGCGCAGGATCTTCTCGCGGCCGACGACATCGGGGTTCGGCACCGTGATCTGCCGATCGAAGCGGCCGGGACGCAGCAGCGCCGGATCGAGCACGTCCGGACGGTTGGTCGCGGCGAGGATGATAATGCCCTCGTTCGCCTCGAAGCCGTCCATCTCGACGAGCAGCTGGTTCAGAGTCTGCTCGCGCTCGTCATTGCCGCCGCCGAGACCGGCGCCGCGATGGCGACCCACCGCGTCGATTTCGTCGATGAAGATGATGCAGGGCGCATTCTTCTTCGCCTGATCGAACATGTCGCGCACGCGGCTCGCACCGACGCCGACGAACATCTCGACGAAGTCCGAGCCCGAGATCGTGAAGAACGGCACATTCGCTTCGCCCGCAACGGCGCGCGCGATGAGCGTCTTACCGGTACCCGGAGGACCGACGAGCAGACAGCCGCGCGGAATGCGTCCGCCGAGCTTCTGGAACTTCTGCGGATCGCGAAGGAACTCGACGATCTCCTGGAGATCGACCTTGGCCTCGTCGACGCCGGCCACGTCCTCGAACGTCACGCGACCGTGCCGCTCCGTCAGCAGTTTTGCCTTGGACTTGCCGAAGCCCATGGCCCGGCCGCCGCCCGACTGCATCTGGCGCATGAAGAAGATCCACACCGCGATCAGCAGCAGCATGGGGAACCAGGACAGGAGCACGTTGAAGATCGAGGGAACGTCCTCGTCCTTCGGACGGGCCGAGATGCGCACACCCTTCTTGTTCAGGCGCTCGACGAGAGTCGGATCCTCCGGCGCAAAGCTCGTGAACGAGCGCGACTTGTCGGAGTATTGCCCCGTCAGCCGGTTGCCCTGGATGGTCACCTCGGAGACGTTGCCCGCGTCAACCTGGGCCAGCAGCTCGGTATAGCTGATCTCGTTCCCGCGTCGCTGCTGCGACGGATTCTGGAACATATTGAACAGCGCGATCAGAAGCAGGCCGATGATGACCCAGATCGCGAAGTTCCGGAAATGCGTGTTCATGTGCACCCCTTCCTGGTGGCACCCGATCGTCCGCGGCAGAGCTCGAGCCCGCACGGATCGCTTGGCCTCGGGAAGGCCTGGTCCACAAGCGTTGGGCTTAAGATAGGTTGGCGAGCCATATTTGCCAAGAATTGGTGCACGAATCGTACCCTATGCCACTGATCTTGCGCAAAGTGGGTGAACGACGGCCAACAGCGTCGACGGCATCCGGACGCGCTGTACCGAAAACGGGCACTCATTGGAGTGTAGTACCTGCAATTTCTGGCAAGTTCTGCCCCGGCGGCGTCATGGCATTTGCGTCACGATGACGCTTGCGAGGATGGCTGCCAGGACGGCAAGGCCGACGGCCCAGGGCCATCCTCCCGCTGTCGCCGTATGACCTGGGCCGGAGCCGGGCCTGATCACGCCGCCGGGTAGCGCGTCCTCGGGGGTGGCCGGCAAGCTAGCGCCGAGCACCCGGGCCACGACCACCGTGGCATTGTCCTGCCGTGGCAGCCTGAGGTCCTCGACGGTGGCGACAAGTGTTCGTGCCAGGATGGCTGCATCCACCTCGGCATTCTCCTCGATGATCTGCGCGATCTCGGCATTGCTCAGCACGTCGAGGCCGTCGCTGGCCAGCAGCACCACGTCACCGCTGGCGAGGGGCACGCCGGCGGCCGGGCTGTCGATCTCCTCGATGGTATGTCCGGAAAGCGCTGAGGCGAGCAGAGAGCTGGCAGCCAGTACCGCGGGGTCGTCGGGTGCCCGGCCATCGCGGATCATCATCCCGGCCTGCGAGTGGTCCGCATTCAGTTTGGCGATCTGACCGTGGCGCCAGACATAGAGATGACTATCGCCGACGCTTACCCAGTTCAGATGTCCCCCCGCAATGACCGCTGCGACGGCCGTACTGGCCATGCCGCGTTCGCCATCGGCCGGGTCGCGGGCCGAGCGAATACGTGTGTTGGTCTCGATGATCGCCTCGTCGAGTGCTCGACGGCCCAGTTCGGCCCGCGCGAAAGCGCCGTCCAGGGCACGCTCGCCGAATGTGTCTACGACGATCCGCGCGGCCACCGCACCATCGGCGTGTCCGCCGAGGCCGTCTGCGAGTACGAGCAAAACCGCGTCACCGCTTTCGCCCAGCGGCACGATAGCGCACGCATCCTGCTGCTCGGCCCGCGTGCCGATGATCTCGGAAGCGGCAATGTCGAGCTCGATCATGGGGCGAAGTCTGCGCTCTCGCGCGGCCGCTGTCCAATGAACAGCCGACAACACGTTGGGCGCTAGGACTCGATCGCGATATTGTCGATCAGCCGCGTCTTGCCGAGCCATGCGGCTGCGAGCACGCGGCCCGCGCCCTTGGCGGGATCATACGCACCGAGCGTCGCCGCATCGCGCACGGCGACATAGTCGATCTTCCCGAAGCCGCCCGCCGTCAGCTTTTGCGCCGCCTCGGCGCAGGCCTCATCGGCATTGCCGCCTTCAAGAATGCGGGCGGCGACGCCGCTGATTACCTGATGAATGAGTGGGGCGGTGCGCCGCTCGTCGGCGCTGAGATAGCGATTGCGGCTCGACATAGCGAGACCATCGGCCTCGCGCACGGTCTCCGCGCCGACGATCGCGAGCGGCATGTCCAGATCGCGCACGATCTGACGGATAACGGCGAGCTGCTGGTAGTCCTTCTCGCCAAAGACGGCGATGTCTGGCGTGACCTGCTGGAAGAGCTTGGTGCACACCGTCGCGACGCCGCCGAAGAAGTGCGGTCGGAAGTCCGTTTCGAGACCCTCGGACGCACCGCCGGGTACGACACGCGTGGCAAAGCCCGCCGGGTACATTTCGCTCGCTGTTGGTGCCCAGACCAGATGGCAATTGGCGCGTGCCAGTTGGGCGACATCATCGTCGAACGTGCGCGGATAGGTCGAGAAGTCCTCAGTCGGCGCGAATTGCGTGGGATTGACGAAGATCGAGGTGACCACCCGATCACAGGTCTCGAGCGCGATGCGCACGAGCGAAATATGCCCCTCATGGAGCGCACCCATGGTCGGCACCAGACCGATGCGGCGGCCTTCACTGCGCCATGTGCGCACGCGCAGCCTGAGATCGGCGACAGTGGCGCTGACGGGGATTGGCGTCGAGGACATTTCCGGCTCCCGCATGGACGCGCATTCGCGCGACATCATTGTTGCGCTTCGATTGTCGCTCGGCAGGCAGAAGTCAAGTCTCGCGGCCGCTAGGCCTAGGTCGTCACGATGTCCGCGGCAGCAGGAACGTCAGCAGGCCCAAGGCGGGCACCCAGGCGACGAGCTTGAACACGGCAATGATACCGACCCAGTCCGCAAGCAGTCCGAGTGCCGCCGCTGCGAGGCCACCGAGCCCGAAGGCGAGACCGTAGAACAATCCGCCGACGAGGCCCACGCGATGCGGCACGAGGTCGATCGCGTAGATCAGGATGGCCGAGAATGCGCTCGCCATGATGAGGCTGATGATGACGCTGAGCACGCCGGTCCAGAAGAGATCCACGTAGGGGAGGATCAGCGCGAACGGCAGCGCGCCGAGGATCGACAGCCAGATCACGCGGTGGCGGCCGATGCGATCGCCGACCATGCCGCCGATGATCACACCGATTGCGCCGACCACCAGATAAAGGAACAGCATGACCTGAGAGAGCTGCACGGATACGCCGAAGCGCTCGATCAGGTAGAACGTGTAGTAGGACGTAAAGGCTGCTGTGTAGGCGTTCTTCGACAGCAGGATCAGGATGAGGATCGCCATGGCGAAGAGTACATGCCCCGTCGGGAGCATGGGACCGGAATGAGCAGCCGTCGCGCCTTGGCCCGCTGATGCGGCGGCGGCCGCTGCCTGCGATCGGCGCATCTCGATGTAGCGCGCACCCGTCCAGGTCATGACGACCATGGCCACCAGTGCCACGACCGACACCCAGGCGAGGCTCGTCTGACCGCGCGGAACCACGAGCATCGCGGCGAGCAGCGGGCCCGCGGCATAACCGACATGGCCGCCGATCTGGAAAATGCCCTGTGCGAATCCCTGTTGGCCGGCGGCGGCGTGGCGCGCCATGCGGGTGGCCTCGGGATGGAACACGGCCGAGCCGAGCCCGATCATGGCGGCCGAGGCGAGCACTGTGCCGTAGTTGGGTGCGAAGGACAGACCGAAGAGCCCGATGAGCGTGGCGCCCATGCCGGCGACCATCGCATAGGGCCACGGCCGCGCATCGGTGACGTGGCCGAGGATCGGCTGCAGCAACGACGACGTCACCTGAAAAGCCAGCGTGATCAGTCCGATGTGGGCGAAGTCGAGCTGGTACGCCTCCTTGATGAGAGGGTACATGGCCGGGATCATCGACTGAATGAGATCATTCAGCAGGTGCGCCCCGCTCAGGGCGACCAGGATAGGCAGCAGGGGCCGGCTCGCGGCATTGGTGAGAGTGGCGGTCATGGGCCGCGAGCAATGAGGCCGCAGCGCCCGTGCGTCAATATCTGGCGTGACAAAGCATGGCTCCCCAATTCCGGCTGCAAGGCGCCGACGTCGTCGCGCGGCAACGCTATCGGTAAGCGCAATGCGTGCCGTCGATCGTCGCGGGGTTGAATTTCCTAGCCTCTCCCGGGTGTTGCCACAGAATCCCGAGGCTGAGTAATCGAGTCTGACGGTGTGGCTTTCATTCGACAATCCAGCCGAATCGTCGCCTTCATCCCTATAATGAGTTGAGCGTCCGACCACGCAGCGGCTAGGCTGGCCGCATAGGTTTTGGGACAGACAATGATGTACTTCCTCTTAAGGCCGTTTCGCGTCGCAGGTTTGA
This sequence comes from Pseudomonadota bacterium, assembly GCA_023410905.1. Lineage (GTDB taxonomy): Bacteria > Pseudomonadota > Alphaproteobacteria > Rhizobiales > Hyphomicrobiaceae. The sequence continues at coordinate 10,667 of JAEYPL010000330.1, forward strand.
TTACGGCGTTTTGCCTCGCAAGTTTCATCCCCGCTTCGGCCAGCGAAAGTTGGAAGGACCAAGGGGCCGCGACACCAAATTGGGCGGGCCTCTACATTGCCGGTAGCGTCGGCTACGGCTTTGGCACGGGCAAGGACACGGTCGAACTTAGCGGCTTCCCGACCACTCGAGACAATGTGGATATCGACGGTTTCACCGGTACCGTGGCGATCGGCTACGATCACATGGTTTCGTCCAATTTACTTGTCGGGGTGTTCGCCGACTATGCTTTTGGCAAACTCGATGGATCAGGCGAGCGCTTCTATCCGCTCGGGTCGCCGGCTGAGCCCTTCGATGTCTCCATCGACAATATGTGGTCCGTCGGCGCGCGCCTCGGTCTCGTCACCTCTCGCGACAGCCTTTTGTATGTGACCGCCGGTTACACCCAGGCCGACCTCCGGTACTCCGACCAGTTTGATACCGGACACTGGGATCTCAAGGGCTATTTCCTCGGAGCCGGCTTCGAGAAAATGCTCAGGGCGGGCTGGTTCATGCGGGCCGAGTACCGCTTCAGCGACTACGGCAAGGAAACGATTTTTGAGGATACGCCTGGCTGTGCGCCATCGTGCCTCGAGCGCGAGCGCCTCGACACCAAGATGCACGCACTGCGGCTAGGCATAGTCTATAAGCTCGGCGGCGAGAGTGTTATGGCGCAAGAAGCCTACAAATAGACGTGCGGCAGATGCGTGTTTTCTAGAAGGGCTGCCGAACTGGCGGCCCTTCTTGCATTGGGTTTCCTGATCACGCTTTCCGCCAGCTACTAAGTTGCCGATTTGCAAGTTGCGAGCTGTCCCACGTTGGGAAACCGGAATTCGATGTCCCAAAAGGCATTTATTTCAGAAGGTTCGTCGAATTAACCCAGACATCTAATTTTCTGTGTGGATACATCGTTGCGGACCGCCGCTTGCATCCGTTAGAATATGTTTTTTCGCGTATGGAGGCCCAGGTGCGTAGCCAAGAGCGTAAGGCCCCGAAGGCTGAGAGCCCTCAGTCACGGCGGCGATTCTTGAAGTCATTTTCTGCGGTGGCAGGATTTACAGCGGTCGCAAGTGCCGCCAGCAAAGCGGCGGCGTACACCCGCCCGGTATGGACCCCCCCGCCGACCAAGGAACCCGCTTGCTTCCTCCGCGGCACGACCATCCGCACGGACGATGGCGAGGTTGCGGTCGAGTCTCTCTCGATCGGCGATCTCGTGATCACCCAGTCGGGAGCCGCGCGTCCCGTCAAATGGATCGGACGGCGGACGTACCGCAGCGATGCGGGCACGAACTGGCCGTCTCACATCTTTCCGATCCGCGTTGCGAAGTCGGCCCTCGCCGACAACGTGCCGAGCGTCGATCTCTACCTCTCGCCGCTGCACGCTTTGTATGTCGACGGCGTGCTGATCCCGGTCAAGCATCTGGTCAATGGCACGACCATTCGCCCGGCCATGCCGGAGGGTGTCGAGGACATCGAGTATTTCCACGTCGAGCTCGACTCTCACGACGTGATCATTGCAGGCGGCGCGCCTGCTGAAACCTACCGCGAACTCGACAGCCGCGAGATCTTCAGCAATTTCGCTCAGTTCTATCGCATCTATGGCCGCGCCGAGGCGCCATCGCCCGCCTGCGCACCCTACCTGCACTATCGCGGGCGTCGCGATCACGCGAAGGCGCAGCTTCGTCTCGGTCTGTCACGGGTGGTTGATGTGCGCGATCCGATCCAGATCGTGCGCGATCGTTTGGCTGATCGCGGGGCGCTCGTCGCAATCTGAGCGTCGGAGGACTGACGCGCTAAGGAAATCTATGCGCCGGCCGCCTTCGGGCGGTCGGCGTTTTTCATTTCGGCAGAACGCCGGTTCTGAAGAGCGTCACGCGGATGCCGCCATTGACGACCGGGGCGGTCGTTGGAAGGAATGGCAAGCCGGTGGCACGCGCGAGCGACGTCTCGTTGGTAATCAAGCCGACCCGCCAGCCTGCGAAGCGGCTCTTCAGCATCTCGCCCATGGTGCGATAGAGCGCCATGAGCCGCTTCTTGTCGCCGATGCGATCGCCATAGGGCGGGTTGATGATGACGAGGCCGGGCGGCCCCGGCGGCGGCACGAGATCGCTGATGCTGTGCTGTGTGAAATCGGTCATGTCGGAGACGCCGGCCCGTGCCGCATTGGCGCGGCTCATCTCGACGGCACCGGCATCGCGATCACTACCGTAGAAGCGCAGTTCCGATTTTGACGCGGGTGACGAGTGGCGCATCTCGTCCCAGATTGCGGCATCGAACGTCGCAAGCTGCTCGAAGGCGAAGGGCCGCTCACGCCCGGGTTTAAGCCCGGCGGCGATTTCAGCAGCCTCTATGATGAACGTGCCCGATCCACACATGGGATCGACGACGGTCTCTTTGCCATCATAGCCGCACTGCCGCAGGAAGAGCGCGGCCATGGTCTCGCGCATGGGCGCCTTGTTGACGGCGACCTTGAAACCGCGCCTGTGCAGAAGCTCGCCCGAGGTGTCGACACTGATGGTGCAGAGGTCACTTTCGATACGCGCCATGACGGTCACGGGCGCGTCCTCCGCCGGCTTTGCGCCAAGTGTCTCGCGAATGGCATTCTCGATGCGCTGGGCGGCGGCGCCGGAGTGGTAGATCTTCGAGCCTTTGCAGGTCGCTTCGACGCGGAATGCCACATCCTTGTGCAGCACACCGGCCCATGCGACGCCTCGCGCCTTCTTCTCCAGCTCCGTCAGATGAAACGCGCGGAATGTGCCGACGCGCGCCAGCACCTTGTTCGCGCCGCGCACTTCCAGATTGGCGCGCCATGCATCGCGCCAATTTCCGTTGACGGTCACGCCGCCGGCGACGTGCTTCGCCGCCCGGAAACGGAGCGACTTGACCTCCTCCCACAGCACGGCCTCCAGGCCCGGCGCTGTCGCCATGAAGATCTCGAAATGGTCGGTCGGCTTCATCGATGCCAATTCCCGGCGAACTCTTCGCCGGTTCTCACGTTAATCCGATAAGCCGCGCCATAACATGGAGGACGCGAGAAATGCTGGACTATTTGAAATCCCTCTTCTGGCCCGACGAGGAGGGCCGGGACGAGGAGCGCCGAAACGAGACAGAGAAGGACGAGCAGGCCCGCAAGCTGGAAATGGACGAGCCGATGGCAGGCGCCGGCGCGATGCTGTCCGGCGAGCACAACAAGTCCGAAACCGAGAGAAATCTCGAGCGCGCAACGCGTGGTAATATGAAGGAAGGAGATTACTGACGCGGCGGCCGCCGAGACGGCTCACTCCAGCGGCGCGAGCCGCGTATCGAGGCCGAGCACAAGGCACCAGTGCGGCTCGAAGTTCGCGCCCATGGGCCAGACGTTGGCGCGGAACGCTTCGAGCAGGCCTTCCTCGTACTTCTTGAACCAGGTCTTCTTGCAGAGAATGAACTTGGTCGCCGCGAATATCGACTCGCGATCGATGATGCAGAGTACCGTCATCTCGGGGTGGCGGTCGAGGTAAGCCTGCACCGCAAGCATCAGCGTCGGATAGCCGGGGTGCAGCATGTCATCGAGGACGATGACGCCATCATCGCGGATCACCGCGGTCGCGAGCTCGAGGTCTTTGGTCAACGCTGCCTGAGTATGCTCGCCATCGACATGAATGAGGCGCACCTTCTCGCCGTCGAGCTTTGCGAGCAGCTCGGCGGCGGTGATCTTGTTGCTGTCGGCCTTCCACGTGATGCGCTTGTCGGCGGGCGCGTTCTGGCGCGCGCAATTGGCCTCGAAGCGATCGAGCACTTGCGGGTTCGGCCACTCGAATGTGTCGATGCCAAGCGCACGCTCGCCGTCCCGCAGTGCCTTTACGAGCGCAATGAAGAAGCGTCCCTCGAAAGCGCCGAGCTCCGCCACCGGGCCCTTCACGCCAAGATCGGACTGAATACGCATGAGCCCGCAGCAAACGGCCGCCGCAAAGCGCGACGACATGCCGATCACCTTGTCGTAGCTCCCATCGAGATAGGCATCGACGGCCGGGATGCCGGAGTGGACGGTCGTCGGTGCTGTCATGCTCATTCCTGGAGTTCTATGGAGCGCTAAGCGCTCGGGCTTAAAATCCATAGAGCGCGGCGCGCTCCGGGTCCTTAGTTGCCACGAGCCGGGCGAGATCGACGATCACCTTCGCTTGCTTCCACGTCGCGTCGTCCTGGAACTTGCCATCGACGATCGCGGCGCCGGTGCCATCCGGCATGGCTGCGAGGATTTTCTTCGCAAATGCGACTTCATCAGGGTCGGGGCTGAAAACACGCTTCGCAATGTCGATCTGCGTCGGGTGCAGCGACCAGGCGCCGAGGCAGCCTTGCAGGAATGAATTGCGGAACTGGGATTCGCAGGCCGCGAGATCCGAGAAGTCGCCGAACGGCCCGTAGAACGGCTTGATGCCGACGCTCAAGCACGCATCGACCATCTTTTGCACGGTGTAGTGCCAGAGATCCTGCTGGGCGAAGGCGCGCTTGCTGCCGTCCGCCGTAGCATCGGCGATCACGCCGTAGTCGGGATGGCCGCCGCCGACGCGCGTCGTCTTCATGCCGCGCGAAGCTGCGAGGTCGGCAGGGCCGAGGCTCATGCCGTGCATGCGCGGCGAGGCTGCGGCGATCGCCTCGACATTCTTCACGCCCTCGGCGGTTTCCAGGATGGCGTGGATGAGAATGGGCTTCTTGATCGCATGTTTGGCCTCGAGCTGGGCCAACAGTTGATCCAGGTAGTGGATGTCCCACGGGCCTTCGACCTTGGGCAGCATCATAACGTCGAGCTTGTGCCCGACAGCCGGCACGATGGCCATGATGTCGTCGAGGCCCCAGGGCGAGTTCAGGCAGTTGATGCGCGTCCACAGGCCCGTATTGCCGAAGTCATTGGCGTTCGCCATCTCGATGAAGCCGGCGCGAGCATTCTCCTTCTGATCGGCGGGAATGGCGTCCTCGAGATTGCCGAGCACGACGTCCACCTGCTTGATCAGCTCAGGCAGGCGCGCGCGGATCTTCGCGTTGTGCGGCGGCACGAAGTGGATCATGCGCTCGAGCTGCACGGGGAGCTGCCGATAGGGCTCGGGGGCACCTGTGGCGAGGGGGGCGAAGAATTTTGCCGGGGTGCGCGTCACGCTCATGGTTCGCCTGGGCCTCGCTGGATTAGGGAGCTGGTACGCCCCTTTGTAGCGTGGCCTTCGCAGATGCGAAAGGTGACCCATGGGGCTGCCTGTCGGAAGGACGGGCAGGGAGACGCGCTCTCAGCGCTCGCGCTGGCCGTCCTTCTCATTCACCCAGCGGGCATTCCACCACATCCACTGCTCGGGATTCTCGCGGATCCAGCCTTCAAACACTGCGAACATAGCCGCGGTCAACGCTGCGGTGTCTGCCGTGCGTGAGGATGTCTTCGGAAGCGGTACCTCGGTCATGTCGAGGCGGAAACGGCTTTCGTTGCCGACGCGAAGACAGCGCCCCATCCAGACGCTCGCGCCGAGATGGCGTGCAATCATCGCTGGAACGGGCGTGACACGCGTGAAGCGCCCCATGAAGGGTACCACCACGCCGCGGCGCTCGTAGTGGTCGCTCACAAAGCCGATCGATCCGCTCTGTCGAACGTGATCCACGAGCAGCCGTGCGGTTCTGTGGCCGCTGCCGGCCTCGGTTTCCGCGCCCTTGCCCATGAGGCCCGCGGGATAAAGAGGTGACCGCTGCTCCCGCAGGAGGCGGTCGAGATAGGGATTGGCCAGGGGGCGATAGACGCCTGCCGGTGCGAGGCCGAACTTGGTCATCGGCCAGATGGCGAGCTCCCAGTTGCCGAGGTGGGCCGTTACGCCGATCGATGAGCTGGCGTGGTGCATGCGGGCGCGCCACTGGTCTTCGTTCGCGATCTCGAGCCGCGAGGGATCGGCGATGATGCGGTCGATGTAGAATGTCTCGGCGAAGACGCGGCCCATGTTCGCCCACATCGCGCGCGCGATATCGCGGCGTCGCGCATCATCGTAGTCGGGA
>JAEYPL010000344.1 GCA_023410905.1 Pseudomonadota bacterium
CCTTACGGACAGCCTTGCGCTTGCGCGAGGCGAGGCTCGCGAGAAAATCGTCGAAGGTCGCGTAGCTCGCATTCTGCCAGTGGAACTGCTGGTCCGTCCGCTGAAGCCAGCCGACGTCGGCACCGATGCGCGACCATTCCTCTTCAGTGACGAAGGTGGCGTGCACCGATGAGGCATCGGCTTCCTTGGCAAGTGCGACGGCTCCGGCAAGCAGCAGGTGCTCGCGCATCTCCGCGCCCTCACCTGCACCGACCATGAATCGGCGCCCCGGGACAGGCGTGAACGGCACGGCGATCTGGAGCTTGGGATAGTAGCTCCCGCCCGCCCGTTCGTAGGCCTCGGCCCAACCATAGTCGAAGATGTACTCGCCCTTGCTGTGGCTCTTGAGATAGCAGGGCGCGACGCCGGTGATCGCGCCGCCCTGCTCGAGCGCCAGATGGCAGGGCGACCAGCCCGTGCGCCGACCGACCGTACCGGATCGTTCGAGCGCCTGCAGGAAAGCGTGCGTGGTGAAAGGATTGAGCGTCAGCGGGTCCGGGTTCGCGAGCGCGTCCCAGACGGCGGCATCGATACTGTCTATCGCGGGATGCACGCGGACGTGCGGCTCGGCACTCGGCTCAGTACTCACCGGCACCTCTCCCTGCGCTGCTTCCTACGGCGCCTTTGTCGACTTGCAGATTTTACTGCTTCTCTTCCTCTTCGCCACCCTCACGGCGCTTCAAGGCAGCCTTGAAGATATCGCCGAGCGAGGCGCCCGAGTCGCTGGAGCCGTACTGGGCGACAGCCTGCTTCTCTTCGGCGATCTCGAGAGCCTTGACCGAGACCTGGATGCGCCGGGTCGTCTTGTCGACGCTGATGACCGCGGCATCGACCTTGTCACCGACATTGAACCGCTCAGGCCGCTGCTCGGAGCGGTCGCGCGAGAGATCCGAACGCTTGACGTATGTGGTGATGTCGCTCTCGGCGATGCGCACCTGGATGCCGTTCGCCTCGACCGCGATGACCTCGCACGTGACGGGATCGCCCTTCTTGAACTTGGCGATCGTGTCGAGCGGGTCGCCGGAGACCTGCTTGATGCCGAGCGAGATGCGCTCCTTGGCGCTGTCGACGTCGAGAACAACGGCTTTGACGTTGTCGCCCTTCTTGTAGTCCTTGATCGCCTCGTCGCCCGACTTGTTCCAGTCGAGATCGGAGAGATGGACCATCCCGTCGACGCCGCCATCGAGGCCGATGAACAGGCCGAACTCGGTGATGTTGCGCACCGGTCCCTCGACCATTGTGCCCTTCGGGTGCGTGACGAGGAAGCCGTCCCAGGGGTTCTCCTGCGTCTGCTTCAGGCCGAGGCTGATGCGGCGCTTGTTGGGGTCGACCTCGAGCACCTGCACATCCACCTGCTGGCTCGTCGAGACGATCTTGCCGGGGTGCGTGTTCTTCTTCGTCCAGCTCATTTCCGAGACGTGGATCAGGCCCTCGACGCCCGGCTCCAGCTCAACGAACGCGCCGTAATCGGCGATGTTCGTGATGGTGCCGGAGAAGCGCGCGCCGACCGGATACTTCGCCTCGATGCCCTGCCAGGGATCGGACTGCAGCTGCTTCATGCCGAGGCTGATGCGCTGCGTGTCCGGATTGATGCGGATGATCTGCACCTTCACGGTGTCGCCGACGTTGACGACATCGCTCGGATGATTGACGCGGCGCCATGCCATGTCGGTGACGTGCAGCAGGCCGTCGATGCCGCCGAGATCGATGAACGCACCGTAATCGGTGATGTTCTTGACCACGCCGTCGATGACCTGGCCTTCGGCGAGGCGAGCGACGATCTCAGTCCGCTGCTCGGCCCGCGTCTCCTCGAGCACCGAGCGGCGCGAGACGACGATGTTGCCGCGGCGGCGGTCCATCTTGAGGATCTGGAACTGCGTCGGCTGGTTCATGAGCGGGCCGATGTCGCGCACGGGACGGATGTCCACCTGCGAGCCCGGCAGGAACGCCACGGCGCCGTCGAGATCGACCGTGAAGCCGCCCTTGACCTTGTTGAAGATGACGCCTTCGCCCTTCTCGTTGGCTTCGAAGCGCTTCTCGAGGCGGGTCCAGCTTTCTTCTCGACGAGCCTTGTCGCGCGAAAGAACAGCCTCACCGAGCGCATTCTCGACGCGCTCCAGGTAGACCTCGACCTCGTCGCCGACCTTCAGCTCGCTGTTGCGGCCGGAAGCGCCGAATTCCTTGAGTGCAACGCGGCCTTCCATCTTGAGGCCGACGTCGATGACGGCGAGATCCTTCTCGATCGCCGTGATCTTGCCCTTGACAACCTGGCCCTCGAAGGCGCCGTTGCCGCCGGAAAGGCTCTCGTTCAGCAGGGCCTCGAAGTCGGCCCGTGAGGGGTTCATTTCATTGGGTGCAGCAGTCGTGCTCATTTAGGCTCCAATCTGTTGAATGCGGGATACGGGCCAGCCGACCGTGGTCAGCCGCCCGTGTGTTCGAAGTCGGAACGACGCTTGTGGGAGGTACCGCACCGGCCAAAACAGCCATGCGCGTAAACCCCCGAAGCTTCGTCGGTTGTTCTGGCTTGTTTGCTCGAGTGCCACCGGCGGAGGGCAAGGCCCGCAGCTCTGATTAGGTCCGCCGTTTCAGCGGGCCGAGCTGGCTGATCTTCCTCTTGATCAGTCCTGGGTAGGTGGAGCAACGGTCAGATAGCGCTTCGGAGCCCCGAAAGCAAGGCTTAACGCGCTCCTGCCCGGCTGCTCGTCGCGTGGGAAATGATGTCGAGGGCCGCCGCGAACGCCGTTTCGATATCCATGCTGCTCGTATCCAGCAGGACGGCGTCAGGGGCCTGCACCAGGGGGGCGGCTGAACGGCTCGCATCTCGGGCATCGCGCTGGCGAATGACGTCGAGCACCTCCTCGTACGTCACCTTCTCCCCACGGCGGACGTACTCCTCGAAACGGCGCCGGGCCCGGACTTCGACGTCCGCGGTGACGAAAATCTTAACGTCCGCGTCCGGGCAGATGACGGTTGCGATATCGCGCCCATCGAGCACGGCACCGGGCGGCGTCCTGGCGAAATTGCGCTGAAAATCGAGGAGGGCGGCCCGAACGGCGGGGTGCTTGGCCACGACCGAGGCCGCTTCGCCGACCGCCGTGGACCTGAGCGCCGGATCGCCGAGGCTGCCGGCATCGAGGGCCGTCGCCGCCCGCGCCGCCCCATCAGCATCCTCGAGGTCGGCGCCGGCTGCCAGCACATCGCGCGCAACCGCGCGGTACAGCAGACCCGTATCCAGCCAGACATAACCGAAATGGCCGGCAATGCGCTGCGCGAGGGTCCCCTTGCCGGAAGCCGCGGGGCCATCAATGGCAATGATCATCGGCCCCCGGCTCCCAAATCAAGCGCCCGCGCCATACTGCGCGCCGAGTTGCTCCATGAGCCCGCGGAACTCGGGGAAGCTCGTCGCGATCATGCGGCTGTCATCCACGGTCACCGGCTTCTCGCTCGCGAGGCCGAGCGTCAGGAACGCCATGGCAATGCGGTGGTCGAGATGCGTCGCGACCGTGCCGCCACCCTTGACCGTCTTGCTACCCGTCACAATCAGCGTATCGCCTTCGACCTTGGCCTCCACGCCGTTCGCCGCGAGCCCGGCCGCGGTTGCGGCGAGGCGGTCGCTCTCCTTCACCATCAGCTCGGCGAGCCCTTCCATGCGCGTCGCCCCCTCGGCGAAGGCCGCGACAGCCGCCAGCACGGGATACTCGTCGATCATGGACGGCGCCCGCTCCGGCGGCACGCGCACACCCTTGAGCCGCTTGCCGCCGCGCGCGCGGACATCGGCGATCGGTTCACCGCCTTCCTCGCGCATGTTCAGGAGCGTGATATCCGCGCCCATTTCCTGGAGCGTCGTGTAGAACCCGGTCCGCGTCGGGTTGTAGAGAATGCCTTCGACAGTCACATCGGAATCCGGCACCAGCACCGCCGCCGCGATCAGAAACGCCGCGGAGGAGGGATCGCCGGGCACGGTGACCGGCTTACCTTCCAGCTCCGCGTTGCCCTTGACCGTGATCCGCGTACCGTCGGCCGTCTTCCGCGTCTGCACGTCGGCGCCGAAGTAGCGCAGCATCCGCTCGGTATGGTCGCGCGTCGCTTCCTTCTCGATGACGGTCGTCTCGCCCATGGCATGTAGGCCGGCGAACAGGATCGCGCTCTTCACCTGCGCACTCGGCACGGGAAGCACATAGTCCATGGGCACGAGTTGATCCGTGCCGCGCACAGTCAGCGGCAGCGTATCCTTGTTATCGACCGTTTCGAGGCCCATCTGGCGCAGCGGGTTCAGCACACGGCCCATGGGCCGACGCGAGAGTGAGGCATCGCCGATCAGCTTCACCTCGATCGGGTGGCCCGCGATGATCCCGAGCATGAGCCGCGTGCCCGTGCCCGAATTGCCGAAATCGAGCGCTTGCGCCGGTTGCTTGAGCCCGCCGACACCCCGTCCGGTGACCTCCCAGACATCGCCTTTTTTCTTAGCCGGAGCGCCGAGCGCGGTCACGGCGTGCGCCGTATTGATTACATCCTCGGCTTCGAGCAGGCCGCGAATGCGCGTCACGCCCGTCGCCACCGCGCCCAGCATGAGCGACCGGTGCGAGATCGATTTGTCGCCCGGCACGCGCACGGTGCCGTTGAGCGCGCTCGCCTGCTTTGCGGTCAGCGGAATGGGATTGTTGGAATGACTCATTGCAGCGTCCGCGTCCGTCCCGATTTGAGTTGCCCGCTTCGTGGAGCGCGGCGTCGCCAGAAATCACACATCGGCCGATACTGAAAGAGGTCTTCGACCAATGTTCTGCGCCACCATAAGCAGATAACCATCGGGATCCTGCACGAAGACTTCCCGCTGCCCGCTCTCTTGGTCGCCGGTTGCACGCCATATCACACGCGGCCCGAGATACAGCGGCCAATCCCGCGCAGCCAGCTTCGTCAGCACAGGCTCGATATCCGCCAAGTATACTTGGATCATCGCCCCCTGACCGAGCGGCGGTTCCAACGGCCCGGTCTCGAAACGGCCATGCCGCTGGCACAGCATGATCTGAGGCCCTTCCTGGTGCTCCAGATAGACGAATCCTTCCTCCGGCCTCTCGAAAGCAACCCCGAATGAGAGGATGCCGCGCCAGAATGAAAGGCTGGCAGCCAAATCATTCACATGAAGCTCAACAACAATGCGGGACCAGCCGCTCCGGGGAGGTCCGCTCGTCTTGCCTTCCTGTGAGCTGGCACCAGCCATATCTGCATCTGCCTCTGCCCGGATGCGGAAAGGTCGCCAGCGTCCGGGGCTCGCAGGCGTCCATTACGAGCGACACCATGCGCAGAGGTCAGCCACCTAGCTCTGGCTTTCCTTGCGCCGGGACATGAAGGCGAGGCGCTCGAAGAGGTGCACGTCCTGCTCGTTCTTCAGGAGCGCGCCATGGAGCGGCGGGATCAGCTTGCGCGGATCGGTCTCGCGCAGCGTCTCCGGCCCGATATCCTCGTTCATGAGCAGCTTGATCCAATCGAGCAGCTCCGACGTCGAGGGCTTCTTCTTGAGACCCGGCACATCGCGCATGTCGTAGAAAATCTTGAGCGCTTCCGTAACGAGCCGCCCCTTGAGATCCGGGAAATGGACCTCGACGATGGCTTTCATGGTCTCGGGATCGGGGAACTTGATGTAGTGGAAGAAGCAGCGGCGCAGGAACGCGTCCGGCAGCTCTTTCTCGTTGTTCGACGTGATCATCACGATCGGGCGCTTGTGCGCCTTGATGGTCTGGCCCGTCTCGTAGACGAAGAATTCCATGCGATCGAGCTCCTGAAGGAGGTCGTTCGGGAACTCGATATCCGCCTTGTCGATCTCGTCGATCAGGAGCACGGGGCGCACATCGGCCGTGAACGCCTCCCAGAGCTTGCCGCGCTTGATGTAGTTCGAGATGTCCTTGACCTTCTCGTCGCCGAGCTGGCTGTCACGCAGGCGCGACACGGCGTCGTACTCATAGAGCCCCTGCTGGGCCTTGATGGTCGACTTGATGTGCCACTCGATGAGCGGCGCGCCGAGGGCCTTGGCGACTTCCTGCGCAAGCACGGTCTTGCCGGTCCCGGGCTCCCCCTTGATGAGGAGCGGACGCTCGAGCGTGATCGACGCGTTCACCGCGACCTTCAGGTCATCGGTCGCGACGTAGGACTTGCTTCCCGTGAACTTCATGAAGCCTCGCAGATGGGCGCAAAAAACCGCGGCAGATTAGGGGCTCGGCCGAGCCGGAGCAACCGGAACCCGCCCCCTCTGCCGGGATGCGGCCATGTGCCTGGGGAGGGGTGGGCCCAAGATGTTGGGTGTACCGTACGCCATCACCCCCAAGCCATTGGCTGAGCCGGTAAACGCTGCTAAGAGGGCCGCCGTAACACACGGTTACGCCTTCAACACTCCGGGATCCGCCCATGCCGACCGCCGCGCGCGCTCGTGAAGCGCAGAACAGCTTTTTCTCCGCATCCCTCGCCGAGGCTGATCCCGAGGTATTCGGCTCCGTCGGTCGTGAGCTCGTGCGCCAGCAGACCGAGATCGAGCTGATCGCCTCCGAGAACATCGTCTCGCGCGCCGTGCTCGAAGCCGCCGGCACCGTGCTCACGAACAAGTACGCCGAGGGCTACCCGGGCAAGCGCTATTACGGCGGCTGCCAGTACGTCGACGAGGTCGAAACGCTCGCCATCGAGCGCGCCAAGAAGCTTTTCGGCGCCAAGTTCGCCAACGTCCAGCCGAACTCCGGCAGCCAGATGAACCAGGCCGTGTTCCTGGCGCTGCTGCAGCCTGGCGACACGTTCATGGGCCTCGACCTGAATGCGGGCGGGCATCTCACGCACGGCTCGTCGGTCAACATGAGCGGCAAGTGGTTCAAAGTCGTGCCCTATGGCGTGCGCAAGGAAGACCAGCTCATCGACCTCGACGAGGTCGAGCGCATTGCCAAGGCCAACAAGCCCAAGCTGATCCTCGCGGGCGGCACCGCCTACTCGCGCTTCTGGGACTGGGCACGCTTCCGCGCGATCGCGGACAGCGTCGGCGCCTATCTCATGGTGGACATGGCCCACATCGCGGGCCTCGTGGCCGGTGGCGTGCATCCTTCGCCGGTGCCGCACGCCCATGTCGTGACGACGACCACGCACAAATCACTCCGCGGGCCCCGCGGCGGCATCATCCTCAGCAATGACGAGGACATCGCCAAGAAGATCAATTCGGCGGTGTTCCCAGGTCTGCAGGGCGGCCCGCTCATGCACATCATCGCCGCCAAGGCCGTGGCCTTCCACGAGGCGCTGCAGCCGTCGTTCAAAGTCTATGCCCAGGCTGTCGTCGACAATGCCAAGGTACTGTCGGAGACCGTCAAGGCGGGCGGCTATGACATCGTCGCGGGCGGCACGGACAACCATCTCCTACTCGTCGACCTGCAGCCGAAGAAGCTGACCGGCAAGGCCTCCGAGATCGCGCTCGGGCGTGCCCACATCACGTGCAACAAGAACGGCGTGCCCTTCGATCCGCAGAAGCCGTTCGTGACGTCGGGCATTCGCCTCGGCACGCCTGCGGGCACCACGCGCGGTTTCGGTACGAGCGAGTTCAAGCAGATCGGCCGCATGATCATCGAGGTTTTGGACGGTCTTGCGCGCAATGGCGATGCCGGCGACGCCCAGATCGAGCACCGCATCCGCGAGGAAGCCATCGCGCTTTGCGAGCGCTTCCCCATCTACGACTGAAGCGAGGCCCGCCAGACCGGGCCCACCCGCCCCACCTGGAGGCCACCGATGCGCTGCCCCTACTGCGCGAGCGAGAACAGCCAGGTCAAGGATAGCCGCCCGACCGAAGAAGGCGCGGCCATCCGTCGGCGCCGCATCTGCCCCGATTGCGGCGGCCGCTTCACGACCTTCGAGCGCGTCCAGCTTCGTGAGCTGATCGTCGCCAAGCGCTCCGGGCGCCGTGTTCCCTTCGACCGCGAGAAGCTCGCCCGCTCGGTGGAGCTCGCCGCGCGCAAACGCCCCGTCGAAGGCGAGCGCATCGAGCGGATGCTGACCGGCATCGTGCGCCAGCTCGAAAGCATGGGCGAGACCGAGGTAACGTCTTCCATCATAGGTGAGTTGGTCATGGAGGGCTTGCGCGCTCTCGATCCCGTGGCCTATGTGCGCTTTGCCTCCGTGTACCGGGACTTTCGCGAGGCGGCCGACTTCCACGAAGTGCTCGGCGAGATCGCGGGCCGGCCGCTCGGGTTCAACGACGATCCGCCGGACGTGGCGCCGCCGGCCAACCCCGGCGTGGACTTGAAGCAGTGAGCTGATGCCGACCCCCAGCGCCGCATTCGACCGACATATGATGGACATTGCGCTGCGTGTCGCGCGGCGCGGGCTCGGCACGACCGCGCCCAATCCGTCCGTCGGCGCGGTCGTCGTCAATGAGGACACCGGCGAGGTCATCGCACGCGGATGGACGCAACCGGGCGGACGGCCGCACGCCGAGAAGGAAGCGCTGCAGCGCGCCGGCGAGCGCGCACGCGGCCGCACCATGTACCTCACGCTCGAGCCCTGCGCGCATACGGGCCGCCTGCCGACCTGCGCCGATGCCATGGTGAGCTCCGGCCTCAAGCGCGTCGTCTGTGCGATCCCGGATCCCAATCCGATCGTCTCCGGTCGCGGTTTCGCCCAGCTCAGTGACGCCGGCATCAAGGTCGAGATCGGCGTGCAGGCCGACGAAGCCCGCCTCGTCACGCTCGGCCACATTCTCTCACAGACGGCGCAGCGCCCGTTCGTGCAGCTCAAGATGGCGCTCGATTCCAGTCACGCCGTTGCTGCCGGCGATGGCGCCCCCGTCTGGGTGACGAGCCCCGAGGCCCGCGCCTATGCCCATCTGCTGCGCGCCGAGGCGGACGCCATTCTTGTTGGCGCCGGCACGGTTCTCGCGGATGACCCGGCACTGAACTGCCGCCTGCCCGGACTTTCTGACCGCTCGCCACGGCGCGTCATCGTCGATGGGGCCCTGCGGACACCGGCAATGGCCAAAGTTTATTCGGCCGCCGACAGCAAACCCGGCGCCCGCTATCCCATGGTCTGGCTGGCCACACGCGCCGATGAAGCCCGCCTGATGGCCTCTCCGCACGCCGCAAATCGCGGGCATGTGACGTTCGACATCCATCCCGAGGCCAACGGCCAGATCGTGCTCTCGACGCTGCTCGCGCGGCTCGCAAAGAACGGCGTCACGCGCCTGCTCGTAGAAGGCGGACCGCAGATGTGGGCGGCCTTTCTCGCGGCTGGTCTCGCCGACGAGGTCATCGTCGCCGTCAGCCCCGCAAAAAGCACCGGCCCCACCATTCAAGTTGCCGGCCCAGACCTCGAACAGCACTTCGCCGGCCAAGGCCTCGTTTGTGTTGCCCGCCACATGTCGGGCCCTGATACGCTTCACGTCTTCCGCAGGGAAAGCGAATGAACCCGTTCCGCTACTACACGCGCGTACGCTACCAGGACTGCGACGCCCAGCACGTCGTGTTCAACGCCCGCTATGGCGATTACGTCGATCTCGCCGTGACCGAGTTCCTGCGCGCGACATTTCCGGGGCGTGATCCTTTCGACGGCTCGCTTGAAATCCAGGTCGTGCGCCAGCTTATCGAGTGGACGGCGCCGGCGCGCTTCAACGACGTGCTGGAAATCTCCGTCCGCCCCGTCCGGCTCGGAACGACTTCCGTCACCCTCGGTTTCGAGCTCCGGGTGGCGGGTTCGCGGGACACCATCGTCACCGCCGAGGTGGTCTATGTCGTCGTTGACCCCTCTATCTGGAAAAAGCGCCCGCTGACCGCTGACGAGCGCGCGCGCTTCGAGGCTGGCGCCGCCGGGCGGATCACGGATCATGCGGGCCATTTCCCGATCCAGATCCCGAGCAAGGCTATCCTCGAATAGGGCGGCCGGCTCGGCTGGCGCCAATTCCGGCAATCCGCTGCTGCGTGCCCATCCAGGCGGCGGATGTGTGCCAAAGTTGCCTAATTTTGTGCTGAACGGCTGCCCTATTCGAAGGCTGGCCAATGAATTGACAGTACGATCCACACTGATCTATGTATCCGCCCCAACCCGACTCGGCATACAGGAGCACAAGGAGCTTCGTCGCCGCATCGGAGTCGCGGCACAGGTTGTCAGACGGCAGACCTCCGACGGGAGACCCAGGCGAGGTCCCGAAGCGGGTCGGAAGGCGCCGTTGCCAGGGGGCGGCACCGCGTTAGGACAGGCAAACAAAAGGCAAGGTGGGTCCGGCTTTAGACGGGCTGTCATATGCGTTTTGTACAGGCTCTGACGACGGTAAACCCAAGTGCGCGAAAAAGAGGCCCTGTTGGCCGTTAACCGTGATGGTGCTGGATCGCAACCGAAGTATGTGTTTCGGAGACCGCGGTCATTGCCATGATTTCGTGCCGGCGACGTGCCAGAAGCCCGCTCTGGCACCGCTTATGCATGAAAATCTCGACAGTTAAGACGGGTCAGCATTGGTTGTGGCGTTTGAAGAATAAAGACGTTTGATGATGCCCTCTCCCTTTCCCCGGGACGGGCACCCATCTGAGGGGAATGAGAAGAAAAATGGACCTCGGTGACCTGATCAAGCCTGAGGGCGTCGTCGCCCTCATGAAGGCCAAGAGCAAGAAGCAGGTGCTCCACGATCTTGCGCAGAAGGCAGCGGAGCTGACCGGCCTCGACGAACGAACCATTTTCGAGACCCTACTCCAGCGCGAGCGGCTCGGCTCGACCGGACTTGGCCGCGGCATTGCCATCCCGCACGGCAAACCGCCGGGCCTCAACCGCATTGTATGCCTGTTCGCGCGCCTCGAAACGCCGATCGACTTCGATGCGACCGACGGCGAGCCTGTGGAGCTGGTCTTCCTGCTGCTCGCGCCCGAGCAGGCGGGTGCCGACCACCTCAAGGCGCTGGCCCGCATTTCGCGCCTGCTACGGGATCCGCTGGCCCTCGAAAAGCTCAAGGCCTCGCGTGACCGCGCGACTCTGTACGCTGTCCTTACCGAGCCCGCGACTTCGCACGCTGCCTAGCCCAACACCATCAGCGCGCCAAGCCCCAGGCCGCCGATGATGATCCGCCACCACGCGAAGAGCGCAAAGCCATGCCGACTGACGAAGTCGAGCAGATAGCGCACGACGATGACGCCGGCGATGAACGACACCACAAAACCGAGGGCGATGCCCCGGATGGTCTGGGCGTCGAGATCCGCATAGGTCTTGTAGAGGTCATAGGCGAAGGCGCCGGCCATGGTCGGCATGGCCAGGAAGAACGAGAATTCCGCCGCCGCGCGCTTCGACGTGCCCATGAGCATCGCGCTGACGATCGTGGCGCCGGACCGTGAAACGCCCGGGATCATCGCGAGGCACTGGAAAAGCCCGATCTTCAGCGCCAGCAACGGCGTAATGTCCATGGCGTCGTGAATGCGCGGCTCGAGACGCATGCGATCGACGGCGAGCAGCACGAAACCGCCGAGGATCAGCATGATGCAGATGAGCATCGGCGAAGCGAACAGCACCTGCTTGATCACGGAATGCAGTGCCACGCCGGCAAATGCCGCCGGCAGGAAGGCGAGAACCACGGCTGCAACGAATTTCTGCGTGCGCCGGTCACTTGGCAGGTCTCGCGCCATCTGCCAGAGCTTGGCGGCATAGACGGTCAGAATCGCCAGAATGGCGCCGAGCTGGATGAGCACTTCGAACGTCTTCGACGGTGAGTCGAAGCCGAGGAAATGCCCGGCGAGCAGGATATGGCCGGTAGATGAGACGGGAATGAACTCGGTGAGGCCCTCGATGAGCCCGAGCAGGATCACTTGCCAGGTCGGCATTGCGTCGTAGCCCCTGCTAATTGACTGCGTCGAACGGCAGCACGAGCAGCCCTAACTGTCGCCGACTCGCCGAATTGTGAGCATAGTCTGGCGCGAGCACATACACGAAGCCTGCACGGCGGCGACCAAACGTCGTATACTGTTGCAGTGTTTGGGCATGAGGTGGGTCAAAAGGGCAACGCCCTGCCACCGGGTGTTTCGCTCATAACGTCGCGGAACCGCGGCACGTTGAGGAGATGATGAGCCGATCATGAGGCGGACCCTGGTCATCCTCGGCGTCCTGGTCGTCGCGACGCTCGCGGCGCTGTTCGTCGTGCCCGCCACAATCGACTGGGACCGCTATCGCGGCGCCATCGAGGAAGAAGCGTCGCGGCTCGCGGGCCGGGAAGTTCGCATCGGCGGCAAGATCAATGTGCGCCTTCTGCCGGTGCCGTACATCTACATCGAACGCCTGAGGGTTGCGGACACGACCGCCGCCATCGGCGAGCCGCTCTTCAAGGCCGAGGCAGTCACGATACTGCTCGCGCTTTCCCCGCTCATCGGCGGATCGATCGAAGCGCGTCGCGTGGATCTGGAGGGGCCCGTCCTCAATCTCGTGCTCGACGAGAACGGCAGCGGCAACTGGGCGAGCCTCACCGGCCGCGGCGGCAATGCGGCGCTGCCGGGCCGCATTACGTTCGAGGATATCAAGATCAATGACGGCTCGCTGGTGATCCGCGAGCCCAAGGGCAACGTCAAATCGCAGTTCCAGCAGATTGCCGGCACCATCTCAGCCTCGGCGCTGGAAGGCCCCTACCGCATCAGCCTGAACTACGCGCCGGCAGTGCCGCCGGCACAGCAGGGCCGCAGCGACACAGCACCTCAGCCCGACAAGGAACTTCGCGAGCTCCGCGTGTCGACAGCTCGCCAGGATCCTGACGGCGGCGTACGCTTCAAGGGCACGGTGCGCGTACCCACGCGCAATCAGAGCTGGGCCATCGACGCGACGGCGCATGATCTGCTCGGCCGTGCCCGCGTGGAAGGTAGTCTCACTGCACGCGCACCGTTCGTCCGCAGCGATCCCGCTGCTGCGCGCGGCCGTGCGGCGACACCTGCCATGGTCGAGATCAAATCGTCGCTCAAGGCCGATACGGCCGGTGCCGAGCTCGCCGATCTCACACTCACGCTCGACACGGACAACCAGCCGCAACTCGCCCAGGGCGCCGCCAAGTTCACATGGCGCCAGGAGACGACGGCTGAGATCCTCATCAATGCGCGCTGGATCGATGTCGACCGCATCATCGGCACGGATGCCAGCACTGCGTCGACGGCGACGCTCGCGCGTATCGTCTCAGGGCTCGGCGATGCCTTGCCCGGCACCGATCGCCTGCGCGCGCTCCTGCTGCTCGACCAAGCCACCCTCAACGGCGACGTGATCAGCGGTCTCAAGCTCGATGTGCAGAAGGGCGCTGCGGAGGGCTACGACATCCGCGAATTTTCCGGCAACCTGCCCGGCAGTGCGCGTCTCATTCTGAGCGGCAAGCTGACGCCCGGCGCCGCGGACAGTGAGTTCGACGGGTCGGTCACGCTTCGCGGTGCCTCTTTCAACCGCTTCATCGCCTGGGCCGGGCGTGGACGTCAGCCGCCCGAGATCGCGCGCGATGGTCCCTTCGCGCTCGATGTGCAGCTCTCGGTCGGACCGCGCCGCATTGCAGGCGAGGCCATCCGGCTCGAAATGCCCGGCGGTCGTCTCGCCGGTGACGCGAGCTGGACGCACGGCGTACTGGCCGCCGACACCAAGGCCGCCGCACGGGGCCCCGTGCTCTCGCTCGCACTCGACGGGCCCGCATTCGACATGGGCGCCCTGCTGCCGAACGAGCCGCGGCCGGGTGCCGTGCTGAAGTCGATCGTCACATCGCTCGCCTTCCCAGCGAGCGCGCCACGCGAGAACGTCTTCAAGGTCCCCGGCGGTCTGCATTCGATGGAGGTCAAGCTCCGCTTTGGCCGGCTGGCAACCCAGGCCGCCGTCTACCACGATGTGGATGCCGAGCTCAGTTGGGACGGGCGCAGCTGGCAAGTTCCGCGCCTCAAGGCGCGCGGCGCCGCAGGCTGGCAGGTCGATCTCGAAGGTCATCTCGCCAGCACCGACGACGCTGATCCCGCCGGCAATCTTGCCGGTGTCGTCATCAGTCCGGATCGGGCAGCCCTTGCGGACCTTCTGACGTGGCTCGATGTGCCGACGACAGGGCTTCTCGATCAGCCACGCCTTGCGCGCCTTGCGCCTTTGCGCCTCGCCGGCCGCCTGCAGCTTTCGCCGAAGGGCCTGCCCGGGGCTACACGCCTGAGCCTCGACGGATCGGTCGGCGAGAGCCGCGTATCGGCCACGCTCACCGCACCGAAGCGCGCTGAGGCGATGGCAGCGCAGCCCCTCGAGATCGATTTCACGGGCGATGCCCCCGCCATCACCACGCTCGTCGGCCAGATCGCGCCGGAGGGATGGAGCGCACCGTCGGCCGGCCGCATGGCCATGCCCGCACGTCTTACGGTCTCCGCCGTCGGCACGCTCGGCGATGGCTTCGAAACACTGGCCGCCATCGACAGTGCCGGTGCGCGCGCACAACTGCGCGGTCGTATCACAACGCCCGCGGGCGCGACGCCGGAGATCACGGGCCTCCTGCTGCTCACCGCGGAGGATCTCGCAAGCATCGTCGCCGCCACCGCTCTCGGACGCAGCAACGGACTTGCCGGCGTACCGCTTTCAGGCCGTATGGGTGTCGCGCTCTCCGACAAGCGCCTGAAGCTCGAGAGCAATGACCTGACACTCGCCGGCGCAAAGCTGCGCGGCAGTGTCGATCTCGATTTCTCGAAACCGCTGAAGCGCATCGATGCGCGCCTCAGCGCGAGCCGTGTCGAGCTGGCACGCGCGCTCGTCCCCATTCTCGACGAGCGACCACTGGCCGCCGTAGCGCCTGAGGCGCGCGCGCCGGTTGCCTCGTGGTGGCCGGAAGCGCCGTTCGATCTAGACCGTCTTGACGGCCTCGAGGGCACCATTGCGATCGACACGCCCGAATTCGTCGTTGCCAACGGTATCGCGCTCGGCGCGGCGCGCGTCGAAAGCACGATCAAGCAGGGCACGCTCGACATCCGCCTCGTCGAAGCCACAGCGCACGGCGGCAAGGCGATCGGACGCTTCTCGATCGCCAAAGCGCCCGCCGGCGCCGCGCTCAAGGGCAATCTTCGCATCGACGGTGCCGAGATCGCCGCCACGCAGCCCGATGGACGCGTCCCGCCTCTGGCGGGCCGCCTCCAGGTCTCGCTGGACGTGACGGGCTCCGCGCTCACGGCACGCAGTCTGATTGCGTCTCTCAGCGGTGCGGGCGAAGCGCGCCTGACAGAGGGCGTGCTCGGCCAGCTCTCGCCGATCGCGATCGTCGAGGCGAGCGAAAGCGTGCTCGGGCCGGAGGGTTCGCTGGCACCGGGGCATCTCGAAAAGTCGATCCGCGAGCGGCTTGGCGCCGAGCGCATTTCCCTCGGCCGGCGGCGCATCGCACTCACCGTCAGCGACGGCCATGTGCGCACGGCGCCGATCATAGCCGAGACAAAAGCAGGACGCGTTACCGGCACAGCCATCATCGATCTCGACAGCCAGCGCATCGACAGCGAATGGAAGCTGGACAATGCGAATGTCGCGCCGCGCCCTGGCGCCAAGCCGCGTGGCCCCTTGCCGGGCATCTCGGTCATCTGGGCCGGTCCCCTGGCAAAGCTCGCCGCCATCGAGCCGCAGGTCCACGTCGATGGCCTCGAACGCGAGCTGAGCGTCCGGCGCATGGAAGGCGAGGTCGACGAACTCGAGCGCCTGCGCCGTCTCGACGAGGATCGCGCGCGCCAGGAAGCCGAGCGGCAAAAGGCCATCGAGGCTGAGCGTCTCAAGGAGATCGAGCGCCAGCGCGAAGCCGAGCGCACGACACGTGAAAGCTTGAACCCGCCACCGACGGGCCAGGAGGGCCAATGGAAGCCCTTCACGACGCCAACCTCGCCGCCCGGCGGTGCCGACGCTCCTGCAGTCAACCCGGCAACCGCAAGCCAGCAGCCGCAGGCGGAACCCGCACCACCTGCCCCCCCACCCAAGCGCCGCGCACCGCCAAAGCAGCAGCCCTTCAACCCCTTCTCTTCGCTCTGGGGTAATTAGCCAACCAGCCGTTTCGCGCCGAAATTTGCCGGCTCAGGACATCGGCGCGCCCACTTATGTCGTTTGCTGCAATTCCGACGAAGTGCGCGGCTTGAAAGCGCAACGACCTGCCCGATCATCCAGCGGCCTGCGGCACTGCCAGGGGCCGGCAGCAATTTCAGGATATTCCATGTCGCGTCGTCGTCCTTCCCGGCCATCTCATTCAGTGCGCAAAGCCCGCCGCATTGCCGCGGCCACCATTCTCGCGAGTCTCGTCGCACTGCCGGTTGGCGCCAACGAGCTGCCGCTCCGCCGCGTCGTTCTCGCCAGCATCGGACTTGCCCAGTTCACGCACGCAGGCCCCGTATCCGCCGGTGCGAGCATCGACCTGCCCGTGCGCCTCGATCAGGTCGACGATCTGCTGAAAAGCCTCACTGTGTTCGATCGCGAAGGCGGCATCGGCGCCGTAAGCCTCCCCGGCAAGGCGCCGCTGCAGGAACTCTTCCGCGACCTCCCCTTCGGGCCCGAAGCTCTCGGCTCGCCGAGCGCACTGCTCAATGCGCTCGTCGGCAGTGAGATCGAGATCGCCGGCCCCGTGAGCGCCAAGGGTCGCGTCTTCCGCGTCGAGCCCTTCGAGGTACGCTTGCCGAACGATGGCGGCACGCTCACACGCCATCGCCTGAGTCTGATGAGCGAGAGTGGCCTCGTGCAGGCCGTGCTCGAAGAAGTCACCACCCTGCAATTCACGGATCCGCAGGCACGTGCGCAGATCGAGCGCGCCCTCCAGGGCCTTTCCGAGAACCGGGCCAAGGAGCGCCGCAAACTCTCGCTCGACATTCTCGGCGAGGGCACGCGCGACATCGCGCTGAGCTATGTCGTTGCCGCACCGGTCTGGAAGACCTCTTATCGCCTCGTGCTGCCGAAGGATGGCGCACGCGCGAAGCTCCAAGGCTGGGCTGTCGTCGAGAACCTCACCGGCGGCGACTGGAAGGATGTCGAGCTGACGCTCGTCTCGGGCAATCCCGTCGCTCTTCGTCAATCGCTCTACACGGCTTTCTTCTCCGATCGCATCGAAGTGCCCGTAACGGCGGGCCAGAAGATCCTGCCGAAGCAGGACGACAGTGATGCAGCCCCCATGGCACGCAGCGCCGACGCGCGACCGGTCGCCCCCTCTCGGCCCATGGCGGCCATGGGCGGCCTGCAGCAGGCGGAAGCACAGCGCTATCGCTCCGGCCGCGCCTTCGAAGCACCCGCAGCAGCCGGTGCACCGCCGCCGCCACCTGTTCCCGACACGCTCGGGACGGCCGCCATCGCCGCCGAAGCCGAGGAAGCACCGACGCAGCTCCTCTACCGCTTTCCCTCGCGCGTCTCACTCGCGACCGGTCACACGATGATGGTGCCCTTCCTCGTTCGCGAGGTGGCGGCAACACGCACTTGGCTCTACCAGCCGGATACGCACGCGCGGCGGCCACTGGCTGCCGTTCGCCTGCGCAATGACGGCGATGCGACCCTGCCTGCCGGCATCGTCACGACCTTCGAGTACGCAGGCGAAGGCGCCACGAACTTCGTCGGCGACGCGCAGCTTCCGCTGCTGCCCAAGGGCACGTTCAAGTTCGTGACCGTCGCGCTCGATACGAAGACGGACATCCGCCGCGAGGATCAGGGCGTGCAGCGCACGACGCTCGGCAAGTCCGTGAACGGCGAGCTGACGATCACCACACGCTCGCGGCGCACATTCGCCTACGAGATCACCTCGCCGACCGGAGAGGATCGCGAGATCATCGTCGAGGAGCCGCGCGCCACCGGCTGGGCACCCTCGGCCGATCAGCAGGAAATCGAGGAAACGCCGACGCGCTTCCGCTTCAAGATCGATGCGCCGAAGGGCAAAACGACGAAGTCGAAGCTCGTCATCGAGCGCACGGACCGCCGCGTCGTGCATCTCACGACGCTCGCACCCGAGCAGATCCTGACGACCATCCAGGGTCTGGAAAATGAGACGCCCGCGCTGAAGTCCGCCATCGCGCGCCTCGGCGAGACCATCGGCGAGATCAACCGCGCCCGCTCTCAGCGCAGTCAGCTCGATGCCGAGCGCAAGAAGATCGGCGAGGACCAGGAGCGCATTCGCCGCAATCTCGCCTCCGTCGGCGCCAATTCCGATCTCGGGCGACGCTATCTCGACTCGCTGAAGCAGCAGGAGGAGCGTCTCGCCGTGATCGCGCGCAGCGAGCAGCTTCTCGATGCAGAGATCACGGCCCGCCGCAACGTCGCGGAGGAAATCGCGAAGGGCTTGAGTTTGTAGTTTTTCTTCCCGCGGACGCCAACGCCTCCGGCTACTGGCGCCGCGGCTGCAATTTACCCGGTTGCATTCTCGCGTCGCGGCCCTCGGCCGCTACCGAACTCCTTCTCCCCGTGAGCGCGGGGGAAGGGGACAAGAGCAGTGCGCGACAACTACCATCCCGTTCCTGAGCGCGCGACTGCGCGCCGGCCGGTAGGCCGTCCTTCAAAAAAACAGCCCGCGGCAAGAAAAGAACTAAGCCTTCTCTTTTTCCTTCACCTCGGTCGGCTCGGTGAAGCCGCCTTCCGCCACGAGACGCGCGAAGCGGCCACCCATCTCGACGAGCTCGCGGAATTTGCCGCGCTCGATGATCTTGCCATGCTCGAGCACGAGGATCTTGTCGGCATTGGCGACCGTCGAGAGGCGATGCGCGATGATGAAGGTCGTGCGTCCTTGGCGAAGGGCGTCGAGTGCGCGCTTGATGCGTGCCTCGGTCTCGGCATCGAGCGCGCTCGTCGCCTCGTCGAGAATGAGGATCGGCGAGTCCTTGAGGATCGCGCGCGCAATGGCCAAACGCTGGCGCTCACCACCGGATAGCGCCGTACCGCGCTCGCCGATGAGAAAGCCGTAACCGCCCTGCTTGCGCATGATGAACTCGTGCGCGCCGGCAAGCTCGGCCGCGCGCTGCACTTCTTCATCGCTCGCGCCGGGTTTGCCGATGCGGATGTTCTCCGCAATCGTTCGGTTAAAGAGCCCTGCATCCTGGAAAACGACGGCCATCGACGATCTGAGTGATGAAAGCGTCACATCACGGATATCGAGCCCATCGACCGTGATGCGGCCGACCTGCGGATCGCGCAGGCGCTGGAGCAGAGCGAGTGCGGTCGTCTTGCCGGCACCCGTATGGCCGACGAGCGCCACTGTCTCGCCAGGGAGCGCCTCGAAGCTCATATCGTCGATACCGATCGTCCCGTCCGGAAAGCGGAACGTCAGGTCCTCGTAGCGCACATGCCCGCGCGTACCGTCGAGCGCACGCGCGCCGGGGCGATCGAGAACGGGGCTCGTTGCATCGACCAGCTCGAAATAAGCGTCGATGGCCGGCTTCTGCTGAAAGAGGCCGAGAAAGAACTGCGACAGCGCATCGAGCCGCGTGATCAGCAAATTCGCGAAGGCGACGAAGCTCACGACCTGCCCGACCGTCAGCTCCCCGCGCTGCACGAGAAGCGCGCCGAGCGCGAAGATCGCAACCATGGTGATGGTCGATGCCGCACGGGTCAGCACCATCACCGCGGCCCACCACGAGAGCACGGGATACTGCGCCTTCAGCAGGTCGCCCATGAGATTGCGGAGTGCTTTCGACTCCGCCTCGAAGCGCACATAGCTCTGCACGACGGTCACATTGCCGAGCACATCACCGACGCGGCCCGCCAACTCGCGATGATAGCGCTCGACCTCGCCCTGCTGGTCGATCGTGCGCTTGAACACGAACATGTTGGCCGCGAGATAGACCGCACCGAGGCCGAATAGCAGCGCCGCCATGCGCACGTCGATCGTAACGGCCGTCGGAATGAGCAGAGCGATCGAGACAAGCGCCGCGAGATGGTCGCGCATGAAGGCGAGCCACAGGCCGAACAGGCAGTCCGTGCCTTGCTGGATGGCGCGAATGACGGCGCCGGAGCCTTTCCTCGCGTGGTAGCTGATGGGCAGCGTGATGGCCTGGTCGAACGCCGAGGCCATCGCGATCAGGCGGCGGCGATGCGCAAGCCGGTCAGCCGCAAGGGAGACGACGACACTCGCAAGAATGCCGAAGAGCCCAAGCACGGCCCACAGCCCGATCAGCGAGAAGGCGCCCGAGCCCTGCGAGAGCGCATCGACGACGCGGCCGAACAGAATGGGCTCGGCGAGCAGAATGACGCCGATTGCGACGTTGGCGGCAACGAGGCTCCCCGCGAGCCCGCGCTCGGGCGCGAGCAGGCCGAGCGCACGCCGATAGGTCGTGACGATGCTCACGCGCGGCGGCACTGTCGGCGCTTGTTCGTCCCCGGGCACGGATGGTGCCCTCACCGCTGTCTCGGTCGCTTCGCTCATGCCGGATCCCGCTTCGCGGTTGTCGCTTTGATTTTACGGTGCCGATGCGCCCGCTTGTCCTGCCACGTCAGCCACGCGAACACGCCCGGCATGAACCATGGCGTGCCATTGTAGAAGGGCACGCCGGCGGGCGGACGCATATCGAGAGCCGACTCGCCTCCATCCTCACCAAGCACCTGCCATGCTGCCTTCTGACCCGCCCAGCGTGCCCACACCACACCCGAGCCGCAATAGCCGGCGGCATATCGCATACCCTGCCGCGAGAAGATGCGGGGGATCATGTCGCGGTTCATGGCGACATGCCCGAACCAGCTATGGGTCAGATCGACGTCCTCGATTTCCGGAAAGATGTCGATGAGCGCGCGGCGCAGATGATCCGTCGGCCAGGTCGGATCGCCCGCAATGGTGCCGTCGCGCCCGCCGAAGAGAATGCGACGACCATCCGGCGAGGGACGGTAGTAATAATGCAGCTTGCGCGTCTCGGAGAGCATCATGCGCTTCGGCATGAGCTGGCGCATGAGATTGTCGGAGAGCGGGGCCGTCGCGATGATGCGGCTCCTGACCGGCACGAGGCGTCGGCGCAACCAGCGATCGGATTTGTCCGTGTAGCCGTTCGTGCCCGTGATCACGTGACGCGCGCGGACGCGGCCGTGCGCCGTCTCGACCTCGTAATCGAGGCCATCACTGCGGACGCCGAGGACGGCCGTCTCGCCGTGCACGATTGCACCCGATGCGAGCGCGAGGCGCAACATGCCCGCGTGGAGCTTCCCCGGATGCAGGCCGCCGATGTCCATGCGCACAGAGCCGCCGTAATAGTAGTCTGTGCCGAGGTAGTCGCGCTGTTTGGCGCGCGGCACGGCATAGGCGGTGATGCCGGTCGTCGCCACGAGCATGTCGGCATCGCGGGCAAGGCGCTCGTAGTCGGCGGCAGTCGATGCGCCTGCAAAGCGGCCGGTGACGGAGAAATCGCAGTCGATACCTTCCTGCGAGATGAACTCGGCGAGATCCTCGCGCGCCGCTTTGGCTTCGAGCAGCAGCGCGCGCGCCGCGACCTCACCGAACTTCTTCGAAAGCTCGGCGAACGAGGGCCTGAGATTTCCGCTCGCGATACCGCCATTCCTGGTGGAGGCGCCTTCCCCCGGCCGCATCTTGTCGAAGACCTGGACGCTGCGTCCGGCGCGGGCGAGCGTTATGGCGGCGGACAGGCCCGTGTAGCCGGCCCCCACGATGACGACATCGCACTTCGAGCGTACTGGCTCGCGGGGAAGCGTCGCCGGAGGCGCAGCCTCCCACCAGTAGGGATCGGATCGGACCATGGGTGCACTTCTGGGAATGTTTCGGGGGTACTCAGGTTGTATCGCGCGCCTTGGGACGAGAGAAGCTCAGGCATTAGAACGCGCGAAAACGCAAAATGATTGACCGCATTAAGTCAATCATTTTGCGCATGACCTGACGTGTGGCCGCAGGGCGCCGAGCCGACGCCCGGCCGATTAGAAATTGAACTGCGTGGAGGCCGGAACCCAGCGGTAGCCGCTCGCCGTCTTTTCGACGAAGCCCACGGCCGGAAATGGCATGTGATAGCCGGCGACGGGGATTTTGTCGCCCGAGACCATGTCGAATATGCGCCGGCGGGTCGCTACGGCGACGTCTTTGTCCTGATCGAAGGCCACATGCCATTCGGGATGCTGAACCGACAGGAGGTAGTGGTTCGCCGTGTCGGCCCAGTTGAGAAGCCGCTTGCCCTCGCTCTCGATATGGAAACTGAGCATTCCGGGCGAGTGTCCGAACGCCGGCACGGCGCGGATGCCGCTCACGACTTCCCCATCTTCCTTGATCATCGTGGCCTTCTCGGCGATGGGGACGGCGAACTGCATGAACGTGTCCCGCGTGGCCTTGCGAGCGTCGGGGATGTTCTCACCCTTGTTCCAGTAGTCGAACTCCTTCGCGCCGAAGACGTAGCGGGCATTGACATAGACCGGCTTGCCATCGACGAGCAGTCCACCGACGTGATCGGGGTGCCCGTGGGTAATGACGACGATATCCACCTGCTCCGGCTTGTAGCCGGCCGTCGTGATGAGATCGGACAGGTGACCCGTGGTCGGCGCGCGGCCTTTCGTATTGCCCGCATCGAACAGGACGAGTTCTTTGCCCGTATTCACGAGCGTGACGTTGAACTGGTTCTCGTGGCGCGTCGGCGGCAGACCATGCGCTTGCACGAGCGCTTGCACGACATCGGCCGGCTGATTGCTGCCGAACGTCGGATGCGGACCATTTCCCTGCACAAAACCGTCGAGGATATTTGTCACCTCGAAAGCACCGAGCTTGAAGCGATAGATCGAGGGGCGAGAGACGCCGAGCATCGGCGCTGCGGCCTGTGCCATCTGCGGAACTCCACTGCCTAGGGCGCCGAGTGCTGCTGCGCCACCGGCGAGCATCAGCGCATCACGGCGCGTGACCGAACGGTCGTTCGTCATTTTTCTTCCTCCCTTGATATTGCGCGCATCTCCACGGGCCACCGGAAGGCAACCCGAGGGGGCACACGGCCATTGCTGCAAATTGAGCTTAGCCATCTCGAGAAGACAATTCGATGGCTCGTATTCGTCCGCAACGGACTTGCGGCCTGAACAATCCGTGAGATGAGCCCTGAAGTTGGCCGTGAGAGGTCGGCCGCACTGCAGCACACGTCGCCACCTCCGGCGACGGCGCCGCTAACTAGCCTTTGGTTGGACCTCCGGCGCAGCAGCTTGACGACCCCGATACGACGGCGCAGGATCAATCTATTCTAATTCGCGGTTTCAGGGGCTTGCAGGGCCGCACCAACGCCAATTCGCCAAGGGGAGACACATCCCGACTGCCGAGCGCCAAACAAGCGCACAATCAAGAACACCGAACCGGAGGACGCCGAATGACAAAACTCTCGCTGACCATCAACGGTCGCAAGGTCAGCGCGGACATAGATCCGCGCACCCTGCTCGTCGATTTCCTGCGCAACAACCAGCGCCTGACAGGCACTCACGTCGGCTGCGACACCAGCCAGTGCGGCGCGTGCACGGTCCATCTCGATGGCCGCTCGGTCAAATCCTGCGCGGTGCTCGCGGCCTCGTGTGAAGGCGCCGACGTGGTCACGATCGAAGGTCTGGCGAACGGCACGACGCTGCATCCCATGCAGGCGGCCTTCCGTGAGCATCATGCGCTGCAGTGCGGCTTCTGTACGCCCGGCATGATCATGGCCGGCGTCGACATCGTGAACCGCAATGGCCCGAGCGTGGACGAAGCGACGATCCGCAAGGAGCTCGAGGGCAACATCTGTCGCTGTACCGGCTATCACAACATCGTCCGCGCGATCGAAAGCGGTGCCGCCGCCATGGCTGGCACCAAGATCGCCGCCGAATAGCGTGACAGCCGGACAGGAGATATTCTCATGACAGATCAGGGCATTGGCGCGTCAGTCAAGCGCGTGGAAGACCTGCGTTTCATCACTGGCAAGGGCCAGTACGTCGACGACATCAACCGGCACGGACAGGCTTATGCCGTGTTCGCGCGCTCGCCGGTCGCGCACGCGACGATCAACAACATCGATGTGAGCGAAGCCCTCGCTGCACCGGGCGTGCTCGGCATCTACACCGGCGCGGATCTCGCGGCCGACAAGATCGGCGGTCTCATCTGCGGGTGGATGATCCACTCCAAGGACGGCTCGCCCATGAAGGCCGGCGCTCATCCGGCGTTGGCGCAGGGCAAGGTGCGGTATGTCGGTGACCACGTCGCCGTCGTCATTGCCGAGACGCTCGACCAGGCCAAGGACGCCGCCGGCCTCATCCAGGTCGACTACGGCGAGTTGCCGGCCGTCGTCGATGTCGGAAGCGCGCAGGCCGCCGGCAAGGCGCAGATCCACGACGAAGCGCCGAACAACACGGTCTACCAGTGGCACCTCGGCGACAAGGACGCGACCGACGCAGCGTTCTCTAAAGCCGCGCACGTGACGAAACTCGACATCGTCAACAACCGCCTCGTGCCAAACGCCATGGAGCCGCGCGCTGCAATCGGCGATTACGATCCTGGCCAGGACCAGTTCACGCTCTACACGACGAGCCAGAACCCGCACGTCGCACGTCTCGTCCTCTCCGCCTTCATCGGCATCGCGCCGGAGCACAAGCTCCGCGTGATCGCGCCGGATGTGGGCGGCGGCTTCGGCTCGAAGATCTTCATCTATGCCGAGGAGACGGTCTGCATCTGGGCATCGAAGAAAGTCGGCCGTCCCGTGAAGTGGGTCGCCGAGCGCACGGAAGCCTTCCTCGCCGACGCGCACGGCCGTGATCACGTTACGACGGCCGAACTCGCCATGGATGCGAGCGGCAAGATCCTGGCGCTGCGGGCCAACACGAAGGCCAATCTCGGCGCTTATCTTTCGACGTTCGCGTCGTCCGTGCCGACGTACCTCTACGCGCCGCTGCTTTCGGGCCAGTACGACATCCCGGCCATCTACTGCGAGGTCGACGGCGTCTACACGACCACGACACCCGTCGACGCCTATCGCGGTGCGGGGCGTCCCGAAGCGACGTTCGTCGTCGAACGCCTCCTCGAAGTCGCCGCGCGCCAGACCGGCCGCGATCCGGCGGAATTCCGCCGGATGAACTTCATCAAATCCTTCCCGCATCAGACACCAGTGATCATGGCCTATGACGCGGGCGACTATGCCGCCTCCCTCGACAAGGCGCTGGAGATGGCGGACTACAAGGGCCTTGCGGCGCGCAAAGCCGAAAGTGCCAGAAAGGGCAAGCTGCGCGGGCTCGGCTTCTCGGCCTACATCGAAGCGTGCGGCATCGCGCCTTCGCGCGCGGTCGGCTCGCTCGGTGCGGGTGTCGGTCTCTGGGAAAGCGCGGAGATCCGCGTGAACCCGGTCGGCACCATCGAGGTGCTGACCGGTTCGCACAGCCATGGCCAGGGACACGAGACGACGTTCGCGCAGGTCATTGCCTCGAAGCTCGGCGTGCCGATCGAGCAGGTCTCGATCGTCCACGGCGATACCGACAAGGTGCAGATGGGCATGGGCACGTACGGCTCGCGCTCGGGTGCCGTCGGCGCTTCGGCGATCGTCAAGGCGGCTGAGAAAATCGTCGCCAAAGGAAAGCGCGTCGCGGCCGCCTGCATGGAAGTGCCGGAGGACAGCGTCGACTTCGAGAATGGCGAATTCCTCGGCCGCGGCACCAACAAGAAGATGACCTTCGGCGAAGTCGCGCTGCAGGCATACGTGGCCCACAAGTTCGATCCGGAACTGATCGAGCCGGGCCTCAAGGAAGGCTCGTTCTACGACCCGAAGAACTTCACGTTCCCCTCGGG